>JBOIDW010000230.1:0-12107 GCA_050740655.1 Gammaproteobacteria bacterium | reverse complement strand
ACGCGGCGCCGACACGCCAGAGCCGCCACTCGTCCTCGTGCCCAGCGAGCTTCTCCGCCTCCAGGATCGCTGCCTGGACCTCGCTAAGCCCTTGCTCCAGGTCCTGCTTGGTCAGCCATAGCACCAGACCCTTTTGCAGACGCGCGCGCTGTACCTTGATTTGCCCGGCCCGCGCAGTTGCATCACCGCTTGGGGGCGCGATGGAAACCTCCGGCCACCCGTCCAGTTTCGGATAGAACAGCTCGACCTCGGAGACCGCGCCGGCCCCCGCCGTCAGGCGCAAGACCTTGTAGGTGGGCCATAAGCGCAAGGGGACATCGGCCTCGCCGCGAATGACCCGCATGAGGTAACGTGACAGGGTCGTGCCGGCGCGATCGAGCAGCGCGAGCACCATGGGCTGCGGCGGCACTTCACCTTTCTTCAAGGCCTCGACGAGCGCCGCGATGGCACCGATATAATGGGCGGCACCGGCGAGACCCGCCAGGCGCAATGCCCCGCGCGCCTCCTGCAAATGCAGCATCGCTTTATCGATCTGCGCGCCGGAGCCGGGCTCATCCGCCCACCGGCTCACGTCGCTGTGCGCGCTCGCCAGCGCAGCACGCACCTGAGGTTCCAGCGCCGCCAGTCCGGCGCGATCGACGTCTCCTGCGATGCTCGTCATGCGTTTACCCCTTAGTATTGGGTGCTCATGTACCTATTGTCGAATGAAATCGCATCGATGCATTCACCCGCGCTTCAGACACCGATGCATCGGCCTCCGAAGGGACAGGGCATGTATCGAAGTGCCAAGAATTTCAGAGCGCTCTAGTTACTCGCGTGTTAGACGTTAAACCAGGCGTTCCGTCGCAGGTCCTGCCGCTGACGCCGAGCAGCCTCTGCATGATTCGGAATACGGTCGATACATTCCAAGTAAAGTCAATGACGGGTGCATTCATGGTTGGTCAGGCGGCGACGGAGAGGAAGCTGGTGTGTTTTTCCAGTGCCGGTAGGTCCAATGCCCGCCACAGCACCGACTGGTTGTCCAGGTATTCGGCCATGACCAGGGTAGTGGAGCGCTCGTTCTTCAAGGTCCACTGCGCCGGATTGTAGAGGCCGAGTACATTGTCGACGATGAGGCCGCAGCGCAACGCGCTGCGCAGCAATAGAACCCGTGCGCTCGCGCCGCGTTCTTTCCCCCCGCGGCGGAGGAATGCCGTGAGATCGGCGATGCTATAAAGGTTGCCGCGGATATTGGCGATCCCCGCGAACCACGATACGGTGTGCGGGACATTCAATAGGGATGGCACCGGCAGCACCTCGGTCAGTGACCCGACCTCCACCAGCCAATGCTGACCTCCGGTTTGAACGCCTAACCAGGGGATGACCGGGGCCGCGTCTTCCACGGCCCGGATCCGCGAGATCAGGTCTTCTTGAAAGCGGACGAGATCGATCGCCATGGCTTAGCCCAGCATCTTGATCTTGCCGAGCAGTTCGTCACCCACCACGGGCTTCACGACATAGTCCTTGGCACCCTGCCTCATGCCCCACATCTTGTCGGTCTGCTGACCCTTGGTGGTGCAGATGATGACGGGGATGTGTTTGGTCTCGGCGTCGGTGGTGATGGTGCGCGTGGCCTGAAAGCCGTTCATGCCGGGCATGACGATGTCCATGATGACCAGGTCCGGCTTCAACTGCTTGGCCTTGGCGACGCCGTCCTCGCCGTTGTCCGCCATCGACACCTGAAAGCCGCCCTTGACCAGGATCTCGTTGATCAGGTGGCGCTCGGTGGGTGAATCGTCTACGACCAAAACTCTGCTTATCGGCATGATAAATCTCCTAATCGACGGGTTAATTGCTAGCTTGAGCGCAATGCCTGCGGATCGCACCCAACAGACCCTCCTTGGTAAACGGCTTGGTCAGGTATTCATCGGCACCCGCCAGGCATCCACGTGCCCGGTCAAACACCCCGTCCTGACCGGATAACATCACGACCGGCGTGTCGGAGTAGCGCTTGTTTCGCTTGATCAGCGCGCAGGTCTGATAGCCGTCTAGACGTGGCATCATTACATCGACAAAGACCATATCCGGCTCGTGCTCGGCGACCTTGGCCAGGGCGTCAAAGCCATCCTCGGCCAGGATCACCCCGCAGCCGGAGGCCTTGAGAAAGATCTCGGCACTACGGCGTATGGTGTTACTGTCATCGGTGACCAGGACCTTAAACCCTGCCAGCTCATTTTCTTTTTGCATCTATATCTGTCTCCTGCATAGAGCGGCCGGCCGCCGGCTCTTGTACCGGTTGAACTGTCGTACTGCGACCAGACGCCCAACGGTATCGGTCGCGAATAGGCTTGCGGTGGGGAAAACGCTGGATATGGCGTAAGTAGAATGCCTAACTCAAAACGCGAGTTGGCTCAGGCTCGCCTCCAAGGGGGTTCCCGCACCCCGTCCCGCTGTGGCAAGACATCGGCGAGGCAGGCAGGATCTTTAAAAACCGGCGGCGGTACCGTGCCCTAAGCCAGCCCAACGGGTGCCATGGGGGAGCGCATGAAAATCATATCCGGGGCGGCGGATTTGGCTCCCCGGGACGGACTCGAACCGCCGACCTAGTGATTAACAGTCACCCGCTCTACCGACTGAGCTACCGGGGAATAAAGCAGAGTTTAATGGTACTGACGGCTTCCGGCAGGGTCAACCAAGGTCGATCAGCGTTTACCGATCACGCGTTGCGCAATCAGGGCCCGCAGGGCCTGTTGGCGGGCGGCGTCGATCGGGAAGCTCCACAGGCACAGGGCACTGAGTCCCATCAATAGGCTGGGCAGCCATCCGTAG
This sequence comes from Gammaproteobacteria bacterium, assembly GCA_050740655.1. Lineage (GTDB taxonomy): Bacteria > Pseudomonadota > Gammaproteobacteria > JACCXJ01 > JACCXJ01 > JBOIDW01. The sequence goes on along the minus strand of JBOIDW010000230.1, from coordinate 9,299 downwards.
ATCAACATCAAGGCCTGTTCCGCGCTGTCGCTGAGCCCGCCCTGGGATGGCTCGAAACCGAACCAGGAAGGTAGGACCGTCGCTAGCAACACGCCCACCGCGATCGCGAGCTTGTATATCATCGCCCAGAGGGCGAAGAACAGACCGGTGCGTTGACGCCCGGAGTCCACGGTGTCTTGATCGACTACGTCCGCGGCGATGGAGTTGGCCAAGAACAGGATGGTCGCGAAGCTCGCGCCGCGGATCACCAGGAGGCCCACCAGCCACCAGCCATCCCCCGCCCCGATGAGGGGCAGGGGAAGGCTCCACAGTCCGGCCCAGAGCGCCGCCAGCGCCAGCGCCCGGTGTTTATCCATGCGGTAGGAGACGTGCAGGCCGAGCGGCACGGCCGCGATGGTAACGACGTTTTCCAGCAGGAGCATGGTGACAAAGATCCCGGGGCTGTCGGTTACGTAGGTCATCACCAGCCGGTGTAGAGTGGCCTGGATCACGATGCCCGAGACAAACAGGATGACAGCGGCGATAATTCGGATAAAGGCCGGGTTGCAGGCGAGGATCCGCAGGCCCTCGATGCCGATCACCGGTTCTCCGGCGAGCTGTTCCGCGGGTGGGTCATCGACCGTGCGGAACGCCCATACGAGCAACGGGGGCAGGGTTACCAGCACGGTGGCGGCGATCACCTGCATCTGCTCTTCGATGTGGGTATAGCCTAAGCGCTCCATGATCAATACCAAGGCCACGAAGAGCAATTGGCCGCCGAAACCGAATCCCTCGCGCCATCCGGTCACGCGGGAGCGTTCCGAATAATCGCCGGAAAGCTCCGCGCCCCAGGCCTTGTAGGAGAGATCGACCAGGGTGAAACCGAGATATAAGAGCGTCGTCCAGAGCAAGAGATAGCCGAACGAGGCCGCGGGTCCCGGCACCAGGACCATCCAAACGGACAGCATGAGCAAAGGCGTACCGGCCGCGATCCAGGGTTTACGGCGTCCCCAGGGGCTACGGCTGCGATCGCTCAGGTAGCCGATGAACGGATCGGTGATCACGTCGACCAAGCGGGAGCCGGCAATCGCGGCGCCGACCGCGGCCAGCGGTATACCCAGCTCGTCCGCATAATACGAGGGGACGAAGAGGGTCAACGGTAAGGCCACGATCCAGTACGACATGTACGGCAGGCTGTAAATCGCCAGCGTCTTGGCCGGCAGCCGTTGCGCTGCGGGCGCCGCGCGAGCCGCCTGCGCCGGGGCGCTCCCCAGGTCCGTATCGGCCCGCTCGGTTACGGTGTCTTGCATGGGCCGGCGCAGGGTTCCAATCAGGCCGAGTGCCGGGTCTCGGGATCGGGTTGTCGCAGCTGGTCCGGCTCGGCGACGATACCGGCCAGCGCCTCGGCGCGTTGGTCGAGCTGCTCCAAGGCGGTACGCACGCGTGCGGCCCAGCGCTGCGTGTCCTCGACACTCAGGTGTTCGGGGATCTCCATCGGCGTGCCGATGGCCAATCCGACGTGCGTAAACCAGCCGGGGAATTCCATACGGTCCCAGCGTTTGACGATGACTCGTTTGCGGCGTGCGGTCGCCGAGGCCGGAACCACGATATAGCCGAGCTCGGAGGCGAGCTTGATGGCACCGCGTTTGACGCGGTGGAAGGGTCCTAGAGGGCCATCGACCGCGATTCCCCCGTTTTGATGCTGCTCCAAGGCGCGTTGCATCAGTTCATAGGCCTGGCCTTGATTGCGCGCCGGCACCAGCACACAGCCGTAGCCGAAATTGCGACAGATCTCCGCAATCACGCGGCCGCGGTCCGATTGGCTGGTAAACACACAGGCCGGCCGGCCACGCAACAGGGCGAAGAGCGGCAGGTAACGGCCATGCCAGAAACAGAACAGGACCTTGCGCCGCTCGGCCAGCAGCGCATCGAGCGCCTCCAAACCCTCTTGGCGCTTGCGCCAGGTAGCAGACTGCACGCGCAGTAACCAAGCCCAGACCCAGCCAAGTAGCCGATGTTTGCGCTCCGTCCTCACCCGCGACAGCTTAATGCCTTTCCCGTCCGACGCAGGAGCGGGCGCGGCCGACGCCACTTCTACTTCCAGCAACAGGCTCGGGCGCAGCGACTCGCCGGCCGCCTTCATCACGTTGCGAAACAACTGCCATTCCCCACGCAGGCGCCGGAAGGCCGCGGCCCACGGACTGGCGCGCAAGCGCTTACTGGATGGAGCGAGTTGCGTCAACGCGTCATACAAATCCAAGGTCTGGGCGGCCGTGACCCGGATGTCCAATGCGTCGGCCGTGGCTTGCGATTGGTTGCGCATCGCCTCCCTGGCCTCGGTCGTCTGCCGTGCCAACGCCTCCAGCGCTGCCGCGAAGCAGGCCGGATCATCGCGCTTGAGCAGCCGGCCGTTGTAGCCATCGCGCACCAGCTCGCGTACGCCGCTGGCCGCCACCGCGACCACCGGCACACCCGTGGCCATGGCCTCGAGCAGCACCATCCCTTGCGTCTCGGTATGCGAAGCAAAGGCGAAGGCATCCATCGCCCGATAGGCGTCGGCGAGCGGCGCGTTTTCCAAGACGCCGGCCGCACGGAAACGCGCGGCGAGACCAGCGGATTCAAACACGGCCGCGATCGGCGCCTTGAGCGGCCCGTCACCGACCAGGAGGAAGTAGGCACTGCGCTGCCTGAGTAGGAAACGGGCAACCGCGTCGGCCAGGAACAGCAGGTTCTTCTCCAGGACCAAGCGTCCGACATGCCCCACGACCCACGCGTCGCTCGGGATCCCGAGCCTCTCTCTCGCCGCCCGCCGATCGCCTGGTTTGAACGATCGTGTATCGATGCCGGTGGGGATGACGCGTATGGGCCGATGGACATCGCGGCTCCGCAGCAAATCCGCGACGGTCTTGCTGGGCGCAATCACCGCGTCGCAGAGATTGCAGTAGCCCGTAACGAAGTCCTGCGCGAAGCGCCGCATGGCCGGGGAATCACCCGGCAGGTAATGGGTGTACTGGTCAAAAAAGGTGTGATGGGTAAAGACCAAGGGCAGGCCGCGGGCGGCCGCCACCCGCAGGGCCGTACCGCCCAGCAGGAAGGGGTGATGGGAATGCACGACCTGCGGCTGAAACGGTTTCAGTGCCGCGACCAGACGCAGCGGCTCAGGCATCGGGATGGCGAAGGAACTGCCGTTGAAGTTCCGGAAGGCCGGAAAACGGATGACGCCCGGCTCGCTTGCCGGTACCCCTTTGAACAGCGGGGCGGCGACCAGCACCTCATGGCCCGCGCGCCGAAAGGCCTCGGTAAAACTCTGCACGCTGCGCGCCACGCCGCCGACGTGCGGCGTGAAGGTATTGGTCATCATCAGGATCCTCATCGATCGCGCCCCGGCGCCAGGCGACCCATAATACGCACGCTCCGTCGAGCACAGCCTGTGATGCACGCCATGGTGTTGCGGGAACCTCGAAAGATGCTCGTATTACCCGATTGCGGCGTGGCGACACCTTCCCGATATCACCACGGTTGGAATTAACCGCGCTTATCGAAGGTGTCACGCCGTGCGTTAGAACGAAAATCCTGATTCTTACGGGTCTCTTGGATTGAATTGCGGCCGACCCGGACCGAACACCCTGTCGGCCGGGACAGGATTCTACGGATTTCGGCGCGGGTCCGCCAATGCATGGCATCGACCCGATGGCGAGTCTCCTAGGACGGTGGCGTTCGAACCGGGGCCGGTGGGCTGCGCGCCGCGCGCCGCGATGCCGGGCCGAAGATCGTGTGTGCCGTGCGCTCGGCAAGTCCCAGTAGCCGATCAAGGAATTGGCGGGTATCGCGGGAGCCCGGGGAATCATCGCTCATCCAATAGCCGAACGTCGCTAGATAAATGCTGGTAGTCCCGATCTCCTCGAAGGTGCGGCGCACAGTGGCCGTATCGCGCTGCGCCGCCTCGCGGATCCATTGGACGGTGCGGCTGACGCGCAGCACCACGGGGATCTGTACGTGCAAGTGGCCGGGTTCGAGCTTGCCGAGGATCATCTGGCGGGTCACGCGCCGGTGTGCAGCCAGCGCGTCGAGCCAGCACATGATGGCGCTATGCAGGCGCTGGCGGGTATCGAGCGCGAGAAAATCGGGGCGCGCCGCCGCTTGCAACAGGGCGCGATCGGCGCGATCGAACCAGGCCTCGACCAGCGCCTCTTTCTCGCGAAAATGTACGCGGACCTCATCCAGGGTAACGCCCAGGCCCGCGGCGACATCAAAGAGCCGCACCGATTCCCAGGTGCCGGACTCGGCCAGGGCGATGGCCTGGTCGACAATGCGCGCCGCTAGATCGGCGGGCTCAGTCATAGTGACCGCATCGGCTCCTGGAGGGAAAAGGGGGTTTTCCATTCCTAGAGGTTTCCACGAATGGGCTTATAATCGTCGCGACCGGAGAAGGCAAGTCAGGGGTAGCTCGTATGGAGAATCTAGCGGGACGGCGCTGCAAGCCCTGCGAAGGGGGCGTACAGCGCTTCGATGCAAGCCAGGCGCGCGCTTGGCTGGGGCAGGTGCCGGGTTGGGCCTTGGGTGAGGACGCGGCATCGATCACCAAGACCTACCGATTCAACGATTTTTACGAGACCATGGCCTTTGTCAATGCCCTCGCTTGGATCGCCCATCGTGAAGACCATCACCCGGTCCTTACGGTGAGCTACCGCGAGTGTGCGGTGCGATATACGACCCACGCCATTGCGGGCCTCTCCGAGAATGATTTCATCTGCGCGGCCAAGCTCGATAATGTGATCGGCGCTTGATCTTAGAGACCCGCCGTTTGCCGCGGGCCGGAAAATACCTTATCTTTCGGTGGCTAGCGCGGGTTGGCCGTTAAATCACAAGCGTTCTACGGGCAAAAAAATCCTTCGCGTATGACCTTAAGCATAGTCGTGTCGATCGGCATCCTGTATAGCACTCCGACGATGAAAGGCCGGTAACGCATGCGTCCACCGCAGGCGATATTCAAAGAATCGCAGCCGTTTCGGCCCCGCTCGGTGCTGCGGCACCCGCTCGTGTGGCTGGCGATGGCGGTAACGCTCGGCATAGCCGTCTTCATTATCTGGGGCGGGCGAGAGTCCCCGGAGACGGCCACCGAGCGCGCGGACAAGCCGGCAGTGGCGGCGAGGCCGACGCCGAGGGGCCGGGTCGTAGAAACCCCGCAAGCGGGCCGGCCCGGCGATGAGGCGCGTGCGCTCATCGCATCGCTGCGCAAGCAGGACCCGGGAGGCGACGCGCTGGGGGAGGCCGTGCAGGGTGCCGAGCGCATGCTGAAAGACGGGCGGCGCGCGGACGCCCACTTGCTGTATCTATTCGCTGCGCGCCAGGGGCACGCGCAGGCGGCCTTCACGTTGGCCGAGATCTACGATCCGCTGCATTTCGACAAGGACAAGAGCCTGCTCGGCGCTCCGGATCCCTTGCAGGCGGCGAAATGGTATCGGGTGGCCGCGGAAAAAGGCGTAAAACGCGCGACCAAACGTCAACAGGCATTACGACGCTGGCTGGAGGAGCGGGCAAGCGGCGGCGATCTCGATGCGCAACGCATGCTCTTAGGCTGGCGTTGATGGATAGGAATTTCTAAGCACTACGACTATCCGATGAGCCTTTAGACGCGAGCGACGAAGCGGGAATCACAAGCAACTGAACAATGACTCCGTTCGCTCCGGTCCGCGGCCACGGACGCGGGGTGCACTCGACACCTCCCCAAATGAATAATATGCGATATCGCCTTCGGTCCCTGGTGTTGTTGAGCGTTTGGTTCGCGTCCGCGGGCGTGCATGCCGCCCCGGAATCGCCGCTTAGACCGCTATTGATGGAAGGCAAGAAGACGCTGTATCAACGGGTGCTGGCCAATCCCGGCAGCCGCTTGTTTGCAGAGCCGGAGGAATCGGCCGAGAGCCAGGAGGTGGTGCCGTTCACCATGCTGTACGTCTACGAGCGCAAGACCAAAGGCCAGCAGGAATGGCTGCGGGTCGGGATCGATACGCACGGGTCCTCGCCCGTTTGGTTGCCCGCCCGCCAGACCATCCCCTGGAATCAGGCCCTCACCGTGACCTTTCGCGATCCCAAGGATGTCGAGCGCGTTTTGCTGTTTCGCGACCTCGACTCCCTGAAGGACCTGGTCGAACGCAACGATCTCACGACCTATAAGCGTTATTACGCGGAAGCGGTGCAGGATAAGCATTCGGAGAACTCCCCGGTCATCGCCATCCAGCCGCCGGGGCGTATCGACATCGAGAAGGATTTTTATCTGGTACCGATCAAGCGATACCAGGAGGTCTACGTCGGTGCCGAGCGCGGGCGCCTGCTGCAAGTCGCTTCCGTGCCCTTGGGTGCCGCGAGCAATGACCCTGCTCCGGCCGCTCAGCCCGCGCCGCGGCGTACCGGCGGCACCTATCGCAGCGCGATCGTGTTCGTGGTCGATGCGACGCAGTCCATGCGCCCTTACATCGATCGCATGCGCGAGGTGGTACACCGCGTCTATGACAGCATCGACGCCGCCGGCCTGCGGGACAAGGTGAGCTTCGGCCTCACCGCCTTCCGCGACGCCGTGGGCTCAGGGCTGGAATCGGACTACGTGACGCGCGACTATGTGACCCTGGATAAAGGCGGCGATCCGCAGGCGTTTTTTCAAGAGGTCGATACACTGGCACCGGCCGACGTGTCGAACGAGGACTTCGTCGAGGACAGCCTGGCCGGGATCAAATCGGCCCTGGAAAACAACCCGTGGCAGGATTTCGACGCGCGTCACATCGTGCTGATCACCGATGCCGGCGGTCGCGAAGCCGATGACCCGCGCTCCAGCACCGGTCTGAGCAGCAAGGCAGTGCGCCGCATGGCCTTGGAGCAAGGGGTAGCGATCTGGGCCTTGCATCTGCGTACGCCCAAGGGTGCCTTCAATCACGGGAGTGCCGAGCGTCAATACCGTGGTCTGTCCGATTATCCCGGTGTAGGGGACCTGTACTACGGCGTTAAGCTCGGCGAGGTGGACGAGCTGGGCCGCGCCCTGGAACTGTTATCGACGCAGATCACCGAGCAGGTCGCCAAGGTCGCCCAAGGGATCCTGCCCGAACCGGTGGAGGAGGCGCAGGCCGGCGAGGACGAGATCGAGGTCTTGCGCAGCAAGGTGGCGCGGCTCGGATATGCCTTGCAAATGCGGTATTTGGAAAAGACCCGCGGCCAGAAGCCCCCACGGGTCTTCGACGGCTGGCTGGTCGATCGGGACCTGAGCGACCCCAAGAAACGCTCCATCGACGTGCGCGTGCTGATGAGCCGCGACCAGTTGAGCGATCTGCGCAACGGCCTGCAACAGGCCTTGGAGCTGGCGGAGGAGGGGGTCTTGTCGCCGGGCAAGTTCCTGCACGAGCTCAAGCGCATGGCGGCCAAGCTGAGCCGAAGTTCCGTGGATGGTGAAGACGGGAACGAAACGCCGGACGGCGGCAGCCTGAGCGAGCTAGGCTACGTCAGCGAGTACGTGGACGGGCTGCCCTATCTCAGCGAGGTCACCGGTCTGTCGCTGGAAGACTGGGAGGAATGGCCGGCGGAGCAACAACTCGCCTTCGTATTCAAGCTGGAGAGTAAGGTGAGTTACTACCAGGCCTTGCACGACCATACCGATCTGTGGGTGTCTCTGGACGGCGGACCCGTGAGCGGCGACTCGGTGTTCGCCGTGTCGCTCGATATGTTGCCTTGAGTGCGATTTACCTGTTGAAAGGCGTGGTCAAGGACCGCGTCGCGGAGGGTGTCGGCTTCAGGCTGGTGGTTCCATCGCTGCAAATCAAGGATCGGGAGGCGATCGCCCTGGTCGGCTACAGCGGATCGGGCAAGAGTACCCTGCTCGATCTGCTGGCCATGGTGCTGCGTCCCGATCGCGCCGAACGCTTCACCTTCATCCCGCGGCGCGGCCGAACCAACGATATCGCCGCCGCCTGGAAACAGTGTAACCAGAACCGCCTGGCGGACCTGCGCAAAGGCCATATCGGCTACGTGCTGCAGACCGGTGGCCTGCTACCCTACCTCTCGGTGCGGGAGAACATCAATCTCTCGCGCCACCTGCTCGGTCTGACCCCGGACAGCGGCGTGGAGCACCTGACCAAGGTCCTGGGGATCCATCGTCATCTGGATAAATTACCGGGATTGCTGTCGGCCGGCGAGCGCCAGCGCGTGGCCTTTGCCCGGGCGCTGGCGCACCGGCCCTCCATCGTCATCGCCGATGAGCCCACCTCATCCCTCGATCCCATCACGGCGCGCAAGATCATGGGCGCCGTGATGGACCTCGTGAAGGAACTGGGTGTTACGATTATTACCGCGAGCCATGACTGGGCGCAGGTCTACAAGCTCCAGTTTCGCAGCCTGCACCAGGAGTCGCGCGAGCGCGAGGGCGGAAAGATCATCGAATCGACGTTTCGGGATTGATCTGCATGACGCAGGGCTTACAGGTCTTGGGCCTGGCATTCAAGGACTATAGCCACGAATGGCGCATGTCGGGTTGTTATATCCTGGGGTTGGCAGCGGTACTCGCCCCGCTCATGGTGCTGTTCGGCCTGAAGTTCGGCGTCATCACCGGCATGGTGACGGCCCTCACCGAGGACCCGCGTAACCGCGAGATCCGGCCGGTGGGGAGCGGCCACTACGAGGCGGATTGGTTCGAGACCATGCGCGTACGGCCCGAGGTGTCTTTTGTTATTCCGCGTACCCGCACCTTGGCCGCGACGGTCGATCTGCGCAGTGAGCAGGCATCCAACATCGTCTCGGCCGAACTGCTGCCGTCGGCGGGGACGGATCCGCTATTGGTGCGTGTCCGGCGACACCCCCAGGGACTGAGCAAAGTGGTGCTCTCGGCGAGCGCCGCGCAACGGCTGGAGGTGGCCGCGGGCGGGCTCGTCGAGGCGAGCATCGCCCGCCGCTACCAAGGCCGGCCGGAGCGCGTGCGATTCAAGCTCACGGTGGTGGACGTGCTGAACGAGGCGGCGTTCAGCCGGCCGGCGGTATTTTCCACCCTGGAACTCGTCACCGCCGCAGAGTCGTTTCGCGACGGGCGCGCGGTAGCGGCCATGGGCTGGAGCGGAACCGAGCCCGACGCCGGAGGGCGCAGCTATCCCTCGTTTCGGCTCTATGCCCGCTCCATCTACGACGTCCCCGGTCTCGCCCAGGAACTGATCACCGCCGGGCAGAAGGTGAAGACCAACGCCGCGGACATCGAGACCGTGATATCCATCGACCGAAATCTCGCGTTAGTCTTCTGGATCATCGCCCTGGCCGGGATGGCCGGTTTTTCCCTGTCCTTGGGTGCCAGC
>JBOIDW010000229.1:0-8551 GCA_050740655.1 Gammaproteobacteria bacterium | reverse complement strand
GATCCAGCGGCGTGCATATGGGTTGCGTGACGAGGAGTATCTGCGACTGAAGATCCTCACCTCTATGCTGCCAGAGATATGACATTGGCGCGAAAATGATCCACACGATCACGCGATGACCCTTTATAATAATACCCATTCGCCTGGGGGTGAGCATGCCTGAGCCGAGAAACGCTATGACCGCGGATTACAAGCTTTTTATAGTAGATGATGAACCCGATATCCATACACTAACCCAGCTCAGCCTAAAGAGCCTTCGCTATCGGGGTCGTTCATTGGCGTTTTTATCCGCTTCATCAGGGCAGGCATGTGTGCTGACGATGCGCACCGACCCCGATGTCGCAGTGATACTCTTAGACGTTGTCATGGAAGACGCGCATGCGGGCCTTGAGGCTTGCCGAGCGATTCGAGAAGAACTTGGCAATCGCTTCGTCAGGATCCTGCTATGCACCGGGCAACCCGGCGTAGCACCCGAGCGCGAGACTTTAGATAAATACGACATCGATGGGTATCTACCAAAGGCCGAGCTGACCTCGAACCGCCTCTATGCGGCTGTGCGAACAGCCCTCAAAGCTTGGGAAGAAATCATTGAGCTCGACCGGCATCGGCGCGCGCTGACCACGGTCCATGACTGCATGTTGTCGCTCCACTCGTTCGAGCCGCTACAGACTACGCTGAACAAGATCCTCTGCGCAGCAGTGGCGCTCTGCCCAACGGATCTGGCGATCCTCCATCTTGAAACCTTCGAAACCAAGGGCAACCCGGAAATCTACTCCTTGCATTTGACTACCGATCCAGACGCAGTACATGCGGAGATAGCCGTAGACGACCTGACCGCACGCCTACGACGTAACCCGATGGTGCAATCGTCTCGGCAGGCGATATTCGCAGAAACTGGCTATGTGATACCAGTCATGCTGCATCGCGAGCTGGGTTTCGGCTGGATTTATCTCCAGGAAACGAGGCCCGATGCACTGACCTCGCAGATCATACCGTTACTCGCGGCTCATGCAGCAAACGCTTTGTATTCCGCGGTCGCGCAAGCCATGCTGGCTCGGCGCGAGGGCCCTTTGTATGAGGCCATGATCGTGTAGCGCACGCAGACGATTCTAGTATGAGATGAACTGGGTGTTGTGGAGCCTTCAGGTTGGGACTTTGGGATACTCTAAATGGTGCGAAGCATTGACCGCAGTTCGGTAGCGCTGGGCCCAAACTGCTGGGAATACAGGCAGCCGCCATGAGCGAGCGTAGCGAGGCCCTGACCGCGTTGAGCGCAAGCACGGTCGCGTTCGGGGTCTGTTTCGCGGTTTGGGTGATTAATGCCGTACTCGTTACTTATCTCGTAAGCACCGGGGTTTTTCGCTTTAGCGAGACGGAGATCGGCTGGCTTTTGGCCGCACCGATCTTAACGGGCGCCTTAAGCCGTGTCCCTCTAGGTATGCTCACCGATAAGTATGGCGGCCGGATTGTGTTTACCCTCCTCATGGCCGGCGTTTCCTTGCCCCTGTATCTTCTCTCCTTCGCTGACACGTTCGCCGAGTTTTTCCTGTTGAGCCTCGCTTTCGGGATCGCAGGCGGTAGCTTCGCGGTCGGCGTTGGTTACGTATCGGTGTGGATCCCAAAGGGCTGGCAGGGGACGGCACTCGGGATCTTTGGCGTGGGCAACGCCGGCGCCGCCGCGACGACCGTCCTGGCCCCGCAGCTCCTGCAATGGCTAACCACGCGGGGGACTGAGCTCGACGGTTGGCGTTTTCTACCTCAAATATACGCAAGTCTGTTGCTCGTATCAGCCGTTCTCTTCTATTTCGTGGTTCGTCCGCGCGTGGCGCCTTCCGCCGGTGCCCAAGGGTTGCGACAGCAACTCAAACCCTTGGGCGACATCGTGGTCTGGCGGCTTGGCTTCTATTACTTTTTGGTCTTCGGGTCCTTCGTCGCCCTCGCTCAATGGATCGTTCCGTACGCGGTCAATGTCTACGAGCTGTCCATCGCCCAAGCGGGCGTGCTGGCAGCCGTGTTCAGCCTTCCCTCGGCGGTTATTCGAGTCGCGGGCGGCTGGATGTCGGACTACTTCGGCGCCCGGACCGTGATGAATTTGGTGTTTTGGTCGTGTGTCGTGGCCTGCTTGATCCTCGCGGTCCCGAAGATGGATATCCTGTCGCCTGGGCCGGGTGTCGCTGCGACTGAACCGGGAGCGGTCACCTCGGTCGCGAAGGACCGCATCGTCGTCGGCGAAAAGATCTACGCAGTCAAACCCCCGCCCGCACGAACGCCGGCCGACACGGACGATGGCACCTTGTTTTTGCCTCACAGCGCGGCCTGGCAGGAGCCGGTCGTGCAGGTCGGCGAATCGGTGCAGCAGAAAACCCTCTTAGCGCGCGGCGTGACGAATATCTACTACCCGGCGAATATCTGGGTCTTCACGCTGTTCGTGTTCATTTTCGGTATGGCGACCGGGGTTGGCAAGGCGGGCGTATACCGATCGATCGTCGACCAGTTCCCGGGCGCGGTCGGTACCGTCGGCGGGATGGTGGGGCTGATCGGCGGTTTGGGCGGGTTTGCCTTCCCCGTCGCGTTCGGCTATCTCCTCGATGGGACTGGTCTCTGGGCGAGTTGTTGGGTAGTGCTTGCGTTGCTATCCCTACTCTGCTTGATGTGGATGCATGACGTGTTTCGCCGAATTGTGCGCGCCGAAGCCCCCGATCTGGCGGAGCTGCTCGAGCGGCGGCCCAGGCTGGCTAGCATGGCTCTCGCAAGCCCCGGTGGGACAGCGGGTACAAGGCTGCCCTCCAGGCTGCGTGAAAGCGTCCCATTATTCCGCGATCTCAATGACCAAGCGCTCGAAAAACTGGTGGAGATCGGAGAGGAACGCTCGGTCTCCCCGCACGTTGAGCTATTCCGCATGGGCGAGCCGGGAGACGCCTTGTACTGCATTTTGGAAGGCAAGGTAAACTTGTGTGTCCAAGACGAGGCGGGCGATTCCGTCGAGATCGGCGTCCGGCAAGAGGGTGATATCCTGGGCGAGTTCGCGCTCATCGACGGCGGACCCCGTTCCGCAACTGTCACGACCACCGAGGCTTGCCGATTGTTCGTGATAGAACGCCGCGCCTTCCTCGCTCTTCTCACCAAATCTCCCAATCTCCTTGCGAACCTGTTAGTCGGACTGACAACAAAGGTACGCACCGAGACAACGCGATTCTTAGAGAAGGTATTAGAACAGCAGAAGGTCAAGACACAACAAGAGGTCGACCGTCGCCGTTCCATGTCACAACTGGTCGCAGGTGTCGCCCACGAGCTCAACACGCCGCTCGGCATCGCGAATCACGCGGCCAGTATCATCTCCGATCTCGCCCGGGGGCTCGGGGAGGATCCGAACAAAAGCGAAGCGATTGGAGATGTGCTCGATGCGTGTCGCCTGATGCAGGACAACATCCGGCGCGCCGACCGCCTCGTGCAGACCTTTAAAACACTGTCTGTGAGCCAGGCGCTGGACAACCTGGAGACCGTAGATCTGCGCAAGCTCACCCAAGAGGTGGTGGAGCTCTATAGGCTTAAGGCGCAATCGGCACACTTGGCGATCCGGGTCGTCGATGAGCTCGGGCGTGAACACGGGGGCTGGGAAGGTTACCCGGTGCACTACACCCAGGTCCTTTTAAACCTGCTCACGAATATCGACCGTTACGCCTACCCTGACGGCAAGGGAGGAAACGTCGAAATCGTGCTCGGCGTCCTTGACGGGGCCAGCAGCGACACGCATTATTCCGTGCTCGTCCGCGACTTCGGACAAGGCATCGCCCCAGAGCACCTCGAGCATGTGTTCGATCCGTTTTATACGAGCGGGCGGGCGATAGGGGGCACGGGCCTCGGCCTTGCCATCGTCAAGAACCTGGTGACGGAATCTTTGCACGGGAACATCCACATCGCCTCTGGCCCCGGCGCAGGCACCGAGGTCTTCCTGACCCTCCCGCGGGTCTCGGCCTCGGCGGAGGATAACGCGACATGACTGAACAGCACGATAGTCTTGATACGCTCGCTACTATCCCGCATACCGGGGTTCTTGAAGACCTGACCGCGACCCCCGGCTTTCTCTTGCCCGCGTCTGCTCTGCGTCAATCGCACCTCGGCTGGTATTCCTGCAGCTTTTGCGGGGTGGGCGACTGCGGCCACGTCCTGCGCTCGGAGAGCGCTCCCGCCGCGATCTCGGCCTCTGGCTCGGGTGTCGTCCTGCGGGTGACGACCGACGGCTCGGTCAAAGAGCTTAAGGCCGTCTACAGTGCAGACGGTCGGCTCAAGGTGAACACTGAATCCCCCTTGACCCCGCCCGGCGGGATCATTAACGGAGAGCTGGCTATCGACTCAAAAACTGTCCCGATCGCGGCAAGGGAGAGCAAGCGCGAGTATACGAGTACCGGCCAGATTGCCTCGCAAGAATTCGTCCTCCTCCATAGCGCCATGAGCGTAACCGAGACGCGCGTCACAGAGACGGTCCCGACCGCTGGGTGCGTGAAGCTCAACCTTTCCTTAGGGCGCCAAAGGCCCGCGTTCCCTATCCATACGGCACCGAGTCTCCTCGATGGGGCGAGCGGCCGCCGGCGCAATATCCGATACCGGGAAGCCATCGCTCAGTTTGCCGATCTGCTGCTCCAGCACCGCAGGGGCCAGGGCAGGATCTTGCTCTATGCCTGTGGGCAGATCGACTACTTTACGATCTTCGCGATGCAGGAGGTGTTCCGCCTCTTGGGCGTGCGCAACCTGACCGGTAACGCCGAACATTGCCTGAACGCCGGAGCAGTACACAACGAGATCCTCACCGGACAGGAAGGCCCGTTCGTGACGATCGCGCAAGCGGTCGAGGGACCGAATCGCTTTTATCTCTGCAACGGCTGGAACGGCTTCATCTCCCATCCACCCGTCTTTCGCGCGCTCTTGAAGCGCGAGGATCTGGATGCCTATTTGATCGAGGTCATGGAGACCGAGTCAGCGGGCGCCCTCATGCAAAGGCTCGGTCCCGATCGCGTGCTCCTCATCCGGTCGCGCTCGGACCCGCATCTGGCCTTGGCAGTCGCCAACGAGATACTCCATCGTTATCCTGGTGCGGTGGACCATCGGTTCGTGAGTCATTTCTCCGATCGGGAAAGCTTTCGTAAGTTCTCGGTGCTCGCGGCGTCTGAACGGTTCGATCCCGTCCGGGTCGCGGCGCGCATTGCCCCTGAGTCAGAGCTCGCGGTGCGGCTCGTCAAAGGCATCCGGAGCATCGCCCACAAGCTGGCATCGCCTCCGGTCGTGCCCATCAACATACCCTCGGTCGGACTGTCGCAGACGAGCGGTGTGGTCGCGCACTGCCTCTGGGGCAGCACGCTGGCCCTCTTGGGCAAGTATGGTCTCCGGCCCGAAGGGACTCTGGCCGGCGGCACCCTGCGCCTCCCCGGGCAGATCAATGCCGAGAGCGAGGTCCAGGGACTATCACGCAAGTACTTCATGGGGCGTATACCGATCGAGATGGCGGCCGAGGCCGCGCTGCGTATGGGGCTGCCGGAGGACGCTTATCAGGCCGTGCTAGCAGATGCACCGCGCGCGGCCTTGGATTACTCGGACTCAGCGGATGTCCCCGAGCTATTCGTCTGCTTTGGCACCCAGTTCGAGGCCAATATGATGGGGCGTCGCCGTTGGCTCAACAAGCTCGCGGACCCAAAGAACCGCTTGGTAGTCATTGACCCGATCCCCGATCCTTACACGCTCGCGCACGCGGAACTGATCATCCCCTCGCCTCCTCATTCGGCAACGACCAAGCTCTACCAGAACGGTGAATGGAAGTTATCGCTCTCCATGCCGCAGAAACGGGCAAGCGCCGAGACACGCTCCGATGCGACCATCATCTATGACACGATGGCCGCGATCGGCGAGCGCCTCGAAACGGATCGGGCCCTGGCGCAGGCCCATCCGGACTTGGCGCGGTACGTCGCAAGTGGTTACGTCCGCAGCCGCTTTGGGTGCCTGCCCGAGCCCGAAACCGATGCCGCTGGCGATGGTGATGGATTAGCTCGGATCGATGGCGAGGTCAGCCGCCCGCAGCTCTGGGCACGTATCCAGGCCTACATGAGCGGCGGCTCGGGCCCTCTCTACTGCGCTCCCGAGCATGCCGATGGCACTCCGATCGCCTGGCAAGAGCTCCTGGACCGAGGGTCAGTCATCTACGGCGGGGTGGGTCATACGCGATTCGTGCTCGATTACGACCGGGCAGACGCTCACCCCTTCCGCGACGTCTTCCGCAGGCCCCAAGGGTTCCGGTTCTTCGCGCCCACCGAGGATGACCTCGCGATACCAGAGGGCATCATCATGAATTCGGGGCGCTCGTGCCTGTCAGACGACCGCGCGCGCGTGCGTTTTGCGATCGCTACGTTTAATTCAGGTAAGGCGACGCCGCTCGTCGACATGCCCGACGAGAATCCGCTGTATGTTTCCCAAAGGCTCGCGAAACGGCATAACCTCGAGGACGGCGACTGGGTCGAGGTACGCAATCGCGAAAATGGCGAGCGCATCGACCTTCCGGTGGTCGTGACCGGTAGGCTCAAGGGAGAGCTCTGCTACGTCAGCTTTCACAAGTCCCGAGCCCAGATAGATTCGAGCCGCTACATCAACGACGTGACCTCGCACCTGCCGCGCTGCCCCTACACGGCACAGACCCAGGTCAAGGCCACCTTGGTGAGTCTGGAGCGCTCGCCATCGCCAAAGAGTGCTGTCGCCCAGACAATCGCAGCACGCGCGCTTGATACGACCAGGATTGACCCGCGCATCGACCTGCCCATCTGGGAAGGCCAGGCGACGCCCTTGTATGTGACCGACATCATCCGTGAGACCCATGACGTCTATACCTTCCGATTCCAGGGCGACCCGTTGTGTCGCTTCGTGTATTGGCCCGGCCAGTTTTGCACGCTGGTCTTGAACATCAATGGCAACAAGGTGGTACGGTCTTACACGATTTCGTCCACGCCGACTCGGCCCTTTGCGCTTGAGGTGACCATAAAGCGAGTGGCGGACGGCTTGGTTTCAAACTGGCTCATCGATCAACTCAAGGTCGGTGACCAAGTCGAGATCAGCGGGCCTAAGGGCAAGTTCTGCTTGGCGCCGGGGCACGTCCCGCCCAAGCTGCTGTTCTTGGGAGCGGGTAGCGGCGTCACGCCGCTCATGTCGATGACGCGCTGGCTGGCGGACGTCTCAGCCCAGGTTGACGTTCGGTTTTTCAACTCGGTGCGCACGCCCGAAGACCTCATCTTCAGGCACGAGATCGAGCTCATCACCTCCCGCTATAGGCAGTTCACGCCCTTGATCGTCACTACGACCCAGGGCAAGGCATCAAACTGGACCGGAATTCGGGGGCGAATCAGCCGCGCCATGCTAGAGATGGCCGTGCCTGACCTTCACGAGCGCCACGTTTACCTCTGCGGCCCGGATGGGTTCATGGCGTCTGCCAAGGGTATTCTTATGGAGATGGGTTTCGATCTTGCCAGGCTCCACGCAGAGAGCTTTGGCGGCCTGCGCACCTCCATCGCTAACAAGACCTTGCCCGCGCGGGCGGCCACTGCACAAGTGCATGCATCGGCTTTTCCCGAAAACGCCATCGCTCCCGCAACGGCTGCGATTCGGGTGGAGTTTGCGCGCTCCGGTAAGGTCGTGAGCACCAATGGGCAGATCACGGTCCTAGAACTCGCGGAGGCCAATGATATCGACCTCGATTACGGCTGTCGGGTCGGCTCGTGCCGCGACTGTAAGTGCAGGCTCTTGCAAGGGGCGGTCGACATGCCCGAGGACACCTGTCTCATCCCCGGCGAACGCGGGGATGGCTACATTTTAGCGTGCGTCGCAAGACCTAAGGGCCACTGCACTGTAGATGCGTGAGCCGATGAGGCACAGGCGAGCCCGAGGCGCGCAAACAAAGCGCCGCCTTTCGAAGCCTTTTCGCGTCGTAAGGCTTTGTTCCAAGCATAGAGGATTCGAGGGGGACTCACGCGCCGAGCATTAGACATTATCGCAAATAGGCATTCATCAAAAAAGTGGTGGATATTTTTTGTATAACCACTACCTTCTCCGCTACACTGGGACGCATGGGGGTACTGGATGCTTGCAAGATCCTTCCGGTTCGCACCTTCGAGCCGGGCGAGGTGATACTCCGCGACGGCGAGCGCACAGGCTTGCTCTACATCTTGGTGTCTGGCCGGGTCGAGGTGGTGAAGGGCGAGACCGGGATCAACACCGTCTCCGAGCCCGGCGCGTTCTTCGGCGAGATGTCCGTGCTGCTCGACACGCCGCACACGGCCACCGTCCGGACCCTCGAGCGTTCAGTCTTTCACGTCGCCGAGGATCCGCTCGGCTTCCTGCACTCGAGCCCTACGATCGCGATGGAGCTGTCACGGATCCTTGCCCGAAAACTGCACTATGTCACGAGCTACCTGGTCGATCTCAAGCGGCAGTTCGAGGACAGCGGCGATCACTTGGCGATAGTCGGTGAAGTGATCGAGAGCCTCGTTCACCACCAGGAACCCAGGGTTTCGCCGGG
>JBOIDW010000228.1:0-5300 GCA_050740655.1 Gammaproteobacteria bacterium | reverse complement strand
GTGTGCACACCGTGCCGCCGCGTACGGACTCTACGGATCACGATAACCCTGGGGCAGCAGCGTCGCGGCGTACTTGGTTGCGTCGTTCTCGGGCTGTTGAGCGATTGCCAGGAAGGTGATCGACAGCACGCGACCAATCCGCACGACGTCTCCGGCCTTGATCGGCACCTGTTCCATCCTCCGAACGGCGGTACCGTTCACCTCGGTGATCCCATCCGATACTTGGCGCAAATAGAGATGATTTGCCCCGCGGAGGAGCTCGAAATGCCAACGGCTGATGCGTTGCGTCAAGTCGGGATCCGACAATGCCAGCGTGATGTCGTTAGCGAGCCGGCCGTCCTGCTCCCTGAGCCGGCCGCATCGAATGACCTCCAGATCAGGCAGGTTTATCTGTTCCCCGGTCGCTTCGAAACGAATCGCGACCGGACACGCCGCCATATCGCGCCAGTCCAGCAAGTAGGTCACGACGGGCTCCGGGATCCCTTTTAGGACGGCGGCTGGCTGAGCCCGGCAGGCCGAGCGCCGCTCGGCCGGTAACTCGCTGAACGCAAAGTAGGAGACACAGATTTCCGCCGCCGATACACACTCCGCAACGCGGGCACACAGATTCACGGAGTCACCGGTGACGAAGTCCCCGTCCGCGAGCACCGGTCCGAAATGCACGCCGGCACGCACGGTCAGCCGGTGATCGCGCTCGCGTATCATGTTGTCCTTGGCGATCTCGTTTTGCAGGTCGATCATGGCCTCGACCGCCTGTCCCGCGGTGGGAAAATAGCTCAGCGCACCGTCGCCTGCCGTGCTGAAAATATGGCCCTCATAGGGCGACAAGGCCCGTCGCAGGAGATCGAAGTGCCGTTGTTGCAGCTTTAATCCCGTTTCGTTACCGAAGCGCGAAAAATAAGCGGTCGAGCCCACAATGTCGGTCATGACCAATGCCAAGTCGCGCTGAAAGCGCTTGGTTACGGCCTGGGACAGGTCGTTTTGCAAGCGGATGAGCTCGACCAATGACAGCTTATCAAAATCGTCCATAGCGTTCCCGCTGGCCCGGTCCCGTGGGGCAATAGAGATTATTGCGAGGTACACCTATATCTTAACGCGAGCCGATCCACGCCGGATAGTATCGCCATTCCAGAAAATGGTAGACCCCGCGGTCCTCGTTGAGCCGAAAACCGAGACGGCGATATAAGCGCTGGGCCGGGTTCAGGGGCTCGACGTGCAGCGTGACCGAGGCCTGCTGCGACTGCGCATGACCCAGCAAGGCCTTAAGCAGGCGCGTCCCCAGCCCCCGGCCGCATTCCGCCGGCAGCAGGGCGATGTCCATGATGCGGATCTCCGCTGGCCTCACGTGCAGGTATAGTCGTCCAATGGGCCCGGCCTCGCGTTCGAGCACCCAGAAATCGGCACCCTCGTAGTGGGTACGGTAGTGGGCGCGCTGTAGCTCGCACTGACAGCGCAGAAACGCCTGTAGAGCCCCCTGCGGCCAATGGACCGGAGCCATCTCGGCGGCGCGCGTCGCGGCGTAGAGGCTGACGACGAACTCCCAATCGGCGGCGGTTTCCGCACGCAGCGCAATGCCGTCTGCCAGGGCCGATGCCAGCGTATCGCGCAACGGTGCAGTGCATGTCCCGCTAGGATTCAAGTCTTACCGCGCCAGCGCGCCTAGGCATCGCTCGACACACCGGTACGTCCGCAAGGCCAAAGGAAAGAGGGCTGCGGCTATACTGCGCGTCAAGAAAACGCGCCGGTTCATCGATGGTTTCATGATCCTCCGTAGGCCGGGTTTGGAATCGGGCGCTGGATCAGGTGCCCACCAGGGGCAGCCCCTCAGGTTTCCGTAATATTACCACCATCGCCCCGGGGGAAGGCGTGGCAGCACTTCCATGGAATCGGCGGCAGCGTTAACGTGGATTCCGCAAGACGCCGGGTTGCACAGCTATGGACCGCGCTCGACCTCGGCGCGCAAGGCCATCGCCAGCTCGGACAGGCGCAGAACGTCTTCCTCTCTTAGCCCCTTGACGTCAGCGATGCGCTGCTCGAGTGCGCGCGCGAGGGTCGATCCGTGACCGACGCCGAACGTGCCTAGCGAGCCTGCCAAGGTGTGGGCCGCGCGTTCCGCCTCGCTCCGCGCCCCTGGATCGAGGCTATCCTCGATGAGCAGCGCCAGGGCGTGCTCGATCACGGTGACGCGCTCCAGGAATATCATCTTAGAACGCAGCCAGATGGCGCCTATGCCCTCGGCGAGCGACGCTGGCTGCACGGGCTGGGGACGCACGTTCACCGCGACGCCTCTTCGATCACGCCGCGGGCTCGCGCCAGCCCAGGAGCGCGGCAATTTGATTGGACAGTTCCATCGGATCGAAGGGCTTGGCCAGCACGCCTTGTACCCCGAGGTCCAGGAAGCGCCGGCGATCCGCGGCCTGGACCTTTGCGGTCAGCAGGATCACGGGAATATGCCGGGTCGCCGGTTCTTGCTGTAATCTGCGAAAGGTGGCGGGGCCGTCCAGGTCGGGCATCATGACATCCAACAGGATCGCGTCGGGCTGGGTCTCTTTGGCTTTCTCGATCCCGTCGTAACACGAAGCCGCCGTAACGACCTCGTGGCCCCCGGTCATTTCCAGGCTCATTTTAGCGACCTCACAAATGTCTAGGTCGTCGTCGATGATGAGCAGGCGTTTCGGCATCGCGGTTCTCCGTGCAGCGCTAGGCTGCCTTGGTTTGCGTCGGTGCATGCGCAGAGTCCTGGCCATCGGCGCTCGCATCGACGGGCGTGCCGGGCGCGGGCACCGCGAAACAAAACGCGCTGCCCCGCCCCAGCTCACTCTCGACCCAGATCCGGCCGCCGTGTTGTTGCACGATCTTCCTGCAGATCGCGAGGCCAAGTCCGGTTCCCCCCTTCTGCCGGGAGTCCGAGGCATCCACTTGTTGAAAGCGCTCGAAGATCACCTCGAGCTTGTCTACCGGGATCCCGCGTCCCTGGTCTTGCACGCGAAAAACGAGACCGTCTGCGCTGGCCTCCGCGCTCACGCACACACGAGCCCCGGGTTCGGAGAACTTGATGGCGTTGGACAACAGGTTGGTCAGTATTTGCACGATGCGGTCCGGATCGGCCCGCAGCCTGAGCGAGGGGCAGGATGCTACGAGCGTCACGCCGGCCTTCTCGGCCAAGGGTTGGAGGAGGTCCCGCGCCTGCCCGATCAAGGCGCCGGCATCACAAGTGTGGACATCGAGCGTCGCCCGGCCCGATTCCATGCGCTCCAGATCCAGGGTGTCGTTGATCAACCGCACCAAGCGCTCGGTGTTCTTAACGGCGATGGTGAGCATCTGCCCGCCCTTGTCGTTCAGACGGCCCAGCGCACCCGTAGCGAGCAGGCCCAAGGCACCGCGGATGGAGGTGAGCGGCGTGCGCAGCTCATGGCTGACGATGGACAGGAATTCGTCCTTCATATGTTCCACTTCGAGGCGCTCGGTGACGTCGCTGGCCGTGCCGATAATCCCTTCGTAACGGCCCGCCGTGTCGAAAAAAGGCGTGCCGATCTCGAATACCCAGCGGTAGGCACCGTTCTTGGCTCGCACGCGGTATTGGTGCTGAAAGGCGGTGTGGTCCCTGAAAGCCCGCCGATATGTCGCCATACACGCCTCAAGATCGTCGGGGTGTATCTCCTCGCCCGTCCATACCAACGCCAGTGCCTCACGCAGGTCTCGGCCTACAAACGCCAACCAAGCGTTATTGAAAAAAATGCAGCGCCCATCGCGATTCGTCATCCACATCATGGCCGGGGTGGAATTCAAGAAGGTGCGGAAGATCGCCTCTTTCTTGCGCAGTTGCTTCTCGACGCGCCGGCGTTGCGCGATCTCCGCACGCAAGGTGGCGATCGCGGGTTTCAAGGCGTTGGTCCTGAAGCGAACCCGCTGTTCCGACTCATGATGGGCCGCGCGCAGCGCCGCTGCCGTTTGTGCGTAACGGTGGAGGGTGACCGCGAGTAAGGCGGTAAAAAGCAGTCCGGCGCTCAGGGTACTCCACGGTAACCAGCCCGCACGCTCGAACCGCGTCGCAACGGCTTGGTCCTCCAAGAGCCAGACGGTGTAGAAGGCGATGAGGGTAAGCCCGAATCCCAAGCTGATTACGGGGAACGCGACTCGCTCTATACCTCGGTCTGGTCGTTGGCTTAGGAACAGCAACAGTGGTGTAAGCGTTAGGATCCCCGCGAGGTCCCCGAGCCACCAGGTCCATCCGGTTTGCACCCAGTCGCCCCAGGGTATCGCGCCCGTGACGGCGAGAGTGATAGTGCTTACCGTGGCAGCGACGGTACAGCTCAATGCCGCGATCCCGATGAAATCGAGGATGTCCTTTGTCGCCACCGGCACCCCGAAGCCAATGACTCGGCGGTACAATCCGGCGGCAAGCATTGCTTGAAACACGCACCCCGTCGCGATGCTGCTGGCCTTGGTGAGCGCCAAGGTGGATAGGGTCGGGGCCTGCGAAAAGAACATCAGGTTGACGAGCATGGCGCCCCACCCGATCCCCAGGCCGGCGCGATAACCGCGTACCAGCACCGCGGCTAGCGCGATCCCGGACGGCGGCCATACGAGCGTCACATTGCCCGGTGCGAGCGCAAACCCGAGTTCAGCGGTGGCAACGTAGAGCAGCGCAATCGCAAGCGTTTCGCCCAGGTAGTTCACACCGGACCGCGCGACGTTAGGCGACATGGTCTCTCGATGCGCTACCGAGTCGCCGCTATCCACTGCGCCGAGGACGCAGCCGGACGGCATTCACGACGGCCCCGCGCCAGCAGTGGGCCGTAAGTTGTGGACAGCGTTGGCATAGTTGAAGGTCAAGAAGCTGACGCGATGGACCAATCCGCCGGTATCGAGGCAGGAACCATGCCTTGGACGTAGCAGTGCTTCCCTCCTCCGGAGCGTCGGCCGGCCTGCGGGAAGTTGCCGCGATGGCGGCCTCGATCGGACCGGAGATGAGCGCCTCCTGGGCGAAGATCGCGGCACGCAGATGATCGCCGCGCCCGCGGTATTCCCGCGGCCGGGCGCAGCGAACGGGAGGTCGAGTCGCACGCACATTCCTCGAGGCGCGCGCCTCGGCGGCGAGATTGACATATTACAAGATGTGACCCCTTTTTCCTTACTGGCGACACCACCGGCGTCCCGGCGTCACGCGGACGGACGGGCGAAAAGATGCCCGCCCATCCGCGCTACGCCAAGAGGCAAACGGCCCAAGGGCCAACAAAAACGGGACTAGCGGGCGCAACGGAAGCCGACGCCGATGTCCGCGAGGGACGGCCCGAGGA
>JBOIDW010000227.1:0-36178 GCA_050740655.1 Gammaproteobacteria bacterium | reverse complement strand
CCCCAGTTCCACAACAGCTCGTTGACAAGGCCGCCGTGCCGGTAGCTTTCGTTGCTCAGCTCATAACCGTCGGGGGCCTTGAGCTCCGTCGTCAGCTTCATGGTTTTTGTCGCCGCGACGGTTTCTTCTTTCATGCCTTCTATCTTGTCCAGATCGTCCGGCAGGCCGAATTCCAGCTGCCGCACCTTCTGGGTCTTGGCGTCGAAGAGGTAAAGCTTCCGCCAGCTTGTGTTGGAGCTGTAGGCACCGGGCGCGGGGGGCGGCACCTTGGTGTATTGCTCCTTCAGTACGCCGTCCTTGACGACCAGTTGCACGGTGACCGGGATAGGGGTCGAGCCCCGGTAGTCGAGGGTTGAGAACACGAGATCGTATATGGGCGGATCGCCCAGCGGCGGCAGGCTGCTCACCACCATGAAGCCGATCATCAGCAGCACCGGCAGGGCGAGGCCCACGATCAGCGCAAAATTATCCTTGAAGAAATTGTTTCCGGCCATGTCGTTTATCCTTGAGTTTGAAGTGTATTAATGAGAATAAAGCCATTTTTATCGAAAGTAACGGTACTGATGGACCTGTGAGTAGTCAATCACCCGGGTGCTCCGTGTAGGATCGGGGCGCTTCGGGGCGATGTAATCGCTCGATGATTTCCTGATCCGGGACCGGGAACTACCGCGATTGACAGCTAACAGGGCCACTCGTATCGTCGCGGCGACCAAGTTCCAGCCGCGCTCGAAAAACAACTCCGCGATCGCCTTGCCAATGCCGGTGGATGCGCCGATGATCAAAATGGTTTGGGGCATGCTCGTTGCTCCTATGCCAGGCCCATGCCGTCGGGGCCCCAGACAATCCACTTTAAGGTATGCGGGCAGTACCTGCATCATTTGGTGTGGCGGCCCGGTCCGGGATTCGCGATGACATAATGAAACCTGACCGCCAACGTGGCTTTCAGGCAGTATCCGGGAGAAAGCGGATGCCCAAATACGCGCAGCGGACACGCCTCCGCACAAGGACGATGAGGGCTTCAAGAATCCTCCCCTGATATCGGTCGGCGGTCGCTGGCTCGTGTTCGAAGCGCTGGGACCGTTGGGACCCAAGCGGGTCCGTGCATCGCCTGATGGTCTGGGAACTCGGCAGCGGGCAGCTCTGGAGCCTGCCGCGCGCCGATCCTATCGCCGTCCTCGGCAAAGACCCGGATCAGTTGGCGGTGCTGAGCACGGAGAACGATCGGGACTGGGAGTTCGCGCTGTGGAGCCTCGTTGATAAGAAACCCTTGTTCCGGCAACCCATCGTGGCACGCAAGGGCGGCCAGGGTTTTTTTCCGTTGCCGGTGCGCTCCATGCGCTATGCGTTTTTCACCTCGACGGACCGCAGTGTGCTGAAAGTCTGGGATCATGTTCGGCATCGCCTGGATGAAGTTCCTCTGCACTGGAAAAGGCCTGCACCGCGGGCCTGCGCGAGGCCTGTCTGCACGGCGGCCGTGCTGGTGCACGCCAATAAGACCGTCGCCTTTTATGAAGGATGGGCTGAGCAACGCAAAGCCCATCAACCTTTTGTGAAGAACGGTGCGAGGCTCTTCGGGATACCGCGATGGGCTTTACCTCTCGGATCCCTTTGCTACACAAGAGGGATTTGTAATCGATGCGCCCATCTATGCGCGCCAACTCGATCCTACATAACGTCCTGTGGTCAATAGATTTATAACGATCTTGCCGGACCGCGACGGCCCCGCAAAGTGACACGCTAAGCCGAGCCCGTTACAATGTTGGGCTGCCTCCGCGCGGCATCCGAGGGAATCTCGTAACTCACAGAAATCAATAGCCTTTGCGAGAGATCCGGCCGCGACGCGCCGAGGATAAATATCCCTGAAGGGTGTAAGGAAATGAGCAACCAGGTCGGGCATCCCAGAGTGGGGCTTTACGATCCTGCCGACGAGCACGATGCGTGCGGGGTGGGCTTTGTGGTCGATATGCAGGGCCGGAAATCGCGCACCATCGTGCAACAGGCGCTGACCATCCTGAAGAACCTCATGCATCGCGGGGCCTGTGGGTGCGAGGAGAACACCGGGGATGGCTGCGGGATCCTGGTGCAGATGCCGCATACGTTTCTTGAGGCCGAGTGCGGCAAGCTGGGGATCAGGCTGCCGCCGCCCGGTGAGTACGGGGCGGGACTGGTGTTTCTTCCCCAAGACCCGCTGCAGGCGGCGGAGTGCCGGCGGGTCGTCGAGACCGTCATCCGCGCCGAAGGGCAAATACCGCTCGGCTGGCGCGAGGTCCCCACCGACGACTCCCCGATCGGGCCGTCGGCGCGGGTCATGGAGCCGCGCTTCCAACAGGTGTTCATTGGCCGCGGCCCGGGCTTGAACGACGTCCTGGCCTTCGAACGCCGGCTCTATATCATCAGAAAGCGCGTGGAGCATACCATCCGCCGATCCGATCTCGGCGAGCGCGGGTTTTTTTATGTCCCGAGTCTTTCCTGCCGCACGCTGATCTATAAAGGCATGTTGACCGGTAATCAGATCGAGACCATGTTCCCGGACCTGGTCGACTGCCGCTTGGAGTCCGCCCTGGCCCTGGTCCACCAGCGCTTTTCGACCAATACCTTTCCCTCCTGGCCGCTCGCGCACCCGTTTCGCTACATCGCCCATAATGGCGAGATCAACACCCTGCGCGGCAACATCAACTGGATGCGCGCACGCGAGGCGCTGTGTGCGTCGCCGTTGTTCGGCGAGGACCTCAAGAAGATCCTCCCGATCATCGACGAGGATGGCAGCGACTCGGCCTGCTTCGATGAGGTATTGGAATTCCTGCACATGGCCGGCCGGCCCTTGCCGCACGCGGTGCTCATGATGATCCCCGAGGCCTGGAGCGGGCACGGGTCGATGAGCGACGAGCGGCGCGCCTTCTACGAATACCACGGCTGCTTGATGGAGCCCTGGGACGGTCCGGCCTCTATCGCCTTCACCGATGGCACGGTGATCGGTGCGGTGCTGGACCGCAATGGCCTGCGGCCGTCGCGTTATTACGTGACGAAGAACGGCCTGGTGGTGATGGCCTCGGAGGTCGGGGTGCTCGACATCCCGCCGGAGGACGTGCACATCAAGGAGAGGCTGCACCCGGGCCGCATCTTTCTCGTCGATACGGCGCAGGGTCGCATCATCGACGACGCCGAGCTGAAGCAAGCCTATGCCGGCGAGCATCCCTATCGCGCTTGGCTGGACCGGGGTATCGTCCCCTTGGAATCGCTGCCCGAGCCGCCGCACGTGCATGAGCCCGATCATTCGACGGTGCTCAGGCGCCAGCAGGCCTTTGGCTATACCCACGAGGACCTGCGGCTCATCTTGACGCCGATGGCCCAGACGGGCGAGGAGCCGATCGGCTCCATGGGTACCGATGCCGCGCTCGCGGTGCTCTCGGACCGGCCGCGTCTCCTGTACGATTATTTCAAGCAACTCTTCGCCCAAGTGACCAACCCGCCGCTGGACGGGATCCGCGAGGAGCTGGTGACCCAGATCGCCACGCCGATAGGCCCCGAAGGCAATCTCCTCGCGCCGGGGCCGGAGAGCTGCCGGCTGTTACGGCTCAAGACCCCAATCATCGATAACGACGAGCTGGCCCGCATTCGCTACGTGTCCCGCAGCGGCTTCAAGACCAAGACCCTGCCGATCCTGTATCCCGTCGCAGAAGGCGGCGCGGGCCTGGAGCGGGCCATGCAAGCCCTGTTTACGTCGGCCAGCCACGCAATAGCCGAGGGCTGTACCTATATCATCCTGTCCGATCGCGGGATCGATGCGCGGCTCGCGCCCATCCCGGCGCTGCTGGCCACCGCCGGCGTGCACCATCACCTGGTGCGCGAGGGCACGCGCGTACGGGTAGGTCTGGTCGTGGAGAGCGGTGAGCCGCGCGAGGTGCACCACATGGCGGTGCTGATCGGTTATGGAGCGGGGGCGATCAACCCCTATCTGGCCTTCGAGACCCTGGACGACCTGATCCGGCAAGGGCTCTTGGAAGGCATCGATCACGCGCAGGCGGTGAAGAATTACCTCAAGGCCCTCAATAAGGGCGTGCTCAAGGTATGCTCCAAGATGGGGATCTCGACGATTCAATCCTATCGCGGCGCGCAGATCTTCGAGGCCGTCGGGCTGGATGGTGCGGTCATCGAACGCTATTTCACCCGCACCGCCTCGCGCATCGGCGGCATCGGCATCGACGTGATAGCCGAGGAGACGCAGCGGCGCCATCATCACGCCTACAACCCGCGGCCGGCCGGCAAGCCGGACCTCGACTGGGGCGGTGAGTATCAATGGCGACGCGACGGCGAGTATCACCTGTTCAACCCCGAGACGGTATTCAAGCTCCAGCACGCGACCCGCTCGGGCGAATACGAGATCTTCAAGGAGTATACGGAGCGCGTTGACGCGCAGAGCGAGCGGCATGCGACGCTACGCGGCCTGTTCGATCTCAAACCTGCCGATCATCCGATCCCCCTGGACGAGGTAGAGCCGCTCGAGTCCATCCTCAAGCGCTTTTCGACCGGCGCCATGTCCTTTGGCTCGATCAGCCAGGAGGCACATGAAACGCTGGCCATCGCCATGAACCGCATGGGCGCCAAATCCAACACCGGCGAGGGCGGCGAGGACCCGGCGCGCTTCCGGCCCGATGCGAACGGGGATCTGCGGCGTAGTGCCATCAAACAGGTCGCCTCGGGCCGCTTCGGCGTCACCAGCGAATATCTGGTCAACGCGGATGACCTCCAGATCAAGATGGCGCAGGGGGCGAAGCCCGGGGAAGGCGGGCAATTGCCCGGGCGCAAGGTCTACCCCTGGATCGCCAAGGTGCGTTATTCGACGCCGGGCGTGGGGCTCATCTCGCCGCCGCCGCACCACGATATCTATTCGATCGAGGACTTGGCGCAGCTCATCCACGACCTGAAGAACGCCAATCCCAGGGCGCGCATCCACGTCAAGCTGGTGGCCGAGGTCGGGGTGGGTACGGTCGCCGCCGGCGTTGCCAAGGCACATGCCGACGTGGTGCTCATCTCCGGTTACGACGGCGGCACCGGTGCCTCGCCGGTGACCTCCTTGAAACACGCCGGCGTGCCCTGGGAGCTGGGGCTCGCCGAGACCCAGCAAGTGCTGGTCCTCAACAAGCTGCGCGATCGCATCGTGGTGCAGGCCGACGGCCAGATGAAGACCGGCCGCGACGTCGTGATCGCCACGCTGCTTGGTGCCGAGGAATTCGGCTTCTCCACCGCGCCGCTGGTGGTCATGGGTTGCATCATGATGCGGGTCTGTCACCTGGATACCTGCCCGGTCGGGATCGCTACCCAGAACAAGGAGCTGCGCAGGCGCTTCAACGGCAAACCGGAGTTCGTCGAAAACTTCTTCCGTTTTATTGCCGCCGAGGTGCGCGAGCTCATGGCCCGGCTCGGCTTCCGTTGCATGGATGAGATGATCGGGCGCGTGGACCGGATCGATGCGCGCAAGGCCGTGGACCATTGGAAGGCCCGGGGCCTCGATCTCTCGCAGATCCTCTATCGACCGCAGGTCGGCCCCGAGGTGGCGATCCGCAGGGTGCGGGGGCAGGACCACGGACTGGATAAATCACTAGATATGAGCACCCTGGTCCCCGCTTGCCGCGCGGCCTTGGAACAGCGCAAGCCGGTGCGGTTGCGGGTGCCGATCCGCAACGTCAACCGCACGGTCGGCACCATCCTCGGCTATGAGATCACCCGCCGCTACGGCGGGGCGGGCCTGCCGGAGGATACCATCCACTTGCAGTTCACCGGCTCGGCCGGTCAGAGCTTCGGCGCCTTCGTGCCCAAGGGCGTGACCATGGTGCTTGAAGGCGATGCGAACGACTACCTGGGCAAGGGGCTGTCCGGCGGCAAGATCATCGCCTTTCCGCCGCAACAGGCGACCTTTGTCGCGGAGAAGAATATCTTGATTGGCAACGTCGCGCTGTATGGCGCGACCGCCGGCGAGGCCTATTTCCGCGGCATCGCCGGCGAGCGTTTCGCGGTGCGGAACAGCGGTGCCCAGGCGGTCGTAGAAGGCGTAGGCGATCACGCTTGCGAGTATATGACCGGCGGCCGTGTCGTGGTGCTGGGTCCGGCCGGACGCAACTTCGCGGCCGGCATGTCGGGCGGGATCGCCTACGTGCTCGACACCGCGGGAGACTTCGCCGCACGGTGTAACCGCGGCATGGTAGACCTCGAGCCCTTGCTGGACGCCGAGGACATCGAGCCGGTGCAGGAGCTTTTGAACCGCCACGTCTGCTACACGCAGAGCACGCTTGCCGAGCGCGTGCTGGCCGACTGGAGGCAGGTACGGCCTCGCTTCGTCAAGGTCATCGCCAAGGACTTCAAGCGCGTGCTCGCCGCCATCGCCAAGGCCCGCGAGCAGGGGATCCCGGAGGAGGTGGCGATCATGGAATCCGCGCATGGGTAAGGCTACGGGTTTCCTGGAGTTCCGGCGCGCCAAGCAGCCCTATCGGCCCGTCGGCGAGCGTCTGCACGACTGGCGGCAGGTCATGTCCGGCTGGCCGCAGGAGGAGTTGAAAAAGCAGGCCGCCCGCTGTATGGATTGCGGGATCCCGTTTTGCCACCAAGGCTGCCCGCTGGGTAATCTCATCCCGGACTGGAACGACCTCATCTACCGCGATCAATGGCGGGAAGCGATCGATCGCCTGCACGCGACCAATAACTTCCCGGAATTCACGGGTACGCTGTGCCCGGCGCCGTGCGAGGGGGCCTGCGTGCTCGGGATCAACAACGATCCGGTCACCATCAAGGCCGTCGAGCTGAACATCATCGATCATGCCTTTGCCGAGGGTTGGGTGCGGCCCGAGCCACCCGGCGTCGAGACCGACAAGAGCGTCGCCATCGTCGGATCGGGACCGGCCGGTCTCGCCGCGGCCCAGCAGTTGCGCCGCGCCGGGCATCGCGTCACGGTCTTCGAACGCGATGATCGGATCGGTGGTCTGCTGCGCTACGGGATCCCTGAATTCAAGATGGAAAAGCGCGTCCTGGATCGCCGGCTGGCACAGCTTACGGCCGAGGGTATAGCCTTTCGGCCGAACAGCCACGTGGGTGCTAACTTCGCCGTGGGACAACTGCGCCGCGAATTCGACGCCCTCTTGCTTGCCGGCGGCGCCTGCGCACCGCGCGATCTAACCGTGCCAGGCCGCATGCTTCGGGGCATCCACTACGCGATGGAGTACCTGACGCTGCAAAACCGCCGCTGTGCGGGCGAGGCTATTGATGGTGAGCATTTCATCAGTGCGGAAGGCAAACACGTCGTCATCATCGGCGGGGGTGATACCGGCGCCGACTGTCTGGGTACCACGCATCGCCAGGGCGCGGCCGCGGTCCACCAATTGGAGATCCTCCCGCACCCGCCGTCGGAGCGCGCGGCAGAAAACCCCTGGCCGCAGTGGCCCAACGTCTATCGGGTCTCCTCCGCCCACGAGGAGGGCGGCGAGCGGCTCTATTCGGTCTCTACCAAGCGTTTCGTCGGCGATGAGGCGGGCCGACTCCAGGCCCTGGAACTGATCCAGGCCGAGGCCGATACCTCCAGCGGCCGCCCCGTATTTCGCGAACTGCCGGGCACCGAGTTTACCTTGCGCTGCGAGCTGGCCCTGCTCGCAATGGGCTTCGTCGGGCCGGAGCGCGACGGCATGCTGGAGCAGCTCGACATACGGCTCACGGAACGCGGCAACGTGTGGCGCGACAAGAATTGGATGACCAATGTGCCGGGCATATTCACCGCCGGCGACATGCAGCGCGGGCAGTCGCTCATCGTCTGGGCCATAGCGGAGGGACGCTCCGCAGCGCGCGGCATCGATCGATTTCTCATGGGACGGTCGGACCTGCCGGCCCTATTGAGTTAACCTGCTCCCACAAGGTTGGATGGGGGTGACAGGAGGCCGGATCCGTCCACTCCGCTCACTCCCGGGGTGCCTTGTTCGGCGTTTTACTTCTATCGCATCTTCGCATATGCCATTGCAGTGGCGGTCAGCGAAATTGCAAAAGTATTGAAACTGAACTCCGGATGTGGCTCGGTGAATCGTCCTTTCAAACCACCAGTATCTTTTTTCCCAGAGGCTGATCCTTGGCTCTTACCCTGTTGGGTCCTCACCTTCCAAAAGTATTTAACAGCTTTTGATACTCGATCGCTGTAATCCATAGCCTCGATTTCAACGCCGATCGAGTATCGCTTGGTGCGCTGCGAAGTCGACTTTACCCATCAGCGCATCCGCTTCTACGCCATGCGCCGCCGCGACCCCAACCATCAGCCGATGCTTCGCGAGTACCGCCGTCCCAATAAACCATTCCAGGGATAACCAGAAGTGTTCAACTAACGCTGAGACTTGCCCAATTATTTGTTACAATAATCATTACCCGTTTGGCCTAGCAAAGGCGCAAAGATGTTAAAAACCAAGAATATACCTATATCAGAGCGGATCATCTTTGCGCTGGATTTGGACACGAAGGACCAAGCCGCCGAATGGCTGGCTCGGCTCGGAGAGCAGGTGCACTTCTACAAAGTGGGCCTGCAGCTGTTTCTCGGCGGTTGGTTTCCCGTCATTGATCTGATTCGTGACCGGGGGCACAAGGTCATGGTAGATCTCAAGTTTTTCGATATACCGGAAACCGTCGAACTCGCTGTGCGGCAGCTAAAGGATCGTAGTGTCGAGTTCATCACCGTTCACGGTAACGAGGCTATCCTTGAAGCCGCCAATCGAACCAGGAACGGCTCGAAGATCCTCGCAGTGACATTACTAACCTCGTTCGACGAGGCCGATCTCCGCGACATGGGCCTGACCTGTGACATTGAGACCTTTGTCCTGCACCGAGCGCAAAAAGCACTTCGCCTCGGGTGTGACGGGGTGATTTCCTCCGGGCTCGAGGCGGCGGCATTGCGCCGCGAGCTGGGTGACCGGTTCCTCATCGTCACTCCCGGCATCCGCCCGGGCGCCAACACCGAAACCAACGAGGACGATCAAAAGCGGATCGCGTCGGCCTATGACGCCATCCGAAACGGCGCCGACTATGTCGTGGTCGGCCGCCCGATCCGTAATGCTGCTGATCCCCTCGCGGTGGTAGAGGCTATGCACGCAGAGATCACCCACGCTCTTCTCGAAGATTAAGAATGCGATACGTCGAATACGTCTTCATTTTCGGCGGCCTCTGCGCAACAGCCGAACCCATGGCCGACAAGCTCATTATGTCGCGCGTCGACAATGTCGTGTTATCGAATGCGACGGACATGCTCGCCGAGCCCAAACGCAGGTCGATGGTGTAGTTCCGCGCGCTGGATCAGGCTGGGGTTGAAGCCAGTGACTGACGAGGGTGACCGTTTTAGGATTGGCGCCGTCTTCCCGGAAGGATAGAATGGCCGAGGAGGTGCCGGAGAATGATGCGGGTGAGTGTCGCTAAACTGCTGAGTGGAACCCTGTGCTGCGCGATCTTAGCGCTGATGGCCGGTCTGAGCGGGTGTAATACGGTGGAGGGGTTCGGCCGTGACCTGGGCAAGCTCGGCGATAAGATCGAGAGCAAGGCCCAGCAGAAGAAACACTACTGACCGTAGGCTAGGCCCGGCCGCTACGCTGGCGCAGACGTTGGATCGCCTGTAACTGGGCGGCGGCCTCCGCATATTCGGCCAGGGCCTTGGCGTAGTCGATCTCAGCGCCGCGATCGCTCAGGGCCTGCTGAGCGCGACGCTGTACCTCCAGCGCCGCGGCCTCGTCGAGGTCGTGGGCACGCAGCGCGGAATCCGATAATACCGTGACCACACGCGGTTGCACCTCGAGGATCCCACCGGACACGTAAAATGCCTCCTCGCTACCGTCGGAGAGTTTCAGACGCACCTCGCCCGGCTTGAGCCGCGTGATCAGGGGCGAGTGACCTGGTGCGATGCCGACCTCCCCCATAACAGCGGGCGCGAACACCATCTCCGCCTGACCGGAAAAGATCGCGGCCTCGGCACTCACGATATCGACGTGCACGGTCATGACCATGAAGGCCGCGGTGCTCAGAGACTCTTGGCCTTTTCCACGGCCTCGTCGATGCCCCCGACCATGTAAAAGGCCTGCTCGGGCAGCGCGTCATACTCGCCGGCGACTATGCCCTTGAAGCCCTTGATGGTGTCCTTGAGCGACACGTATTTGCCGGGACTGCCGGTAAATACCTCGGCGACGAAGAACGGCTGCGAGAGGAAGCGCTGGACTTTGCGCGCCCGCGACACGGTGAGCTTGTCGTCCTCGGACAGCTCATCCATGCCGAGGATGGCGATGATGTCGCGCAGCTCCTTGTAGCGCTGCAAGGTCTTTTGCACGGCGCGAGCGGTGTCGTAGTGCTCCTGGCCGACCACCAGCGGATCGAGCTGGCGGCTGGTGGAGTCGAGCGGATCGACGGCTGGATAAATCCCGAGCTCGGCGATCTGGCGCGACAGCACGACCGTCGCGTCCAGATGCGCGAAGGTCGTCGCCGGCGAGGGATCGGTCAGATCGTCGGCCGGTACGTATACCGCTTGGATCGAGGTAATGGAGCCGGTGCGCGTCGAGGTGATGCGCTCCTGAAGCTTGCCCATCTCCTCGGCCAGGGTCGGCTGATAACCCACCGCCGAGGGCATGCGGCCGAGCAGTGCCGAGCATTCTACGCCGGCCAGCGTGAAGCGGTAGATGTTGTCGATGAAGAACAGTACGTCGCGCCCCTCATCGCGGAAGAACTCGGCCAGCGTCAGGCCGGTCAGCGCCACCCGCAACCGGTTACCCGGCGGCTCGTTCATCTGGCCATAGACCAGCGACACCTTGTCCAAGACCTTGGATTCGGTCATCTCGTGATAGAAGTCGTTGCCCTCGCGGGTCCGCTCGCCGACGCCGGCAAAAACGGAATAGCCGCTGTGCTCGGTGGCGATATTGCGGATCAGCTCCATCAGTTTGACGGTCTTGCCGACCCCGGCGCCGCCGAACAGGCCGACCTTGCCGCCCTTGGCGAAGGGGCAGATCAGATCGATGGCCTTGATGCCGGTCTCCAGCAGCTCGGTGGTCGGCGAGAGCTCGATGAACGCGGGTGCCTCGCGATGGATGGCCCATTTCTCCTCCGCCGCGATAGGACCTTTTCCATCGATCGGCACGCCCAGGACGTTCATGATCCGGCCCAAGGTCCTCTCGCCGACCGGCACGGAGATCCCCGCGCCGGTGTTCTTCACCTCCAGGCCGCGGCGCAGCCCGTCGGTGGTGCCGAGCGCGATGGTGCGGACCACGCCGCCACCCAACTGCTGCTGGACCTCCAGGGTGATCTCGGTATCCTTGACCTCCAGCGCGTCATAGACCTTGGGCACCGAGGCGCTGGGAAACTCCGCGTCCACCACTGCGCCGATGATCTGTACGACCTTACCGATGTTGCTCATGCTGTGTTCCTTGGAAGAAGTCTTTTATACGGCAGCGGCGCCGCCGACGATTTCGGATAGCTCCTGGGTAATCGAGGCCTGGCGCGCCTTGTTATAGATGAGGCGCAGCTCATCGATGAGCTTGCCGGCATTGTCCGAGGCGGCCTTCATCGCCACCATGCGCGCCGCCTGTTCGCAGGCGATGTTCTCCACGACGCCCTGATAGACCAGCGACTCGATGTAGCGCTGCAGCAGGTGATCGAGCACCTCCTTGGCCTCGGGCTCATAGATATAATCCCAGTGATGCTTGAGGTCCAGGGAGGGATCGGCGAGCAGCGGCAGCAACTGCTCGACCTGCGCGCGCTGGGTCATCGAGTTGACGAATTGATTCGAGACCAGATACAGCCGCTCGATGCGTCCCTGGTCATAGGCGTCGAGCATGACCTTGACGGTGCCGATCAAGGCCTCGAGGCGGGGCCTGTCACCGAGGTGGCTAGCCTGGGCGACGACCCGCCCGCCGACGCGGGCGAAAAAACCCGCGGCCTTGGCGCCCACGGTACAGACCTCGATGGCGAGGCCCTGGCGGTCCCATTCCTTGAATTGCTGCAGGCTGGCGCGAAACAGATTGGCATTCAGCCCGCCGCATAGCCCGCGATCGGTGGACACGACGATGACGCCGATGCGCTGCGCTACCCGCACCACCAGGTAGGGATGATGATATTCACTGTGGGCATGGGCCAGGTGCGCGATGACCTTGCGGATCTTGTCCGCGTAGGGCCGGGCCGCGCGCATGCGCTCCTGGGCCTTGCGCATCTTGCTCGCCGCGACCATCTCCATGGCGCGGGTGATCTTCTGCGTGCTCTGCACGCTCTTGATCTTGGCGCGGATCTCTTTACCGGCGGCCATCGGTTGTTACCAGGCGTGATTGGCCTTGAAATCCTCCAACGCCGCCTTCAGCCCGTTTTCGACCTCGTCGTTGAAGTCGCCGCTGTCGTTGATGCGCTGCATAAGCTCGGCATTTTCGCTGTTCACGAAGCTCAGCAGGGCCGACTCGAAGCTACCGATCTGATCGCGCGGCACGTCGTCGAGGTAACCGCGATCGGCGGCGAACAGGCTGACCGCCATCTCGGCCACGGTGAGCGGCGAGTACTGCTTCTGCTTCATCAGCTCGGTGACGCGCTGGCCGCGCTCCAACTGCTTGCGGGTCGCCTCGTCGAGGTCGGAGGCGAACTGCGCAAAGGCCGCCAGTTCGCGGTATTGAGCCAGGGCCAACCGGATGCCGCCGCCGAGTTTTTTGATAACCTTGGTCTGGGCCGCGCCGCCGACGCGCGACACGGAGAGGCCGGCGTTTATGGCCGGTCGAATACCGGCATTGAACAGGTCGCTCTCCAGGTAGATCTGCCCGTCCGTGATGGAGATCACGTTGGTGGGGACGAAGGCCGACACGTCGCCGGCCTGGGTCTCGATGATAGGCAGGGCGGTGAGCGAGCCGGTGCGGCCTTTGACGCGGCCATGGGTGCGCTTCTCGACCTCGGCGGCATTGAGGCGCGCGGCGCGCTCCAGCAGCCGCGAATGCAGATAGAAGATGTCTCCGGGATAGGCCTCGCGTCCCGGCGGCCGGCGCAACAGCAGCGATACCTGACGATAAGCCCAGGCCTGCTTGGTGAGGTCGTCATAGATGATCAAGGCGTCCTGGCCGTTGTCGCGGAAATACTCGCCCATGGCACAGCCGGCATAGGGGGCGATGAACTGCATGGCCGCCGAGTCCGAGGCGCTGGCGGCGACGACGATGGTGTGCGCCATGGCGTTGTGCTCGCTCAGCTTGCGCACCACGGTATTGATCGATGAGGCCTTCTGGCCGATGGCCACGTAGATGCATTTGATGCCGGTGCCGCGCTGGTTGATGATCGCATCGACGGCCATCGCGGTCTTGCCGGTCTGGCGGTCGCCGATGATCAACTCGCGCTGGCCGCGGCCGATCGGCACCATGGAGTCGATGGCCTTGAGGCCGGTCTGCACCGGCTGGCTCACGGCCTGGCGGGTGATGACGCCGGGTGCGATCTTCTCGATCGGCGAGCGCTCCGTGCCGCTCATCGGCCCCTTGCCGTCGATCGGGATGCCAAGGGCATCGACCACGCGGCCGAGCAGGGCCTCCCCTACCGGCACCTCCAGGATGCGCTTGGTACACCGCACCACGTCGCCTTCCTTGATGTGAGTGTAGGCGCCCATGATGACCGCGCCCACGGAGTCGCGCTCCAGATTCAACGCCAGACCATAGACATTGCCCGGGAATTCGATCATCTCGCCTTGCATCACGTCACTCAGACCGTGCAGGCGGGCGATCCCGTCGGTCAGGCTCACTACCGTACCTTCCGTGCGGGCCTCGGTGGGTAGCTCGTACTCCTGGATCTTTTTCTTTATGAGCTCACTGATCTCAGTAGCGCTGATGGGCATCTCTTGATCTCACTGAAAGAATCCTGGGTTGGGTCTTAGCCGAATTGCTTGGCGAGCTGCCGTAGCCGCCCCTGGAGCGACAGGTCGATGACCAGATCGCCGACGCGGACCACGGCGCCGCCGATCAGCGCGCGGTCGGTACGCGTGCGGACGCGCAGCCGCTTGCCGACCCGGCGCCGGACGGCATCGACGAGGCCTTGCTCCTCGGCGGGCTCCAGCGCGAAGGCCGACACCACCTCGACGTCGAGCACGCCCTCGGCCTCGGCGCACAGCGTTTCAAATACGCGCGCGATCGCGGGCAAGGCCTGAATGCGGCCCGCGTCCAGCACTACCCGCAGCAGATTGCGCCCCTCTACATCCAGGCGTTCGCCGGCGACGTCAAAGATCAATTGCTCGAGCCGGGCGCGCGGCACGCGCGGGTCACCCGCCGCGGCCCGCATCTGCGCATCGGACAGGAGTGCCCCGAGCAAGCCCAGCATCGCCGTCCATTGCGTAACCCGATTCGACTCGCGGGCGCGCTCGAAAACCGCTTGGGCATAGGGGCGTGCGACGGTGGTCAGCTCTTCCATGCCGGAGACTAGAGGCGCGCCGAGAGCTTATCCAGGACCTCGCGATGCCGGGCGGCATCGACCTCGCGCATCAACACCTGCTCGGCGCCGGCCAAGGCCAGTTGCGCCACCTCCTTTTGCAGCGCGTCGCGTGCCACTCGCAGCTCCTGCGCGCCTTGCGCGTGCGCCGCGGCGACGATCTTCCCGCCCTCGATGCGTGCCTGGGCCTTGGCCTCCTCGATGATCTCATCGGCGCGCTTCTGGGCATGGGCGATCGCCTCCTGCGCGTGCTGCTTGCCTTCGCGCAGGAGGGTCTTGGCCCGCGATTCGGCCAGCTCCAAGTCGTGCCGGCCCTTCTCGGCCGCGGCCAAACCGTCGGCGATATGTCGGGCACGTTCCTCCATGGCCTTGATCAAGGGCGGCCATACGAAGCGCATGGTAAACCACACCAGAATGGCGAAGGTGATCGCCTGTCCGAGCAAGGTCGCGTTGATATCCACGGCTGAGCTCCCGAACTGAACGCAGAGGTTTAGCCGCCCGCGACCTTGGCGAGCGCGTCGGCGAAGCCGAAGGGATCGGCGAACAGGACGTAAAGGCCCATGGCGGCACTGATCATGGGTACCGCATCCACTAGACCCGCCACCAGGAAGAAGCGCCCGATCAGCAGATTGGCCAGCTCCGGCTGGCGGGCCACGCCCTCCAGAAACTTGCCGCCCAACAGGCCGACGCCGATGGCCGCCCCCAGCGCCCCCAGCCCCAGCATCAGCGAAACCGCGAGGATCGCCAGGCCTTGGACGTTACCTAATGCATTTAACAGCTCCATACGGTTCTCCTTCAGGTCAATTCACGGTTAATGGGACTCGTGTGCCATGCCCAGATACACGATGGTGAGCATCATGAAGATATAGGCCTGCAACGTGATGATGAGGATGTGGAAGATCGCCCACGGCGCGCCGAACAGCCATTGCAGCCAATAGGGCAGGAGCGCAATCAGGATGAATACCATCTCGCCGGCGTACATGTTGCCGAACAGCCGTAAGGCCAGCGATAGCGGCTTGGCAACGTCCTCGATGATACGGAATACGACGTTGATCGGCGCGAGCCTCTCGCCGAAGGGTGCGGACATCACTTCGCGGGCAAAACCCGAGCGACCCTTGACCTTGAAGCTGTAATAAAGCATCAACCCGAACACCGACAGCGACATCGCGAAGGTGAGATTGGGATCGGTGGTCGGTACCGACTTGAAATAATGGACGCCGGCCGGTTTCAGAACCTCGGGCAGGAGATCGACGGGCAGCAGGTCCATGGCGTTCATGGTGAACACCCACACGAAGATGGTCAGCGCCAGCGGCGCTATCACCGGATCGCTGCGGCCGTGGAAGATCCCCTTGACCTGGCTGTCCACCATCTCGACCAGCGCCTCGACGAAGTTCTGCCAGGGCCCAGGGACCCCGGAGCTGGCCTTGCGGCCGGCCAGGTACAGCGCACCGAATACCAGCACCCCGAGCAACGCGGAGACCACCAAGGTGTCGGCGTGGATAGTCCAGAATCCGTCTCCCTGCGCGTTATTCGTCAGGTGGTGGACGATGTATTGGGAGGACGTCTGTGGTGTATCCGCTTGCATCTAATCGCTTTCCCCCATCACGCCCAAAGCATCGCGATGCCGTAGGCCAGCAGCGTGGCTATATAGGCCGCAAAAAGCGCCCCTGGCGCGACGCCCTTATACAATACGAACGTCAGCACGAAGAGCGCTAAGGTCAGCCCAATCTTGATTAGCTCGGCGAGGTACTGGATCCCCAAGAGCCGTGCGGGCGTTGCCGTTCTAGTTATCGATACGCAAAGCACGGCGGCCGCTGTCGCGAGGGTCCCGATCCCGCCGCCGATCAAGGCAGAGAGCCCCCAACGCGGGCGGAACACAGCCGACACCCCTGCCACAATCAAGGTGCAACCCGCTTGCACGGCGAGCAGCCTTCTTAAACCCCTGTCCAAAATCCCCCCGATTGCGGCAGCGCGGGATGCTAATGCAAAAGGCTTTCCGCAGTCAACGAAGGCGGGGGCGGGGCGGGGGGTGCTGCACAGCGCGGCCGATCCGGCGCGGGGTGAGCCCGACTACCGTAGTCCGACCGGTGAATCGCGCGGTGATGCAAAACCCGAGAGCCAGCCATGACCTACCCCCACGGTTTCGCCACAGCGGGTACTCAGCACCACTTCCGCTACCTATAATGGGGCGCTCAATCACCAACGGAGACCAGGATATGCGGAGGATCATTATTCCCATTTGCCTAGCCAGCCTGATGGGCACATCGATAGGTGCCGCGGAGGATCTCGAGGCGAAACCAACTGTAAACACCGACGATAAAGTGATGACTACGGAAACCACCAAGGTAAAGATCGACACCAATCTGGGCAGTATCGTGATCAAGCTCGATACGGAGAAGGCCCCCGCCACCACGGAGAATTTCCTGGGTTACGTCAAGGACGGGCACTACCAGGGCACTCTCTTTCACCGGGTAATACCGGGTTTCATGGCGCAAGGCGGCGGCTTTTCGGGCGATTTCAAGCAAGAGCCCACCCGCGCGCCGATCAAGAACGAGGCGGACAACGGCCTGAAGAACAAGCGCGGTACGATCGCAATGGCCCGGACCTCCGACCCGAATTCGGCCAGCGCGCAGTTCTTCATCAATCTCGCCGATAACGCCTTCCTGGACCACACGGCCAAGACGACGCAAGGCTGGGGCTATGCCGTATTCGGTGAGGTCGTCGAGGGCATGGAGGTCGTGGACGCCATGGCCAAGGTCCCGACCGGCGCCGGTGGTCCCATGCCGAAGGACGTACCGCAAAAGCCTATCGTGATCGAGCAGGCGTCCGTGGTCACCGAATAAGTCCGCATCGGGATCACAAGCTCCCAATCCAAAAAAAACCGGCGCGAAAAAAAGCCCGGCGCGATAGCCGGGCTTTTCCTCGACCACCCTATCGAGCTCGAGCGATCAGGGAATCAGGATACTGCCCAAGGCACTGCCTCTGATTCGGTGCCCGTCGTCGCCATACCCGTTACCGCCACGGCGCCACCGTGACCGTCTTCCGCGGAAATCGCCATCGGGGCGCTTAATGCGAGTGCCGCGCACAAGGTCGGAATCTCCTTCATCATAACGATATATCCTCCGTTGAGATTAGATTCTTACGCTTGAAAGGACGGCCCGTATCGTATTAGCCGAAGAACAGCCCGCGGGTCAGAAAGGTAAATTTTCCCTCTACCGTCATCAAGGATATCAGTACCAACAGGCATAAGGGCGGTAGCAGGATCGCGCAGATCAGCGCCAATCGCTCCCAGCGCATGTGCATGAATATCGCGACGATGAGCCCGGCCTTTAAGAACATAAAGATGAGGATCAGTGTCCAGCGAAGATAGCCCTCGACGTGGAAGTAATCGACGAGATACGAAAACGTGCTGAGAATGAAAAGCAGGAACCACACCGCCAGATAGAGGCCGATCGGATGTTGCTGTCCCGGCCCGTGCGCTTCTGCTTGTACGTGTGCCATGTTCTTGCCTACCAGAGATAAAACAGCGCAAAGATGAAGACCCATACCAGATCGACGAAATGCCAATATAACCCGGCGATCTCGACGATCTCGTAATTCGTATGCTCGTAGCGCCCGCGCAGGACCCTGATGGCCACGGTGGTGAGATAAATCACCCCGACGGTCACGTGCAGGCCGTGGAACCCCGTGATCATGAAAAAGCTCGAACCGAATTGCGCCGCGCCCATCGGATTGCCCCAGGGACGCACGCCTTCTTCGAGGATAAGTTTGGTCCACTCGAAGGCCTGCATGCCGACGAAGGTGGCGCCGAAGGCCGCGGTGATCAACATCAGGACCATGGTCTTGACGCGATCGCGGCGATACCCGAAGTTGACCGCCATGGCCATGGTGCCGCTGCTGGAGATGAGGATGAAGGTCATGATGGCAATCAGGATGAGCGGGACTTGCGTGCCGCCGACCTCCAGGGCGAACACCTCGCTGGGGTTCGGCCACGGCACGGTCGTGGACAGGCGCACCGTCATGTATCCCGTCAGGAAGCAACTGAAGATGAAGGTGTCGCTGAGCAGGAAGATCCACATCATCGCCTTGCCCCAAGGGACCTGGAAGGCCGCCTTGTCGGAGGACCAATCGGCGACCAGGCCACCGAGACCCGCGGGCGGCGGCAAGGCCTCGGCGCCGCTGGCGTGAACGGGTTGTGTCATGCGTTCCTTTTCCTTTCTTCAGCTACGCAACAATAAGGTAAATAAAACCAGCCATACCGCGAGCAGGAAGTGCCAATAGGTCGAGCACAGTTCCACACTCAAGGATAAGCGCTTGAGATCGACGCCGCGCCAGAGTTTGAGACCGGCCCTGGCCCAGGCCACCAGCCCGCCCAGGAGATGTAGCCCGTGCAAGGCGGTGATGGTATAGAAAAACGTATTGGCCGGGTTGGAGGCAAGATAGAAGCCCGCGGCATCGAGCTGCCCCCAGGACCATAGCTGCCCGGCCAGAAAACCCCAAGCGAACAGGCCGCCCAGCATGAGGCCCGCCGCCGTATAAGCGCGCAGCTGACGGCGGGCGGCGACGCGCGCCAGGTGCAAGGCTATGCTGCTCAAGGCCAGCAGGGCGGTGTTGAACCAGAGCAGACCCGGTTCCGGGAGCGGTCTCCAGTCGTGGAGCGCCATGCGCAGGTGGTAAGCGCTGCCCAGGACCGAGAACACCACGATGACCACGCCCATGAACACCCACAGGCCGACCTTGGCTGCCGGGACATGGAAGACGCCGCCGCCGCGCGGCCTGTCGCCGCTGCCACCCCAGCCGCTGGCGCTGCCCCGTCCGCCCACCGGCGGCGGAGGTCGCTCCGTTTCGCTGCGCCCGCGGAGCAACACCGCGGGCTTGGTCAAAGCGGCTATCACCACGGGGGCTTAGCCGGACGCAAGACCTGGCTTATGGAGGCCGTTGCTCGTGGCCAGCGCGTGCGCAACGTTTTGCGGCACGAAGTCCTCGGCGGCGCCGGGGACGCTGTAGTCATAGGCCCAGCGGTGCACCACCGGTAGCTTCGGACCCCAGTTGCCATGCACCGGCGGCGTCTCCGGGGTCTGCCACTCCAGGGTCGTGGCGCGCCACGGGTTGCCGTCGGCCGGTT
The DNA here is from genome assembly GCA_050740655.1 of Gammaproteobacteria bacterium. Lineage (GTDB taxonomy): Bacteria > Pseudomonadota > Gammaproteobacteria > JACCXJ01 > JACCXJ01 > JBOIDW01. Next base: position 16,626 of record JBOIDW010000227.1, on the reverse strand, counting down.
GGCCCTTGAAGGCGCTCCAGATCATGTTGAAGACGAATACCGGCTGAAACGCGCCCACGAATAAGGCCGCTACGGTGATGAAGACCTGCAAGTCGTGGGCGTGGGGCGGGATGAAGTCGTAGCTATCGAAGTTGTAATAGCGGCGCGGTACGCCTACGAAACCCAGGTAATGCATGGGGAAGTAGATCGCGTAAGTGCCCAGAAAAGTCACCCAGAAGTGCAGCTTGCCGAGGGTATCGTTCAGCATGCGGCCGGTGATCTTGGGGAACCAATGGTAGATCCCGCCGAAGATCACGAGGATCGGCGCCACGCCCATGACCATGTGGAAATGCGCGACCACGAAATAGGTATCGGAGAGCGGCAGGTCCACCGCGACGTTGCCGAGGAACAGTCCGGTCAAGCCGCCGATCACGAAGCTCACCAAAAAGGCCAGACAATACAGCATCGGGACATCGAGCTGGATGTTGCCCCGCCATAGCGTCAGCACCCAGTTGTAGACCTTGATGGCGGTGGGCACCGCGACCACCAATGTCGTTACGGCAAAGAAGAAGCCTAGATACAGGTTCATGCCGCTCACGTACATGTGATGCGCCCACACCACGAAGCTCAGCGCGCCGATCCCCACGATCGCCCACACCATCATCTTGTAACCGAAGATGTTTTTGCGCGCATGGGTGCTGATGAGATCGGAGACGATGCCGAAGGCCGGCAAGGCGACGATGTAGACCTCCGGGTGGCCGAAGAACCAAAACACGTGCTGGAAAAGCACCGGGCTCCCGCCCTGGTAGTCGAGGTGCTTGCCCATCGAGAAGACCGCGGGCATGAAGAAGCTGCTCCCCACGACGCGATCGAGCAACAGCATGACGCAGCCGACCAACAAGGCCGGAAAGGCCAGCAGCGCCAGCACGGTGGCGGTGAAGATCCCCCACACCGTCAAGGGCATACGCATCATGGTCATGCCCCAGGTGCGGGCCTGGAGGACCGTGGTTACGTAATTCAAGCCGCCCATCGTAGCGGCCACGATAAACAGCACCAGGGACACCAGCATGAGGATGATGCCGACATCGACCCCCGGCGTACCGGGTAGGATGGCCTGCGGCGGATAGAGCGTCCAACCCGCGCCGGTCGGCCCGCCAGGCACGAAGAAGCTCGCCATCAGCACGAGCACGGACAGGAAATAGGCCCAGTAGCTCAGCATGTTCACGAACGGAAAGACCATGTCGCGGGCGCCCAGCATGAGCGGGATACAGTAATTGCCGAAGCCGCCCAGGAACAGGGCCGTCAACAGATAAATCACCATGATCATCCCATGCATGGTGACGCTCTGAAAATACACGTTGGTGTCGATGAAGGCGAACGTGCCGGGAAAACCGAGTTGCAGACGCATGATCCAGGACAGCACCAGCGCCACCAGGCCCACCCCGATGGCCGTCACGGTATATTGAATCGCGATGACCTTGTGGTCCTGGCTGAAGACGTATTTAGTCCACCAGCTCTGCGGATCGTGCAGGTGCAGACTCTCTTGGTATGGGGCGTTGACCATCACATCCACCTCGCTTGACTGAACATCATGATTATCCCTGGGCGCGGATTATTGAGTTAAGGTCCTTATGTACGCGAGCAGTGCGTTAAGCTCTTCGTCGCTCAGTTGGTACGGTGGCATCATCGGCGAGTAGCCCTTGACGACCTTGGCATTCGGATTGGCGATGGATTGCCGGATATAGGTCTCGTCAACCGCAGCGCTGCTCGCGTCGGCAAAGGTCTGGGTCTTGCCGAATAGCCCCTTCCAGGTGGGTCCGACGCTGGGGCTGCCGTCCTGGCTATGGCAACCGACGCAGCCCTGGTCCTGGGCGAGTTTCCGTCCCTGATCGACCAGCGGATCCCCGCTCCCGGCCTTGGCCAGGGTCTGCGCGAAGGTCGGCTGCCCGGCGAGCCAGGTCTTGAAGTCCGCCTCCTTCTCGACCAACACGACACCGCGCATGGTATGGTGACCGATCCCGCAGTATTCCGCGCAGGCAACCTCATACTTCCCCGGCACGGTGGGCGTAAACCACAGCCGCGTGACCATGCCCGGCACTACATCCATCTTGACCCGGAAGTGCGGTACGTAGAAATCATGCAACACGTCTTTGCCTCGCAGCAGGACCAGCACCGGACGGCCCAGCGGGATACGCAGCTCCTCGTCGCTCACCAAGACGTCGTCCTGGCCCTTGGGGTCGTTCAAGCTCAGGCCGAAGGGATTATCGCCGCTGATGAGCTTGGTATCCGAGCGGCCTAGCTCCCCGTCCTTCCCCGGCAAGCGAAACGTCCACTTCCATTGCTGGCCGACGGCCTCGAGGGTGAAGGCATCCTTGGGCACATCTATGAACATTGCCCATACGTATAGGCCCGGCACCAGCATGGCGACGATGCCCACGGTAGTTAGGCCGATGAGCCACCACTCGAGCCGCTTGTTCTCCGGCTCGTAGGCGGCCCGTCTGTCGGCTCGATAGCGGTAGCGGACCAAGGCATAGGCCATGAACAGCAGGATAGCGACAAAAACGAAGCCGGTGATCCAGAAAGTGATGATCAAGGTAACGTCCATCAGGTCCCAGTTGGACGACAGGGGTGTAAACCACCACGGGCTCCAAAAATGGAAAATCACCGAGCCGATGGCAATCAGCACCAGTACAATCGCAGCACCCATACCCGGTTATCGCTCCTGACCCAGCATCAGAATCATGCAGTTCACACCTATTCGAGCGGGCACAGTGTTCCCCTCGATGCTCGCCACGCTACGCGCCACCCGATTCGAATAATCCTTTCCCTCGTTGGGAGAGGGTAAGGATGAATAACCCTCTCCCAAGAGGCGAGGGACTTTATCAAGGTGTCCTAATCCTCCTCTTGGGACATCGATCCTCGTTTTCCATCGGCGGAGGCCCGGTACTTAAAACGCAAACCGACACACGGCATTAGCGAGCGCTAACATGCCGGGAATTATCTTACCCGCCAGTGCTTGATGTTACGATTGCGCTCGGGAGGCCACAGCGCAACTAGCCACCGGAAAACGCTTTGAGACGCGCCAAGCGGCGCGATTCTACAACCTTTACGAGCCTCACTCTAGCGGGCGCTGCGCCTGGGATCGGCCCGCCACGGGCGGGTATGGCGTCTTTCGCCGATGCCCCGTGCGTGTAGCCCTGGGGCTTCCCATCACGGACAGCGTCCATCCGCGTCATCGCCGGGACCGCCATCGCCACCAGGATGACCAGGGGGACGGCGGACCATAGGACTTCGACCAGGGTGCTCTTATGAAAAGGTGCAGGGACCACGCCCTTGGACCTGCGGTGGGCAAGTATCGAGTAAAACATCACCGCGTAGAGGACCAGCGTCACCCCGACGCAGATCCAAAGGACCAGCCTGTGCAACGCATCAACGCCCGTAGAGAGAGGTATCACCGCTACCGACAGGACCATCTCATCGGCCCGGCCCGCACCAGCCCAGTAGGCGAGGACCGCAGAGCCGAATTTCACGAAATTCTTAAGCATCATCCCCTGCATTGACCTATCAGTGCCGATGGTTCTCCAGGTATCGTTTCGAATCAGGTATCCGGTATTGCCGGTTCAATTACAGGCCTACGGCCTCACGTCGCAATTGATGCAGTGCAGCGAAGGGAATGGTATCCCCCCCGCCGCTAGGTTTCAATATGACGCGCGGCGACGCAGGCGATGTTTCCGGTCGCGCAGCCTAACCAGCCCCGCGCCAAGGCGCGATGGTCGTGCCGGCGGAGGCCATGGTATCCTTCCCCGCCGATATTACCAGGCGCATAGAGACCCTTGTTACACCCACAGGCGATCGATCCTGCGGCGCGGTCCCGCCTGCGGGCCTATTTCGAGCTCTGCAAGCCGCGCGTGGTAGCTTTGATCATGCTGACCGCCATCGTCGGGATGCTGGTAGCGACACCCGGCGCAGTCCCGCTGTTACCGCTCATCTTCGGTTCACTGGGTATCGCCTTGGCCGCGGGCTCGGCGGCGGCCATCAATCACGTGGCCGAACATCGCATCGACGCGCTCATGGAGCGCACCAGCGACCGACCCTTGCCGCAGGGGGAGATCGAGCGCGGCCGGGCCTTATTGTTTGCCGCCCTGTTGGGGGTCAGCGCGATGGCCATCTTGACGCTGCTGGTCAATGGCCTGACCGCCGTACTTACCTTCCTCTCGCTCATCGGCTACGCGGTGCTCTACACGCTGTACCTAAAACGCGCGACGCCGCAAAACATCGTCATCGGCGGCGCCGCCGGCGCCGCACCACCGGTGCTCGGCTGGTGCGCGATCACCGGCAGCATCGATCCTCACGCCTTGCTGCTGTTCTTGATCATCTTCGCCTGGACCCCGCCGCACTTCTGGTCGCTGGCGATCCATCGCTGCCAGGACTACGCGCGCGCCGATGTCCCGATGCTCCCGGTGACCCACGGCGTGGACTATACCCGTTTGCAGGTCCTGCTTTACAGTGTGCTCCTGGTAGTTGTCAGCCTCCTACCCTTCGTGACTTATATGAGCGGCCTGTTATATCTCGTCGGCGCCTTGGTTCTGGGGGGCATATTCATCTATCACGCCTGGCGTTTATACCGCGAGCGCGGCCATCGCTGGGCCATGCCCACCTTCCGCTACTCGATCACCTACCTCGGGGCCTTGTTCCTGATATTGTTGCTCGACCATTATTGGTACGCACCGGGCGCCCTCAACAGTGGATGATCGCCGATCGCCCCGCTCGGTCCGCCGTTGAACCATGACGGGTAACGCGCGCAACGAGCCGCCGCGCTGGCTTTGGCAATGGTTCCCGCCGTTGTTGCTGATCGTTCAATACGGGGTGCGCATCTGGATGCCTGGGGACTACACGCGCCTGTTCGACAATGAGTTGGGCATCGTCGAGCTGGCCACACCGGCCGTGCTGGTGCCTGGCATCATCGCCGGATTCGCGGCCCTGCGCTATCGCGAGCAACTACCCGACCGGCGGCTGATAGCCTGGATCGCCCTGGTCACGGGCGCGTGCGTCTACTTCGCCGGCGAGGAGCTGAGTTGGGGGCAACACCTCATCGGTTGGGCGACGCCGGATTATATAAACAAGATCAATGACCAAGGCGAGACCAATATTCATAACATCAGCAGTTGGTTCGATCAGAAACCGCGTCTTGCGCTGGAGCTAGGGGTGATGGCTGGCGGACTGTTCTATCCCCTGTACTGGGGCCGTAAACACCCGCGGCCGAGCAGCGATTGGCGCTACTGGCTCTGGCCCACTCACGTCTGCGTCCCCGCCGCGCTGCTCGCGACGCTCATCCGCATCCCGGACCGCCTGGAAGACTGGTTCGGTATCGGTCCCCTGCCTTATGCGATCCGATACAGCGAGCCGCAGGAATATTACTTTGCGGTATTCCTCAGCGTTTATCTGCTCACCATCTGGCTCAGGCTGCGTGAACTCCAGCGCGGCGCGCCCGGTTAGGCGCGGGCTTGCAGCATGTCCCGCTATCGCCGGCACGTAAGAATGCAGCCCGGCAGCGTGACCGGCGAGGCGTAGCCTGGATCGTGGAATCGGCGGTGTTCGACGGCCCGGCGCAGCCTATTCTCCAATGGTTTCGCAGTGCGCCGGGGCGCACGCCCGGTACATCGAATTAGCCGACGGTAGCCGGCTGGGCTATGCCGAGCTGGGGAGTCCGGGTGGCGTACCGGTGGTCTATATTCACGGCTTCCCGGCCTCGCGCCTGGAAGCTCGCCTCTCCGAGGCAGCGGCCCAGCACCGAGGGATACGGCTCATCGCCGTAGACCGGCCGGGTTATGGCCTGTCGGACTTCCATCCCGGGCACAGGCTGGACACCTGGCCGCAGCGCGTTACGCAACTGGCGGACCGGTTGGGGATCGGGCGCTTCGCTGTGGTCGGGGTTTCCGGCGGCGGGCCGTTCGCCCTGGCCTGTGCCTGGCAGCTCGGCGAGCGCCTGAGCCGGGTTGCGGTGGTCGCGGGGCTAGGCCCGGTTTACGAACCGTGGGCAGTGGCCGCGCTGCGCTGGCATGCCCAGGTCGGTTTCTTGCTCGCCAACCATGCGCGGCCCTTGCTACGCCCGATCTATGGGGTATTCCCGTACCTCCCGATGCGTTTTAGCCCGGTGACCTTCTATGCGTTGTTACGCCGCTGCACGCCGCGGCCCGATCGCCAGTTCCTCAGCGAACCCGCGATCCGCACTGGGCTGGTCGCTTCCATCCGCGAGTCGATGCGCCAAGGCGTGCGTGGCGCCCTCCACGAGCTGGTGGTTTTTTCGGAGCCTTGGCGGATCCCCTTCGACGCGATCCGCGTACCGGTCGATCTATGGCATGGCGGGACCGATCAAGTCGTACCGCCGTTACACGGGGAGTTTTTTGCGCGCGCCATCCCCTCGGCCTGCTGGCACTACCTCGCTCCGGAAGGCCATTTTTCGATACTTCGGCACGCCGATAGAATCCTGTCGCCCCTCGCTGCGCGGGCGTGACGGTGCAGTCCGGCATTGAGCACCGGGTTCGGAAACGGTGTCGAATCCTGCTCCCGAACCCCCATCCCGATTGGTCTCGCGCAGGATCAAGCGCGAGACTCACGGCACCCTACCCGCGTTTCCTCGCCAAGGTCAGGCCGTCGGCGAGCGGCAGCAGGCTGAGCGTGACGCGCCGGTCACCGCGCAGGCGCTCGTTGAATTGCCGGATGGCGACGGTATCCGGGTCGTGCACAGCGGGATCGGCAACTCGGCCGGACCACAGGACATTGTCCACGGCGATGAGCCCCCCCGGCCGCAGCAGGGCCAAGGTCAGCTCATAGTAGTCGCCGTACGCCTCCTTGTCGGCATCGATGAAGGCGAAATCGAAGTTAGCGGCATGGCCTGCGGCCAACAAACTGCGCAGGGTGTCCACGGCCGGACCCAGGCGTAGATCGATAGTGCCGGCCACCCCGGCCTCGGTCCAGTAGCGGCGGGCGATGCCGGTCCATTCCTCGCTCACGTCACAGGCAATGAGACGCCCGCCGGCAGGCATCGCCAGCGCCACGCACAAGGCGCTATAACCGGTAAAGACACCGATCTCCAGGGCCTTCTCGACCCCGAGCAGCTCGACCAGCAGGGCCATGAACTGGCCTTGCTCGGGGGCAATCTGCATGTTGGCCATGGGTAAGCGGGCGGTCTCCGCGCGCAGCCGCCGCAGCACCTCGGGCTCGCGCAAGGACACGGCCAGAAGATACTCGTAAAGCGCATCGCTCAGGTTAACGGTCTTGTTGCTCACGGGACGCCCGGCAAACACAGCGCAGCACGCAGGATACCTTACTGAAACCTGGACCGATTATTGTACTATTCGGCCAGCCATGGATGCACCTATGACTCTCCCAGCGCGCGCCGGCGCGATAGCCGTGCTGCAGATCACCGATACGCACCTCTATGCCAGCCCGGATCGAGCCTATACCGGCATCGACACGCTCGCGAGCTTCGAGGCGGTGCTGGCTCTGGCCAGGCGCACGCACTGGCCGACTGACGCGATCATCATGACCGGAGACCTCAGCAATGACGGCTCGGAGGCCGCCTACTGCAGGCTGCGCACGCGCTTGACGGCGTTGGATGTCCCGGTGTATTGCGTGTCGGGCAATCACGACGACGAGGAGACGATGCGGAGGGTCTTGCCGGGCCGTAACGTCCATGTTGTGCCGGGTGCCGATATGGGCGCCTGGCGCGCGGTGTTCGTCGACACCGTGCAGAGCGGCCAGGTCGGTGGCAGAGTAGGTGCGGCGGCCTTGGAGACGCTGGAGCGGGAGCTTGCCGGGCACCGCGCGCAGCCGGCGCTGATCTGCATGCACCACCCGCCGGTCGCGCTGGGTAGTCGCTGGCTGGATCGCCTGGGGGTGGCGAACGGCGAGGCGCTGTTAGAGGTCCTGGACCGCTACGCCAACGCCCGTGCCGTCATCTGGGGGCATGCCCACCAGGCCTTCGACGACCGACGCGGTGCGCTGCGGCTCCTCGGCGCCCCCTCGACCTGTGTACAATTCGCGCCGGGCGCCGAAGATTACCGGCGCGACACGCTCAAGCCCGGTTATCGCTGGCTACGGCTGCATGCCGATGGCAGGCTGGAGAGCGGCGTGCAGCGGCTGGGCTAGCCGCACCGATCGAGCGGCGGCGGACCTGGGTGTTCACGGCGAATCCCCTCCCTCGCAGTGGGCTAGGGCCGGGGCCGGTCACAAAAAAGTCCAAGGATAGCCCCCATCCCGCTTGCCTCTCGGGGGCTAGGAATTAAGACGCGCCAGCACGAAGCGCGCGATAGTGATCCTATCGAGTATATTATCATCCTTAAGCAAGCAACGAGGGGGCAGAGCATGTTCGAGAGACTACGCAATTGGCGGGCGCAACGGGAGGACCATGAGGGTGTGCCACTCAAGTATCGCCTGCTTTGGTTACTGCTGGTCTTACCGGCCTTGGCGCTTTACGTCCTGAGCTATTTCTGGGACGTCGATCAGGCGTATTTCAAGACCCCGCGGATCGAGGTCATCACGGCGGCCCGGGCCCGCACCGGCGGTGCCAGCGAAGTGCAGATGACCCCGGGATCCGTGACCACCTCGACGCTCATCGAGGTCGCTTCCTTTCTAATCGACAAACCGGGCGGTTACCTGACCAATGACGTAACCCCGCCCGGGATCCTGATGGACAATACACAGAGTTGGGAATTCGGGGTCGTGGTGCAGATGCGCGACCTGACGCGCCTCCTGCGCAACGATTTCAGCCGCTCCCAGACCCAATCCAGCGACGATCCGGACCTCGCCCTCGCCGATCCGCATTTTCACAACGACACCGAGGGCTGGCTGTTCCCCTCTTACGAAGGCCAAGTCCAGGCCGGGCTCGATGCCTTGGAGCGCTATCTGAGACGCCTGCAACAGACCGACGACGCGGAGTTCTTTGCCCGCGCCGATAATCTCGCGGAATGGCTGGCACTGGTCGCGCGGCGCCTCGGTGACCAGTCGCAACGCTTGAGCGCCAGCGTCGGCCGCGAGACGGTCAACGTCGATCTCAGCGGCGACTCGAGCGCACCCGTGCCGGTGCGGAGCATCCGGGGAGCCAGGACCCCCTATATGGAGATCGATAACGTCTTCTTTGAGGCGCGGGGCGCAACCTGGGCGATACTCCATTTCATGCGCGCCATCGCCGTCGATTTCAAACTGGTGCTCGAGGACAAGAATGCCATGGTCAGCGTTCGGAATATCCTCCGCAACCTCAGGGAAACGCAAAATACACTGGGGAGTCCGGTGATCCTGAACGGCACCGGCTTTGCGGTGTTCGCCAACCACTCGTTGGTTATGGCCTCGTATATCGCGCGCGCAAACACCGCGATCATCGACTTGATCAAGCTCTTGCAGCAGGGCTAGGGCGCGCCGCGCCCGGCGTCCATCGCCGCGACGGCATCGGTATCCATCCGGACCGCTCTCATTGAGCGCGCCAGGAATGCGAACGGCGTTCCTTGCCCGCGAGCGGAACGTACAGGCCTCCTGTCAAGAAGCCGTCTTTGTGTATGCGTTTGGGGTAGTCAGGTGTCAGTGGTCAGCCACTGTTAAAGTGCTTCGGCGCTAGGTGAGCGGTGGTGCCCAGGCGACCCTTCCGGCACAAACGATCAGGGACACGCGCTATGGTATAATTTTTTTGCTCCCTTTGGTGATGAGAGCTACGGGAAGCAGGGTCGCATGTGACAAATAATTAGGAGGTACGGTATGAAAACAGTAGGTATTGTTGCCGCGCTCGTTACGATCGGCTGCGCACTTTACGCGCTTTACTGGGCGAGAAAAGAAGAAGTTGTTCAGCCCGTTGTTCAGCACGAAGAAGACGTTGCCGCAGGTGAGGCTGAGGGCGAGGAGGCCACCGAAATCGGACCCGGCGCCGGCAGCGAAGATGCCGCAATTCAGTTAGAATCAGAGAAAACACCTGAGGGAGTCTCATGATTCCTTGATATTGCTCGTTCATGAATCCAGAGCCCGCCTAAGTACCCTATTCCACAACTACGCTAAACTATATTATTGTTGATAAGTTCGATCCCGTATGGCAGTTTGGCTGCGATCCACCCAGAGGGTTCGCGGATGCCGAGAAGCAGCCCATTTGTCATCCGGTTGTCGGTCGAGGAGGCGCACGAGCTGAAGCGTCGGGCGGCGAAATATACGTTGCCGTATTTCGAAGTACAGCCGGCCAGGATGATTCTCATGGCCTCCCAAGGGATGAGCAACGATGAGATCGCGGCCCGGCTGGACACCCGGCGAGAAGTGGTCAGTCTGTGGCGAAAGCGCTTCTTCGAGGAGCGATAGGCGGGCCTGGAGGAACGAGCCTGCCCAGGTCGGCCGCGGGCTTTTCCCATCAGAGCTCAGCGTTGAGATCAAGGTGCTGGCCTGTGAGCTTCCGGCCACCTTGGGACTGCCGTTGTCGCGGTTGGCCGATGTGGCGCGGCAGGCCGAGCACTCGGGTTTGGGGGCGCGCATCAGTGAGCGCGCCGTCTGGCGCTGGCTGCACGAGGGCTCCGCCCCTGCCAGCACCGCTGTTGGATCTTTCCGCGCCGTCCGCAATTCCAGGCCAAGGCCGGACGGATCCTGGACCTGTCGGGCCGGGAACCCGGCTTACGCAAGGTGACCTCATTTTCAACTGCCTCATAGTGGGCTGGAAGGACGACATCGGCCGGGAGGGAGCGAAAGAAACCGAGGTGCTGTTACTTCAGTAAACTTTTAGTCGGTTGTCCTAAGCAGGCGCGCAGCGTCATCAGCTACAACGCGTCGCCGGCATCCCCTTCGATCGCTCGATCAACGCCTATCGCGGTTGTGAGCATGGCTGCCGGTATTGTTATGCACGGCCTACGCATGCCTATCTCGATCGGTCGCCGGGCCTGGATTTCGAGAGCCGCTTATACGCCAAGCCGAATGCCGCCGCTCTGCTCAAGCAGGAAAGCCGCGAACCCGCATCGCCCAACTGCGGACCGATTCGGACGCCTGCACCGACGTAGAAGCCTAGTTCTGATGGCGAGCGGTGATAGTGGCCTTTGGGCTACCTCATCGATCCGCTGTTCCTGGCGAGAGGACAACTCGAGCGCCTGCTCAACGGGAAATAACGTTCGTGAGAATCCCATTTCCGGAGGACCTCAATGAAACCACATGCCTTTGTCGTCATGCCCTTCGGCAAGAAGCCGGGCCATGATGGGACGCTTATCGACTTCAACGCCGTTTACGAGCAACTGTTGAAGCCCGCGATTGAGGCCGCTGGGCTCGAAGTCTTCCGGGCGGACGAGGAAGAGGCCGCCGGCGACATCAGGACGGACATGTTCCAAGAGTTGCTTATCGCCGACCTGGTAATGGCCGACCTGACGATCGACAACCCCCACGTTTGGTACGAGCTGGGCGTGCGCCATGCCTTGCGGGCGCGCGGCGTGGTGCTGGTGCAAGGGCCGCGTGAAAAACAACCCTTCGACATCTACACCGACCGCAAGCTCAACTACGGCCTCAAGGACGGCACCCCCGATCCGGAAACCCTGGAACAGGATAAGCAACGCCTGGCGGCCATGGTGAAGGCCACCATGGACTCCTGGCATGGACGCAAGATCAGCCCGGTATTCAGTCTTTTACCCAACCTGGAAGAACCGGAGTGGAAGCGGCTCAAGGTGGGTGACGCCCGCAAATTCTGGGAATCCCACGACGACTGGACGCGGCGCATCGACCTGGCCCGGAAGTCGCGGACGATCGGCGATATCCTGGTCTTGGCTGAGGAGGCACCGGTCGCCGCATTCCGCGCCGAAGCCAACTACGTCGCCGGGGATGCGTTGCGCAAGCTGGAGCATTTCGACCTGGCCCTGGAACAGTTCGAGCGCTGCCTGGACGTGCAACCCGATAATCTGGAAGCGCTGCAGAAAAAAGGCAGTTGCCTGCAACGGTTGGGGCGGCTCGACGCCGCCCGCGCCCACTATCGATCTGTCCTAGCTAAGCACCCCAAGGATGCGGAAACCTGGGCCTTGCTGGGCCGGGTCGACAAGGACGCCTGGGTCGAATCCTGGCGCCGTCCCGGCGGCACCCCGGAGCAGATGCGCGGCGATGCCGGCTACGAAGACGCGCTACTCCGTGCCGCCATAGCCAGCTACGCCACCGCCGTCAAGGCGGTGCCGGGACATTACTATTCCGGCATCAACGCCATCACTCTGATGCACCTCAACCGAGACCTCACCAGGGATGGCCGCTACGAGCCGGAGGCTGCAGCCATGGCCGGCGGGGTTCGCTGGGGTGCGAGCTGTGAACAGGACCCATACCAACAGTTTTGGGCCAAGTCCACCCTGGGTGATCTGGAGGTCCTCATCGGCACCCCGGACAGCGTGACAACGGCTTACAAGGAAGCCATCGCTTCTGCGGAAAAGGACTGGTTCGCCCTCAACTCTACCCTGGCCCAACTGCATTTGCTGAACGATTTGGTGTTTCGGCCCGAATGCGTCGCCGCCGGCATCGCCACCTTCGAGCGCGCCTTGCAACGGCTCGAGCCGCCAGAGGGACAATGGCAACCCCGACAAGTATTGCTGTTTTCCGGCCACATGGTCGATGCTCCCGACCGCTCCACCCCCCGTTTCCCCCTCGATAAAGTGCCCGTCGCCGAGGCCGAAATCGCCATGGCCTTGGATCACCTTGGCGCCGGACCCGAGGATCTGGCCCTGACCCAGGGCGCCAGTGGCGGCGACCTCATCTTTGCCGAAGCCTGCCAGGCCCGCGGTGTGAAGTTACAACTGCTACTGCCGTTTCCGGAACCCGAGTTCATCGAGCGTTCCATCGCCCCAGCGGCGGGCGACTGGCGCACTCGCTACTTAGCCGTCAAGGCCAGGCTGGAGAAAGAACGTCCCCCCCGCAGCATGCCCGATGAACTAGGTCCGTCCGGTCGCGATCCCTTTGAACGCTGCAACCTTTGGCTACTCTACACCGCCTTGGCCCACGGCCCGGAAAAAGTACGCCTTGTTTGTCTGTGGGACGGCGGCGGCGGCGACGGACCGGGCGGTACACAACACATGGTGCGGGAAGTGAAGCAGCGAACCGGGCAGGTGGTTTGGTTGGATACGCGGAGTCTATGGAGGATAGAGTAGCCGCTCCCAGATGGTGCCAAACAGCATTTTAGGGGCGCATATAGCCTAATAATATCCATTGGCGCTAGTAGGCTGAACTCGGCGATGGAAGTGGGAACAAAGGCTTCCTCATCCGCAGGGAACCCGAACCATTCGATGAGGAGGCGGAGGCCGTGTAAGCAACGCCAATAAAAGAGGGGGTTACCATGAGCAGAGCAGACAGTGCCAATATAGACCGGGCAAAGAGAGTTATCGCTGGCGAGCGGATCGATTCGCAAGCGTTGCTGGATTTGGTAAAGACACTTAAGGACGAACGGGCATTCGGCCTGGCGCGTCGGATATTGGAGAAACATCAAACCGAATACTGCAGCAGGCGAATACCCACGCCGGGCGAAGCCCTTAAACGGAAACTCACCCACCAACTGAGTCTTTGCACCTATAAAGACCCCGACCTGAATCCCCTAGAAAGACTCGACCGTGCCTTGGAGATTCTGAACAGCCTGGACAATCTGGATATCAAGTCGAAAGACTGTACCAGGGATCAAGAGACGCTCGGGCAGGCTGGCGCCATTTTCAAGCGAAAATGGGAGTTGACCAGTCAACGCGCCTATCTGGATACCTCGCTTGCCTACTATGCCCATGGATACGCTCAAGGCATCGCCGAAGCCCCTGATGGCCCGGTCAAGGATCGCGGCTATGCGGGCATCAATGCGGCTTTCGTGCTGGACCTCTTAACCAGTCTGGAGGCGAGTGAGACCGAGGTCACGGCCAAGGCTGAGCAAACCCGAAAGATCCGAGAAGACATCGTTGCTGTCGTTCCCGGCATATCGGAACAGCCGGGCAAAGAGTGGCTAAAGAAGGAATGGTGGTTTCTGGTAACCATCGCCGAGGCCTACTTTGGCTTGAGGCGCTATGAGGATGCGCGACCCTGGTTACAGCAAGCTGCCGCATTGCCCGACGTTCCGGAATGGGAGTGGGAGACGAGCACCCGCCAACTGGCTCGCCTCCTCCAAGTTCATGAGAAAAATAAAGCGCCCGCCATCGCCAAGGAGGTGCTCAAGGGATTTCTTGGGGACCGAGCCGCGGGTCTGGATTCGCTGCTGACAGGCAAGATCGGGCTCGCCCTGTCCGGCGGGGGGTTCCGTGCGTCACTCTTCCACGTCGGCCTGTTGGCGAAACTGGCGGAACTGGATCTGCTCCGCGGCGTTGAATATCTGTCTTGCGTCTCCGGGGGCTCGATCATAGGTGCCCATTACTATCTGGAGGTTCGCAATCTATTACAGTCGAAAACCGACGCGGAGATCACCCCGGAAGACTACGTCGCCATCGTGAAACGGGTTCAAAGGGACTTTCTCGATGGCGTGCAAACCAACGTACGGGTGCGGGTGGCCTCCGAGTGGATGGCCAACGCAAAGATGATTTACTCCGCCGACTATTCGCGAACCAACCGGCTTGGCGAACTCTATGAGGAGCAGATTTATTCCCGTATCCGATCGTCGGAATCAATTTCTACGGAGGTGAAGGGCACGCGCCAACTATTCCTGAACGAACTTAACGTTCAACCCAAAGGCGAAGCGCCGGGCTTTTCCCCCAAAAATCAGAACTGGCGCCGGGCGGCCAAGGTTCCCATCCTGGTGCTTAACGCCACCCCACTGAACACCGGGCACAACTGGCAGTTCACGACAACCTGGATGGGTGAACCGCCGGTCGGAGCGGGCTCGGAAATCGATTCCAACTATCGCCTGCGGCGGATGTACTACAAAGACGCGCCGGCCCCTCACAAGGACATGCGCTTGGGATACGCGGTGGCGGCTTCCTCATGCGTTCCCGGCTTATTCGAGCCGCTACCGCTCGTTGGCCTCTATCCGGATAAGACCGTGCGCCTCGTCGACGGCGGCGTGCATGACAACCAGGGCGTGGCGGCGTTGTTGGAACAGGGCTGCAACGTGCTCCTGGTGAGTGACGCCAGCGGTCAGATGGACGAGCAGGACGAGCCGAGCAAGGGGCTGTTAGGCGTATCGCTGCGCGCCAATAGCATTCTGCAGGCGCGATTGCGCGAGAGCCAATACCATGAGCTCGACGCACGGCGGCGCTCCGGATTGCTGCAAGGTCTTATGTTCATTCACCTCAAGCTGGGACTTGAGAGTCAACCGGTGGACTGGATCGACTGTCAGGACCGGAGTGACCCTTGCAATTCCAACCCATTGCTCTCTTATGGCATCCAGCGCGAAGTCCAACGAAAGCTCGCGGCGATCCGCACCGACCTCGACTCCTTTTCCGAGGCCGAGGCCTATGCACTCATGACAAGCGCCTACCGGATGACGGAATATGTTTTGCGTAACCCCGTATCCGCCTCGGTATTCACGACGAATGGGGCGACGCCGCGGCAATGGACGTTTTTGGACATAGAAGCCGAGATGCGCAAGCCGGGCAATGATACCCCTCTCCTGCGGCAGCTCCGCGTTGCCGATAAGCTCTTCCTCAAGGTCTGGTTGCTATCGAAACCGCTGCAGATAGCCGGGATCTTGACCTTGGTGGCGTTGCTGGCCTTACTGGCACTGATGAGCTACGCCTGGTGGTCCGTACCGCTTTCAACGACGTGGGGAAAAGTTATTTCCGCGCTATTCGTTCTGGCAGTGGGCGCAACGGCCTGGAAGCCCGTCATCAAGTTGGTTCAATACCGTAAGACGGCTCAAGAAGTATTGATTGGTTTAGGCATGGTGACGCTGGGCTCCTTTCTGGCCAAACTTCACTTAACCGTATTTGACAGGAAATTCTTGCGCCAAGGCAGCCTTGAAGAACTGCTCAACCAAAAGCATTAGCCAGATCGCCCGCAAGAACGCATCCAAGCCCCCGATCCTTAGAAAAACCTCCAGTTGCAAACCAATGTCGCGAGCATTGCGGAAACGGGGTAGGCGGTTAGCTCGCTTCCGGGTTTCGACAAGACGCGAACACCGCTGACGACTTGGTATGAGGCCGCCTGGTACGTGACGACCCGCCAAGAACGGCCTGTCGGCCAAGACGCTCGAGCGCATACTGGCCACGAGGTATCGAGTGGCGTGGGCGATGATGCTGCAGCGGTTCCGGGTGGCCATGGTACGTGCGGAGCGTGGCCGGCTATCGGGCGAGGTGGAAGTCGACGAAACCTTGGTCGGGCGTTGGGTGCGAGCACGCCACGAAAGCGGAGCAGATGAACCCGTGCGGCGACTCGCTGCATAAACTCCAGGGGTTCTATTACAATATCGGCAATATTGCTGGTGCCGTCGTGGTAGGGACTGTCGAGTTGCAGCACAACATCACCGCCACGGACTTAACGAGCGGCCGCGGCGCCGGGTGCCGTTCCGTCAAAGATTACCATCCACACAACTGACCACAACCCTCATGCTAGAACAAATCGCGATCGTCCTAGCTGCAGCGGTGCTCATCGTACCGCTCTTCAAGAGGCTTGGCCTCGGCACCGTCCTCGGCTATCTCATCGCCGGCATGCTCATCGGCCCGTGGGGTCTCGAGCTCGTGCGCGATGTCGAGAACACGCAGCATG
>JBOIDW010000226.1:0-11857 GCA_050740655.1 Gammaproteobacteria bacterium | reverse complement strand
CGCTTGGATCAATTGCCGCGCGGCCGCGCGGCAATTGATCCAAGCGGGCGCCGGCGCGCTACTCAGTTGGGGTACGGCCGGTGCGCTCGACCCGGGACTCGCACCCGGCGCCCTCATCCTCGCCTCGGCCGTGCGCATCGCCGATATCGATCTCAAGGTCGATCCGTCTTGGCATACGTGGCTGCGTGAGCGGCTATCGGCACTGCGTCCACATTGCGGGCTGCTGCTGCACAGCCCGCATGCACTGGTGGATCCGGTCCAGAAACGCGACACCTATGTGGCGAGCGGCGCCCTGGCCGTCGACATGGAATCCGGTGCCGTGGCGGATGTTGCGACCGCTGCCGGCGTCCCCTACGCCGTGATCCGCGCCATCGTTGATCGCCAGTCCGATGCGATCCCCGCGTGCGCCATGCAGGGGCTCGGCGAGGATGGCGAACCGCGCATCGCCCGTACCTTGTGCTCACTCCTGCGCCGGCCGCGCGAGCTGGTTCCCCTGCTGCGGCTGGCCGGCGGATTCCGCCGGGCCGGCGCGACGCTGCGCGCGGCAAGCCTCCATGCAGGCACCCTCTATCCCGTGTAGCGTGGACCAGAGCGGAACGGTGTCCCTACGGCCGCCGGCTACGCCGTCTCCGGTCCGTCGCGCCTCATCTCGCTTCGGGTCCGGCCGTGCCACCCATGAATTCCACTGCAGGTTGGTCCGATGAATAGAGAGATTCAAAACGTCGAGTTACCGTCGGGGCAGGAACCCACCTTGCGCATCGTCCCCATGCCGAGCGATACCAACTACGCGGGCAGCATCTTCGGCGGATGGATCGTCTCCCAAATCGACATCGCCGGCAGCATCGCCGCGATCCGCCGCGCCCGCGGCCGCGTCACCACCGTGGCCATCAACTCCGTCGAGTTCCGTGAGCCGGTCTACGTCGGTGATCTGGTGAGCTGCTATGCCCAGGTGCAACGGGTCGGCCGCACCTCCATCACGGTTCAGGTCGACGTCTACGCGCAGCGCAATCCCGAACGCGAGCGTTGCATCAAGGTCACCCAGGCGGTGTTGACCTTCGTCGCGATCGACCAGGCCGGTCAATCGCGGATGGTACCGCCGGAATCGGACGCAGCCGACTAAGCCAGGATAGGGTGGACACAGTCCACTGTTTGCGGCCTTGTTCGGTCCGGCCTTGACGATCTCCCCCAACGTTTGGAAAAATCGCCGTCACCGGGCGGCAGGGTAGCGTGGCGGCTCACGACGGCCTACAGCTATACGCCGATCTTCCAGCAGCGGTGGGCCGGCGGTGGACGTGAAAAGTCCAGCGCCAAGGTCTCGCCGGTGATATCCTCGATCACGAGGTGACGCAACGCGCCGGTGTCGAGCTTGAAACGCTGCCTGTTGGTGGAAAATATCAGGATACCGTTTCGGTCCAACAGGTGCGTGAGCTTTTCAATCAATGCCGCGTGATCGCGCTGTACGTCAATAGGCTCGCGCATGCGTTTGGAATTGGAGAAGGTGGGCGGATCGAGGAAGATCAAATCGTAGCGCTCGGGGTTTCTTAACGCCGCGTCGATCCATTGCAGGCAGTCGGCCTGGACCAAGCGGTGTTGCGGTCCCGTGATGCCGTTCAGCTCCAGATTCCGCCGTGCCCAATTCAAATAGGTCTGCGACATATCCACCGTGGTGGTCGCGGCGGCGCCGCCGCGGGCTGCGTAGACGGTTGCGGTACCGGTATATCCGAACAGGTTGAGAAATCGCGTGCCCGGCGCCATCCGCCACAGCAGGGCGCGGGTCGGCCGTTGGTCCAGGAACAGCCCCGTGTCGAGATGATCGGTGAAATTCACCAGAAATCGATGACCGCCCTCCCGCACGGTCTTGAAGTCCATGCCGGCATCCAGGCGTTCATACTGGCCGCTACCGCGTTGCCGCTGTCGCACCTTGAGAAAAACCTGGTCCGGAGCGAGGGCCAACACCGTGCGTAGTTGCTCCAGCGCCGCGGCCAGCCGGACCGCGCTCAGGCCGCGATCGACCTCGGGCGGCGCCTGATATTCCTGGACGTGGACCCAAAGCCGCTCACCGCCGTAGAGGTCTATGGCCAGCGCAAACTGCGGCAGATCGGCGTCATAGACGCGATAGCAATCGATGCCGGCACGGCGCGCCCAGCGCCCGAGGTGCCTCAGGTTCTTGCGCAACCGGTGGGCGAAGGCGTCGACCTCCGCGGGCTCGGTCTGCGTGACCTCGTCCGGCTGCGCCGGTGGCGGGGAGGCCTCGGCATGTGCAGGGACCTCGATCAAGACCAGGCGGCAGTGGATCGCACCGTTGTAGAGTTCGGTACTGCGGCTTACCGGCAGGCGCAACCGGTGGAGGAGATCGCGGTTGCCGGAAAAGACCGCGGCACGCCAGCCGGCGCAGCGCTTGAGCACCGTACCCAGCTCGGTATAGAGCTGCGGCACGGCGCCCTGCATACGCTCACCGTACGGCGGGTTGACCACCAGCAGGCCCGGCTGCGAGCCGAACGGGCGGACCGCGGCGAGCGCCTGCTGTTGCACCTCGACGAGACCGGTTAGACCGGCGCGATCGAGATTGCGACGCAGCGTGCGCAGCGCCTCGATGGACTGATCGGATGCGCGGATCGCGGGGATGGATGCACGTCCGGCCTCGCGGCGCTCCCGGGCCTCGCGCAGCAATGCCTCCCAGGCCGGCGCATCGTGCCCTAGCCAGCCCTGAAAACCGAAATACGGGCGATAGCTCCCGGGGGCGATGTCGCCGGCCATCAGCACGGCCTCGATGGCGAGGGTCCCCGAGCCGCACATCGGGTCCAGGAACGGCGTACCCCGGCGACAGAGCGCCGGCCATCCGCTCAAGATCAAGATCCCGGCCGCCAGATTCTCCTTGAGCGGGGCCGGGCCGGCCTCGGTGCGATATCCGCGCCGGTGCAGCGCCTCACCGGCGAGGTCCAGACCGACCCTGGCCACGTCGCGGCGCAGTTGCAGATGGATACGCACGCTGGGCCGCTCGATCTGCACCGAGAGGCGCCGGCCGTAACGCTCGCGGAACTGGTCCACTACCGCGTCCTTGGCCTTGAGCGCGGCGAAATGTGAATGGGTGATGCGCGAATCGGTTACGCTGGCGTCCACCGCCAGGGTCGCCTCCGGCGTCAGATGCTCGGCCCAATCGATGCCGCGCACGCCCGCATAAAGCGCCTCGGGGGTGGCCGCTGGAAACGTGGCCAGGGACAGGAGGACACGGCTGGCAGTGCGCGACCACAGGCAGACGCGGTACGCGAGGGCCAGCTCGCCCTCGAAGCGGGCGCCCGAAGGGCCCTTGCGGATCTGCTCGGCGCCGAGCACGGCCAGCTCCTCAGCGAGCGGCGTTTCCAAGCCACGCGGCGCGCTCGCATAGTAGGACCGGCGGCGGCTGGCTATACCATCAGTATCCCTCAAAGTAGCGCCGCAGATACGCCTCGAACGTCAGGCTATCGGCCGCCTCGATTTCTGCCTGCCTGGCATGCGAGTACCGCGCCGCTTCCGCGAGCTCGGCATCGCGCGCCGCCGGCAAGGGCCGCGCCCGCATCATGCGCGCATGCCCACGGGAGAGGTTCAGGGCATAGCGGCAAAACGAGTCGCGCCGTTCCCGCATTTCTTCCAGCATGCGCGCCGAGGGCAGTTGTCCGGGGGCGGCGATCCTTTCGCACTGGACGCGCAAGGCGTCGGCATAGAATCGCTCGCTACCGGCGCCATCCAACAGCTCGCCGATCGGGTGCATGCGCCGGCACAGGTCCTCGGCCCAGTCCGTGAGTAAGCGCCGGCCGCCGCGCGCGTGCAAGGTCAGGCCCGGCTCTCGGCCCCGGGTCGCAACCAGCGACTGGTTATGCTCGCAGGACGCGCGCTCGGCGGCGTCGAGCGGCGGGCTGTCCTCGAACAGGCAGAGCAGCAGCAACAGCTCGATAAAACGCAGCGACGCGATGTCCACGCCGCCAGGCTCGAAGGCCGCCACGTCCAATGCCCGCACCTCGACGTACTGCACGCCGCGGCGGACCAGCGCCAGGGTCGGCCGCTCGCACAAGTGGGCGATCTGTTTGGGCCGGATAAAGCTGTAATACTCGTTTTCGATCTGCAGGACGTGGTCGTTGAGCTGCCGATATTCGCCATCGACCCGCACGCCGATGCGCCGGTATTCGGGATAGGGCGTGGCGATGGCGCGCGACAGCCCGGCGACGTACTCGTCGAGGCTATTGTAGGAGATCTTGAGCTGGGCCTGGGTGCTGTTCTTGTAACCGATGTCGCTCATGCGCAGAGAGGTGGCATAGGGCGCATAGTAGGTCGCGTCGTCGAGCTCCGCGAAACGTCCGTGGCGCGCCGCGTGAAACGTCTTGGAGAGGGCCGGTGAGCTGCCGAATAGATAGGGGATCATCCAGCCCCAGCGCTGCAGGTTGCGGATGAGCGCGAAATAGCACGCCGATACGAAATCCCGTCCCTCGCCCCGATCCCCCTCCTGTGTTTGGTAGAGGGGCCAGAAGTCCTCGGGCAGAGAGTAATTGAAATGCACCCCGGCGATGGCCTGCATGGCACGCCCATAGCGATAGCCGAGGCCGCGCCGGTAGACCTGTTTCATCATGCCGGAATTCGAGCTACCGTACCGGGCAATGGGGATATCGTCATCCGCCCGGATCGCACAGGGCATGCTGGTCGCCCATAGCAGTTCCTCGCCGATCCGCGGATAGACGTAGCGGTGCAACTCGTCCAGCCAGGCGACGGTAGCCGCAACGTCCGTGCAGGGTGGCGTGCGCAGCTCCAGCAGGGCCTCCGAATAATCGGTGGTGATATACGGGTGGGTGAGTGCCGATCCCAGCCCCTCGGGGTGCGGCGTCTGTGCGATCTCGCCTTGCGCCGTGACACGCAGGCATTCCTTTTCGAGGCCCTTCTTCGACTGTGCTAACAGGGCGCCCCGACCGTCCGCCCTAAGCCGTGCCACACGTTGTTGTAAATGAGATGGCGTAAGCAAGATGGGGGGGAGTATATACTCGGCACGGCTGCCAATCGAACGGTCGAGCGTTGCGCATGTGACGCTTTTCGCCCTCGAGGGGTGCAGCGGTAGATGCAGCGGTCTTGTTCAACCTAGGATCGATACGCAAGAATAAGCTTGGTGCCGTGAAACTCGGCTTTTTGGGCGCCGCCGGCGAGGTCACTTACAGCTGGCCTATTCATTTCTCCGGAAAGCGCTAGCCATCAGATCAGCGCCGACACCACGCTGCGAGCCGCGAGGCATGCTAATACACTCGGCGCATCAGTATCGCGCCGCCCAGCAAGGTCAACACGGTCGGGAACAGGGCGCTCAGCGCCGGATGCAGGTCGTAAACCAGGCCCAGTGCGCCGGTGGTCTTGTTGGTGATGTGAAACACCAGGCCCACGCAGGAGCCGATGAAGATCCGCTGGCCGGTGCTGGTGCCGCGCCGGGCCGAGAGCACGATGGGGATGCCGAGAAACACCATGGCCCCGGTCGCCAGCGGAAAGGCTAGCTTGAGCCACAGGGCCTGCCGGTAACGCAGGCTGTTCTGGCCGTTGTTGTCGAGAAAGGTCACGTAGCGGTAGAGGTCGGCGATGGACAGGCGATTGGGGTTGACGACTACCAGGCTCACCAGATTCGGATCGAGCAGCGACTCCCATTTAGCCCGCTTCAACCGTATACTCTTGACCCGTTGCTTCTCGAACACCGTCTGCCGGATGTCCTCCAGCATCCATTGACCCTCCGCATAGTAGGCGCTCCTGGCTACGGTGGTCTTCAGCAGCCTAAACCGGTCATTGAGCTCGAAGATGGAGACCTTTTCGACCCGATTACCGGGCAGGACCTTGCGGATGTTGATAAAACTCTGTCCGTCCCTGGCCCAGAATCCGTAGCGGGATTTCAGGGTAATCTGGTCGGTGGTCGCGATGGAGCGCCGGTACTGGGCCAGCTGTTCGCACTGCGGCGCCACGAATTCGCCTAGCAGCAGCGCCACGCCCATCAGCAGTACACCGGCCTGCATGATCGCCCCGACGGTGCGGGCACGGGACAGGCCGGCGGCACGCATGGCGGTTACCTCGCCGTTCCCGACCAGGCTACCGAGCCCGGCCAGGCAGCCGACCAGGGCCGCGACCGGAAACAGGTCGTAGGTCAGCCGCGGAACGCTCAGCAGCACGTACTCGGCGACCTGCACAATCCCATAGCGCCCCTTGCCCAGCTGGTCCAGCTCCTCGATGAACTCTAAGAACGAGAATACCGAGACCACGATCGCGAGGACCGTCGCGATGGCGGCCAGGACCGTACGGCCGATGTATCGGTCGAGAATGGACAAAGGTCCCGGTCCGGTCGTGGTCCGGAACCTAGGCATGCGGCCGGTGCCCCCCTGCGCGCGGTTGCCGGGGGTGATAGGCGACCCAGGCACAGGCGCGCCACGGACGAGTGCGGCCGCGCGGCCGCTGCCCCGCTCGGGCGTTCCGGGTAACCGAGGCGCAGCGCCGAAGGCGCATATTGCTAGGCGCCGCCAAGGCTGGCATTCTTGCACCCGCCGAAACTTCGCGGGTACCGTGCGGTAAAGGTTGCTGGGGCCGATGGCGGGGCCGCCGGTCTGCGTGCTCAGTCATTATTTCTTGCGTGCTTGGTCCCCGTCCATTATTTTATAGATAAGGGATTACAATATAGCGGAATAGCGGAAGGAAGCTGCGGGGTGGATGGCGATGTCCGCGTGCTAGGGCGAATAGGTGTTGGGCCAAAATCAATAATCAACTGCGTCGGAACCGGCGTTTTCCCGGCCTAGGACCAGGAGCGGGTTGACCTTTGTCCCGCCCCCCATTGGCGTTCCGCCGGGCGAGTCGAAGGTAAGGACACCGATCCGAGGTATGCGGCCGCCAATCATGGTTCGTACACGCAATCCGGAGAAATCTTCATGAAACGCGCGTTAGGTCTATTCATCGTTGCCTTGTGGCTATGGTCGCCGCTCGCCGGGGCCTTGCCGGCTCGGGATGCGGAGGTATTGATAAAAGGCACTGCCGATACCGTCATCGCCAGGGTCAAGTCAGAGCGGGCCCTGTTACGCCGGGACTCGGCGCGGCTGCACCGGCTGGTCGATGAGCTCATTATCCCGCATTTCGATTTTGCGCGCATGTCGCAGTGGGTGCTGGGCAAGCATTGGCACGCCGCGAATCCGGGGCAGCGTGCGCGCTTCATCAGCGAGTTTCGCACGCTGCTCATCAAGACCTATGCCACAGCCTTGCTGGAGTACGCCGACGGCGAGTTTCGCTATTATCCGGCCCGCGCCGTCGCGAATACCGACATTTTGACCATACGCTCCGACATCGCCCAGCCCGGCAGCGGGGTGGTCCCGATCAGTTATCGCATGCACGTCCAAGACCACCGTTGGAAGGTCTATGATGTCTCGGTAGACGGCGTGAGCTTGGTTGCGACCTATCGCGCGTCCTTCGCCTCCGAGGTACGCAAGTCCGGGATCGACGGGCTGATCACCAATCTTGCCGCGAAGAACGCCAGGTGAGCGCTCCTGGCGTCCGCGTGGCGCCGGGCGCCGATGGGGTCTGGGTGGTCAGCGGCGACCTGGATATGCACTCCGTGCCTCAAGCGTGGCGAGCCATGCGGAGGGCCTTTACCGATCGTGCCGTGGTGCTGGACCTGTCGGCGGTCGAGCGTATGGACAGCGCCGGCCTGGCCTTGTTGGTCGAATGGTCGCGACAGGCGGGGCTAGCGGGTGGGGTGGCGCGTTTCCGCAATATCCCGGAGCAGCTACAGGCCATGGCCCAGGTCTACGGCGTGGACCGCATCCTCGATCCGCAACCGGCATGAGCCCGGAGCAGGTGCAGGGCCTGATCGAGGCCGGGATCCCGGGCGCCGAGGCGCGCGTCGAGAGCGGCGACCACGTGCACTTCGAGGCCGAGGTCGTGAGTGACCGCTTCCAGGACCTGCCTTTGGTGGGCCGCCACCAGCTCGTCTACCGATGCCTGGGCGAGCACCTGCGTGACCAGATCCACGCCTTATCGATCAAGACCTATACGCGAGCGGAATGGACCGCGCGGCACGCCGGGTGAAGTCGGTTCGGCCCGGCTGATCCGGCAGGAGCGGTGCCGGGTATAGCCGCGGCAGGCTAGGCCCGCGCACGATGGACAAGCTCATCATCACCGGCGGTACGCCGCTGCACGGGGAGATCCGCATCTCCGGCGCCAAGAACGCGGCCCTACCTATCCTGGCCGCGACCCTGCTCGCGGACGAACCGGTAGTCATCGGCAATGTCCCCCATTTGCGCGACATCACCACCACGATGGAGTTGCTGGGGCGCATGGGTGTGCAATTCCTTGTCGATGAGCGCATGAACATCGAGGTCGATAGCCGCTCCATCAAGGATCTCTTCGCCCCCTACGAGCTGGTGCGCACCATGCGCGCCTCGATCCTGGTGCTCGGACCGTTGCTGGCCCGTTACGGCCGCGCCGACGTATCGCTCCCCGGCGGCTGCGCGATCGGCTCGCGTCCCGTCAATCTGCATCTGCATGGCTTGAGTGCCATGGGCGCCCAGATCAGCGTCGAAGGCGGT
This sequence comes from Gammaproteobacteria bacterium, assembly GCA_050740655.1. GTDB lineage: Bacteria > Pseudomonadota > Gammaproteobacteria > JACCXJ01 > JACCXJ01 > JBOIDW01. Next base: position 3,299 of record JBOIDW010000226.1, on the reverse strand, counting down.
TACATCAAGGCCACCGCCAAGCGCCTGCGCGGGGCACACCTGATGCTGGACATGGTGACCGTCACCGGTACCGAGAACCTGATGATGGCGGCGACCCTGGCCGAGGGCACGACCGTGATCGGCAACGCGGCGCGTGAGCCGGAGGTGGTCGACCTCGCCAATTGCCTGCTCGCCATGGGGGCACGCATCGAGGGCGCCGGGACCGACACCATCACCATCGAGGGCGTGGAGCGGCTGCACGGCACCCGTCACGAGATCGTACCGGACCGCATTGAAACCGGCACCTTTCTGGTCGCCGCCGCCATGACGCGCGGCGCAGTGCGCCTCAAGAAGACGCAGCCGCAGATCCTCGATGCGGTCTTGGCCAAGCTGGGCGAGACCGGCGCGACGATCGAGACCGGCGAGGACTGGATCACACTCGACATGGGCGGCCGCACGCCGGACGCGGTGGACGTTCATACCTCGCCCTATCCCGGCTTCCCTACCGACATGCAGGCCCAGCTCACCGCCATGAACTGCGTCGCCCAGGGCACCGCGACGATCACCGAAGCGGTGTTCGAGAATCGCTTTATGCACGTGCTGGAGCTGCAACGCATGGGCGCCAATATCAAGCTGGAGGGCAATACCGCGCTCACCATCGGCGTCGCACGCCTGACCGGTGCCCCGGTCATGGCCACCGACCTGCGCGCCTCGGCGAGCCTGGTGCTGGCGGGCCTGGTGGCCGAGGGCGAGACGGTCGTGGACCGGATCTACCACATCGATCGCGGCTACGAGACCATCGAGGAAAAGCTGGCGGCCCTCGGCGCCCGCATCCGCCGCGTCCCGAGCTAGGCTCGCGCATGCCGCCCATCACGCTCGCCGTATCGAAAGGGCGCATCCTGAGCGAGCTGTTGCCGTTATTGGCCCGCATCGGCATCGAGCCCCGGGAAGATCCGCTCCGCTCCCGCAGCCTGATCATCCCCGCGCTCGGCCGCCCCATCACGCTGGTGGTCCTCCGCGCCGCCGATGTCCCGACCTTTGTCGAGTACGGCGCTGCGGAACTGGGCGTGGCGGGCAAAGATGTCTTGCTGGAGTACCAGGGCGAGGGGCTGTACGAACCGCTGGACCTCGGCATCGCGCGCTGCCGCATGGTGCTTGCGGCGCCGCTCGGCTATACCCCCCATGGCGGGCGGCTGCGCGTTGCGACGAAATACACCCGGTCCACGCGGCGCTTCTTTGCCGAACGCGGGCAGCAGGTCGAGGTCATCCATTTATACGGATCGATGGAGCTCGCGCCGCTGGTCGGCCTGGCCGAGTGCATCGTGGACCTGATGGACACCGGCAATACCTTGAAGGCCAACGGTCTGGCGCCCATCGAGACCATCCGCGAGATCAGTTCCTGTTTGATCGTGAACAAGGCGGCGATGAAGATGCGCAATCCGGAGGTCAAGGCGCTGATCGCGGAGCTTGCGGCGGCCGCGCGCCCTCCGTCATGATAACTTTAGATGGCGCCGGTGGCGGTACCTCGTTATGCGCAAAAAAAGACAAAGCTCCTGAGGAATCGGATGTGCATCAAATTGAACTGAAGCCCAGAGCGATCAAAGATCTTAAAGGCATTGCGAAACCGGACGCACGGAAAATAGTCGAAAAAGTCTTGGGTCTTGGGCAGGGGCTTATTGGGGATATTAAACGGCTCACAACCTTTACACCAGAGTATAGGATGAGAGTCGGTGATTACCGTGTTTTGTTCGAGGTCGAAGAAGGAAGGATAGTAGTCTATCGAATAAAACATAGAAAAGAAGCTTATAGACAGAGGTGAAATTATGGAGCTTCATCTGCAAGTTATAGAAAAGGATGGTAGAAAGGAATTCGTTGTTCTTCCTTACGAAGAATTTAAAGCTCTCGAAGAAGTAATGCATGATTATGAAGATCTTCTGGACCTCAGAGAAGCGAAAGAAGAATCTAAGGGTCAAGAGGGTGTGCCGTTAGAAAGGGCCGTTTCAGATTTAGGTCTGTAGACGGTATCGCATAACAAGGCGCTCCACCTGACGGCTTTTTCCGCCGGCCCCTATCGTCGCCAGATCCAAAGCGTCATGTGGGCTTCGTCGTTATGACCAAGCACAAGGATAGGCACAATGAGACAAAGGTATACTTTTCGCAATTAGAAGAGTTTGCGATCCTATGGCCCGGTGACGTTCACGCATTTACGGAGTTTATACTTCGTTCATACGACGCCACGGATCGCGAAGTTAAACGCGGGCAATCAAGGCAGCATACAGAGGTCGCGCCCAACGCTACATGGACTCGCGCGAGCCTTTGCAATGCTCACAAAGGTACCAAGATCACGCGTTGCATAAGGATTTCAGGCGTTTGGATTTAGCCTTGGAGCCACGGTCGAGTTTGATTAGGACGATGTCGAGGCGGACGTTGCATAACAAAGCAGTTAACCGGACGCGGGGCATAATCGCAGCTTTTTACGTATGCGGAAGCATGACACACGGTGGTTTTTATCAGCACGGCACGGCGGGCCGGTTATCGCGTACGTTGAACTTCCAGCACGTTCTACGCGACAATGTTCGCGATTGAGAATTGGAGGAATCATCTATGTTGCTCACGGCAGTTCTTCTGCCCGCCCCCGAGGGCGGCTTTACCGCACTCAATCCTGAGACCGGCACCACTTCTCAGGGGGAGAACGTCGAGGAGGCTATCGCCAATCTCCGCGAGGCCACGGAACTTTTTCTCGAGGAGTTTCCGCGGCGTGTTTCCGGCAGTCCGCTAGTCACGACCTTCGAGGTTCTGGAACATGCCTAGTCTTCCGCACCTGTCTGGTGTGGAGATAGTTCGCATACTCGAGCGCTTGGGCTTCGTCGTTGCTCGACAACGCGGCAGCCATATCATGCTGCGACGCGGGGCCTCTGGTTGCGTGGTTCCGAATCACCGTGAAGTGAAGCTGGGGACCCTGGCCGGGCTTATCAAACAAGCGGGCGTGTCGCCGGAAGAGTTCCTCAATGCTTCCCGTGCGTAAGCCCAACTATGTGTTCATTGGCGACCGCCGATGAAGTTATTCGTTCAACCTTGTGCTGCGGTGCGGCGGCGCCTTAAAACGTCGTTCTATCGAATCAACGCAAGATCCCGCCTATTCATGTCAAGATCGAAATCATGAAGAGAAACTTTCCATCCCGGATAGTCTAGGCGCTAGACATGACCCAGGAGATCCTTGCCAATGAAGCGACTTGATTCCCAACACCCGGATTTCGCGGAGCGCTTCGCCGCGCTCCTCGCCGAAGAGGCCGGGGCCGGACCCCAGGTCACCGATACGG
>JBOIDW010000225.1:0-1512 GCA_050740655.1 Gammaproteobacteria bacterium | reverse complement strand
GTGGCGGGCGGTGATCACCATAGGCAACGGGATCCCGACCCGCGGTTGCATCAACGCCAATGCCAGCGCCTTGGCGCGCTATGCCGCGCTGTGCCAAGAACAAGGGCTCGTGCCCATCGTGGAACCCGAGGTCCTGATGGATGCGGACAACACCATCGAGCGTTGCTATGAGGTAACCGAAGCGACCTTACGGCGGCTGTTCCAGAATCTCTATGAGCAACGCGTGGTCTTGGAACATCTCATTCTCAAGACCAATATGGTCATCGCGGGGAAGCAGTGCCCACAGCAGAACAGCGTCGAGGAGGTTGCCGAGATAAGCGTGCGCTGCCTGTGTCAGTCCGTTCCCGCGGCGGTCGCCGGCATCGTATTCCTTTCCGGAGGTCAGAAGGCCGAGCCCGCAACGGCGCATCTCAATGCGATGAACGCAATGGCCATGAAGCATCCGTGGCCGCTCAGCTTCTCGTACGGCCGGGCCCTCCAAGATCCGGCCTTGAAGATCTGGGGCGGCAAGGCGGAAAACCTCGCCGCGGCCCAGAAGGCGCTCTACCACCGCGCCAAGTGCAATGGCCTCGCGACGCTAGGGACCTACGCACCGGCGATGGAGCAGCAACTCGCGGCTTAGCTTATTGAGGTGGTAAAAAACAGTGCTTCAGGCGCGCTATCACCAGTGTTCCACCTGCCCACCCGCGGCGATGCGTACCACCGCGTTTGGGTATCTGGCGCGCGCCTCGGGAAACTGGGCCGGATGAAGATAGGCCGCCAGGATTTCTAAGCACGCGGACCGGGTCGGCTGAAATAAGCGGACCCATCGACGACATAGACTCGGCTGCTTCGAACCGCGGGCAAGCCCTCCCACCCGGTTGCGCGTTGCAAGTTCGTAGCCCGCATCAACGAATGCGTAATGCGGGGGATGAAAATCATTCGGCGCAATTCGCTTCGCTCATTGACGCCCTACACTATTGCGCCTTGCGCGTTTAACCTAATCGCCCGTCATGCGGCGGCTATTCGCGGTCCGTCCCGGTCATGCCTGTCCTTGTTGTCCTTGCATCCCGGCTCGCTGTATGTGAGCCTGGTTATGGTCTGCTGACACCCCGCAGGTCCAGCTATACTTTTCTCCTCCACCAAACAGGCCTTTCAAAAAACCTATTCGTAGCCCCTACAATCGAAAGCCAACCATCCTGCAACCCATCCTTGTTTGACGTGAGGAACCACCTGCTTTACGCTTGTGAGCAATGACTGTGGCAACGCTAAGTTCTAAATCACAAATCGTATTACCGGCAGCAATCCGCAAGCGGCTTGGCATCCAGACGGGGGATCGCCTGCTGGTCGAAGCAGAAGGAGATCGAATCGTCATCCGCAAGGCGCCGACTTCTTCACGGCAGCCCTAGAATCGTGCGGAGATGAACTCTGGCGTGGTTACGCGGAAGACCTCAAGAAGGAGCGGGCTCGTTGGGACTGAAGATCCCAGGAGCACGGTAAATTTGTTCTCCGTCGGCCCAGTCAAGCATAGGT
>JBOIDW010000224.1:0-19761 GCA_050740655.1 Gammaproteobacteria bacterium | reverse complement strand
GCGTGCCGGAACTCGAACGTGCCATCTACGACTATATCGAACACAACAACGCCAATCCGAAGCCTTTCGTCTGGACAAAATCCGTGAACGACATCATCCTCAAGGTCAATCGGGGCCGAGTGGCTCTTAAAATGCCGCCGTTGACGCGGGCAGACTAATTGTAAAGCTTTGCATGAGACACTACACTAGGTCCATCCCCGCGTAGAGATGCGCCACCTGCTCGGCATAGCCGTTGAACGGTAGCGTGTCGCGCCTGAAGAATTCCCCGATGCGTCGCTCCTTCCTCTGGCTCCACCGCGGGTGGTCCACATCGGGATTGACATTGGCGTAGAAGCCGTATTCCGCGGGCTTTCCGATCAGCATGGTGTTTTGCTCCCTTTAGCCACAAGGCGCACAGCTAAAGCATTCCTGCCCGGAGCGGTGCTCCTAAGTGCAGTCCCGCCGTTGCAACTCGAAAAGTACACGGGCCGGCTTCCCTATTGTTGCGCCATGGCAGACTGCTGGCGCGTCGCTAAAGCAACACCCTCGTCTGCGGCTTTTTGATATTTCCGCACCAGGAAATGGAGGTGGTTGATAAACCCGCCTTTCACGGTGGCATAATTGCCGTTTCCAGGAGTCTCGTACCACGCCAGATGCTTGCGGAATCCCATCCGCCTCCCTCTGAGCCATGCTCGCCTCCTGTTCGTAGCGCGAGGCCAAGGCCTCGTGATCCGCCGTGCCGCTCGGGCTCCCCACCGAGGGTTCCGCGGCGTACGAAAGCCCTCCTACCATCGTTGTCCCGATAAACAGTAACGTTTTCAGATGTCTTTTCATGGTATATCTCCTCACTGACTGTAAGTTTAATGGGGCTTTGAGCCCCGCGAGTGGGATGGGTCAACTTTTGTGCCAGACGAGCGTAGAGAAAGCTTCTATCGCAAAATCAGAAGGTTAAATATGGCTTCCCTGCAGTAGTAAGGTTGGGTCTAGACCGCGGGTATTTGCGGCGCCCACTAATAGCGGTGGAAAGGTGTCTCGCGGCGGAAACTGCTGAAAGCGAGTTGAGGTTATGAATCGAACGCCGCTCCACCAAGAAAAACACCGCGCGGATTCTTGCACCTTGCGCAGGTGAGTGACCAGTTCAGTCCCGCTCGCGCCCTCAGGCCGGAGCAACTTCGGAACCCTAACCGTTATCGGGGGCAAAGTGATAGGACGGCTGAAGGCGCTCGCGAGACTGAACGGGCAGAGAGTGGGGTCGAGAGAGTGGGGTCGCGTCTTGCGAGAGAGTGGGGTCGCGTCTTGTAATGCCACATTTTGGCCCAATCGGGTAGCCGGGGGTGTTTAACCCCCAGCCCCCACAACACCCCGCATGCGGGTCCAACGGTTGGCACGAAGAGTAGACTATCGGTCGGATAGATACGAATCAACGAGGACAATATGCAAGCGCGACTTACGATGGTGTACTGGCGTGGGAATCACTTCTTTCTCGGGAAGGTACTGGAACATCCGGAGATCATGACGCAAGGCGAAACACTCAAAGAGCTTGAAGAAAACCTCAAAGATGCGTACCTCGCAATGGCGCTCGACGATGTACCGGATCACTATGCAAACGAAAGAAGTTGCTTTGTGAAGCGCATGGAGCTTATCCGGCAGCTGGAGCAGCAAGGTTGCCGACTTCACAGGCACGGTAGTCGGCATGATATTGACGTCAATCCTACAAATGGGCAGAAGCAGCCTGTTCCTCGTCACAGTGAGACTGATGATGCCCTTGCCAAGCACATTTAGAGGCACCTCGGCCTTGCACCATAACGCATTCCGTTACCCAATGAATCGCACAAGCCGACGCCCGGGATCGCCGCGTCTTACGCACGCTGGGCTCGGCTGGATGCACTGAAGGGGGCTCGCACGGACCGGCACAGCATTCGTGTGGCCGATCAGTTCCGCGTGAGCTTGCGTCCGCCGATCCCGGACAGCGTATCGATGCGGGCCGAGATGAGCCGTCCATCATCCCAGTTATCCACGCGCACCGCGACGTAGTCCAGCTCTTTGACACACCATAAGATGGTCTTGATCTCGCCGCTGTCTTTGCGCCGTTCGAGCTTCATCGCCGTGAAGTCACCGAGGGCCGTGCGCAGCTTCTCGGCGCCGGCCTCGCGGAATTTATACGTCTTGACCTTCTTGCCGTCCACGACCGGGTAGGCCAGCGCCCGTTTCCCTCGCTGGAGATCGTAGATCAGCGCCAGTTGATACAATACCTTGTCGAGGAGACCGGGGATTATCGGCGTGACCGAGTTGCCGTCATGGCTTTTTCGATGGACTAGATTCCGCTTCCAGTCGAAGCGCAGCCGCTCGTGCTTCTTGCCCCGATGGCCGGCATAGTCATAAGAATAGCTGAGCGGGCGCAGGCCGTGGCCGGCGGGGCGCCACAGGCTCTCCTCGACGATGCGGTCATTGCGCAAGAGGCTGGCAAGCCCGGTCGCCTTGGTTTCCGATCGGAATAGGTAACGCCCCGGGCCTTGCTCGGAGAGCGCGCGCGTGATCTGCCCGACCGGCAGACTGTCCCCGTAATACAAGGTATAAGAAACACTGAAAGGCCTCGGGCGTAGCGGCGTCTGCTCGGCCGCTGCGAACCACGCCCCCGCGCAGCCCGCGATGAGCAGGCAGGCGCACAGCGCGGCCTGCATCCGCGGCCGGCCGGCCTTTTCGGTTTGGCCGGGCTTTATCTCTATAATGCGCCCCAGCCCGCGATAGCCATCTCGATGGATCCATGTCCTTAGCCGCATTCAGGTCTGCCTCGGTAGTGGTGGTCGGTGACGTGATCTTAGACCGCTACTGGTCAGGGGTCACCACGCGGATCTCGCCGGAGGCCCCGGTGCCCGTAGTGCGGGTGACCGCCGCGGAGGAACGGCCCGGCGGCGCAGGCAACGTGGCGGTCAATGTGACGAACCTGGGCGGGCAGGCGACGCTCATCGGGATCACGGGTGGCGACGAGGCCGCCCATCGGCTGCGCCGTTTGCTGGAGGCGCACGGGGTGGTTTGCCGCCTGGCCGAGCGATCAGGCTATACGACCGTCACCAAGCTGCGCGTACTGAGCCGACACCAGCAGCTCATACGGCTGGATTTCGAGGACCATGCGACGCATCTCGATACGGCAGCGCTGTACGAAGAAAGCGCCGCCGGGGCGATCGAGCAGGCCGGGGCCGTCATCCTCTCCGATTACGCCAAGGGTGCGTTGGCACAGGCCGAGCCGATCATTCGGCTGGCCCGGGCCGCCGATCGGCCGGTCATCGTCGATCCCAAGGGTAGCGATTTCGCCCGCTATCGCGGCGCGACGTTGATGACCCCGAACCTCAAGGAGTTCCAGACGGTGGTCGGCGCTTGCCGGGACCTGCGGCAGATCGAGGAGCGGGCCCGGCAATTGTGCGCCGATATCGAGCTCTCGGCCGTGTTGGTCACACGCGGCGAGCGAGGCATGGCACTGGTCCCGGCCGAGGGAGCGGCCTTACACCTCCCGGCGGAGGCGCGCGAGGTCTATGACGTCACCGGCGCCGGCGACACCGTGGTAGCGGTGATCGGCACCGCGTTGGCCGCCGGATTTCGCTTGGAGCAGGCCGTGGCCTTGGCCAATACCGCGGCGGGACTCGTCGTGGCCAAGCTCGGTGCCGCCAGCGTCACCGGCGCCGAGTTGGAGGCGGCATTATCGGGCCCTGGGCCGGACGAGGCGAGGGCGGTGGTGGATGAGCCGGGCCTGGTGGAGTTGGCGGCGAAGGCGCGTGCGCGCGGCGAGCAGATAGTGATGACTAACGGTTGTTTCGATGTCCTGCACGCCGGCCACGTCCGGTATCTGAGCGAGGCGCGCGGCCTCGGTGACCGCTTGATCGTGGCGGTCAACGACGACGGCTCGGTGCGTCGCCTGAAGGGCGCAGGCCGTCCGGTCAATTCCCTGGCCAAGCGCATGGAGGTGCTCGCGGCCTTGCGCGCGGTGGACTGGGTGGTGCCCTTCGTCGAGGACACGCCGCTGCGGCTCATCACCCGCATTCGGCCGGAGGTACTGGTCAAGGGCGGCGATTATCGCGCGGATGCGGTGGTCGGCGCGGACGTGGTCCGGGAGGCGGGCGGTAAGGTCGTGATCCTCAGCTATCATCCCGGTTGCTCGAGCTCGCAGCTGATTGCGGCGTTGTAGCGATCCGGTCCGTTGAGGGTAGATGTCCTCATCCTGGGCGGCGGGGCCGCCGGCCTGTGGTGTCTGGACCGGTTTCGCCGCGCGGGTTACCACGCCATCCTGCTGGAGGCTCACGCACTGGGCGCCGGCCAGACGATACAGGCCCAGGGCATCATCCACGGCGGCAGCAAATATGCGTTATGGGGGGTGCGGAAATTCAACGCAGCGCGCGCGACGAGTGCCATGCCGGGGCGCTGGCGCAGTCATTTGACGGGCGCAAGCGAGCCGTCCCTGGCCGATGCACGGGTCCTCTCCGAGCACTGCGCTCTATGGTTACCGCGGGGCTCGATGATCGCAAGGGCGCAGTGCTGGGGGTTTCTGCCATTGGTACACCAGGTCGGCTTATTAACCAGTCGGCCCATCCCACTCGCACCGGCCGACTGGCCGGTAGCGCTCAGAGACTCCGCCGTGGCGGTTTACGTACTGAACGAACAGGTCATCTCGACCGGGTCGTTGCTCCAGGCACTGGCGGCCATCCACGAGCGATATGTATTCTTATACGAGGGTGCGGATATCCGGTTTAACGCCGGCCGCATCGAGACCGGCGACGCTACGATCGAGGCGCGGGCGACGGTACTGACAGCGGGTGCGGGTAACGCGGCGTTGCTGCGTAAGGCCGGTATCGAACACGAGATCATGCAGCGGCTCCCCTTGCACATGGTATTGCTGCGCGGGGCACTGCCGCCGCTCTTCGGCCATTGCGTAGCCGGCGGCAGAACGCAGCTGACGATCACCGCCCCCGCCCCCGGGGTCTGGCAGGTGGGCGGACAGATCGCCGAAGACCTGGCATACCAAGACGATCCGGAGCATGCCCGCCGGCAGGCCTTGCGGGCGGTCCGGCGCTGGGTCCCGGGATTCGATCCATCCGGTGTGGAGATTGCGCTGTATCGCGCGGTGCGTGCCGTAGGGCGGACGGCCGATCTCCTCCGCCCCAGCGGCGTACACGTAGGCCAAGTCGCGCCCGGAGTCGTCGTCGCCTGGCCGACCAAGCTCTGCCTGACGCCGATGCTGGCGGACGAGGTGTTCGCGCTGGTGAGTGCGGATCTCAAGTCACCCGCCGGTTATGAGCGAGACCAAGTCCCCGCTTGGCCGAAACCGGCCCTGGCGGCGTATCCGTGGGAAGTTGCCGAGTGGACCCGCGCCGCTTAGGGAACACCGGGCTTAGCGTCAGCCCCATCGGGCTGGGCACGAGCAAGCTGGGCAGAAACACGGATGTCAAGTACCCGCTGCGCTTTGATCTTCCATCGGATCGACAATTGGAAGCCCTGTTGCAATCCGCGCTCGATCTGGGCGTGAACCTCATCGACACGGCGCCGGCCTACGGCGACAGCGAAGACCGACTGGGTAACGTTATGGCCGGCCAGCGCGGGCACTGGGTGCTTTGTACCAAGTGCGGAGAACGATACGAGGATGGCCGGTCGACCTACGATTTTTCCGGCCCGGCGCTCCTCCGTTCCGTCGATGCCAGCCTGCGGCGGCTCAGGACCGATCACATCGACATCCTGCTGCTCCACTCGGACGGCAGGGACGTGGAGATCCTCGCGCAGGGCGACACCGTGGAATCCTTGCATCGCATCAAGACCGCCGGCAAGGCGCGGGCCATCGGGATCTCCGCGAAGACCTCGGAAGGCGTCACTGCGGCGATGCCGATATTCGATGTCATCATGGCGCCGTTCAACCAGCGCGACCCGCGTCTGGCACAGGCGCTCGGCAACGCCCGCGCCCAGGGCCTGGGTATTCTCGCCATCAAAGGCCTTTTTAGCGGGCATTTGGCTGCACCGGCGGCCATAGAATTCGTCTTGCGCCAACCGTTCGTCGATGCATTGATCGTCGGCACCATCGATGCCGCGCATTTACTCGAGGCGGTGATGGTCGCGGAGAGGGTGCTCCCGCGACCGGCCCCTGAAGCGCGCGAGCACCGGCGGTGCAGATCCTGACCGCATCGAGCGACAGTATTCCGCGTATTTGATCGCCTTTTACACCCTGCTCCTGCGGTTGGCTACGCCGGTGCTCCTCCTCAGGTTGTTCCTGCTCGGATATCGTCAACGCGGTTATCGCGACGCGTGGCCGCAGCGCCTGGGACTGGGCCTCCCTGTGCAGGCGGCCGGACCGCGTCTATGGGTGCATGCGGTTTCGGTCGGCGAGGTGCAGGCGGCCCTGCCGCTCATCGCTGCCGTACAGGCGAAATATCCAGCCCTCGCCGTGCTCGTGACCACGACCACGCCGACCGGGGCGGCGTTGTTGCGGCAGCGGCTCGGGCCGCGCGTCACCCATGCCTACCTGCCCTTCGATCTACCCGGCGCTATGCGCCGCTTCCTCACGGTCGTGCAACCGCTGGCCGCGATCATCATGGAGACCGAGCTGTGGCCCAACCTGTTACGGCAATGCACCGCGCGCGGCGTGCCGGTGTTGCTCGCCAACGCGCGGCTGTCGCAACGCTCTTGTGCGCGCTACCGGCTGGCCGCCGCAACGACACGCGGCATGCTACGCTCGCTCGCCGCGATCGCGGCCCAGGCGGAGACCGATGCCGGGCGTTTCATCCGGCTCGGCGCAGTGCCGGAACGACTCGCGGTGACCGGTAATATCAAGTTCGACGTCACGCCGGGGCCGGACCCGGGTGAGCGCGTGCGGGACTGGCGGAATCGATGCGCCGCGGGACGCCCGGTGTGGATCGCGGCCAGCACCCATGCCGGGGAGGAGGCGCCCATCCTCACGGTCTTCGCGCGGTTGCGGGTGGTTCTGCCGGAGCTGTTATTGGTCCTGGTGCCGCGCCATCCGGAACGGGCGCGCCGCGTCGCCGAATTGTGCGAGCGGCGCGGGTTTACGCTCGCCCGGCGCTCTCTGATGGAATATCCAGCCGCCCGGCCGGACATCTACCTGGTCGATACCCTGGGCGAGCTGAGCCTGTTCTACGGCCTGGCGGATGTCGCGTTCGTGGGCGGGAGCTTACAGGCGATCGGTGGACACAACCCCTTGGAGGCCGCTGCGCTGCGCGTCCCGGTGGTGACCGGCCGGCACTGTTTTAATCTGGAGGGGATCTACCGCTCGCTCATCGAGGCCGGGGCAGCCTGGCGCGCAGAGGATGAGGACGCACTCTACGAGCGCGTGCTGGCCTTGTTACGCGACCCGGGCTTGCGCGAGCGCGCCGGTGCGGCGGGGCTGGCCGTGGTGGAGGCGAATCGTGGCGCGGTGCACCGGATCCTGGGCCTCCTCGAGCCCCTGTTGAAGGGTGCGTTCGCCGCCGCAGGCGTTAAGATCAGGGCATGACTACGCAACGCCTCAACGGCAAGACCGCTGTGATTACCGGCGCCAGCGGCGGTATCGGTCGGGCCATCGCGCGTTTGTTCGCCGAGCACGGTGCGCGGCTGGTGGTGAGCTACGCGCGCTCGCCGGAGAAGGCCGATGCATTAGTGAAGGAACTGGGCGCGGCCGGTGCCGAGGCGCTCGCAGTCCGGGCCGATGTCGCTCGGCCGGCAGAGGTCGAGCGGCTGACCGCACAGGCATTGGAGGCGCTGGGGCGCATCGACATCTGGGCGAATATCGCCGGGATGGATATCTTGACCGGAGAGGGCGCACGCCTCGGCGATCGGGAAAAACTCGAGCGGCTGCTGGACGTGGACCTCAAGGGCACCATTTATTGTTGCTGGTGTGTGGCGCCGCTGATGAAGGCGGCCGGCGGCGGGGTCATCCTCAACATGTCCTGGGACCACGCGCTGCACGGGATGAAGGGTAGGAATCCCGAGATGTTCGCCGCCGCCAAGGCCGGGGTGCAGGGATTCAGCAAGTGCCTGGCGCTCTCCTACGCCCCCGAGGTCAGGGTGAATGACCTCGCACCGGGCTGGATCGAGACCACCTTCGCCCGGGAGGTCATGAGCAAGGCCGCCTATTGCGCGGTGGTGGAACGCACGCCGCTCGGCCGCTTCGGCACCCCCGAAGACGTCGCCCGCGCGGCGCTTTATCTCGCCTCCGACGAGGCCGCCTTCATTAGCGGCCAGACACTGCGCGTGAATGGCGGGCTGCCGGGTGGATAGCCGGAATACCCCCGCATCGGAGCCCTCGGTTGCTCCGGGGTCTCAAGGCGGCTTCTTGCGTTCCGCCTGTTGACCACCCTGCGGTTCCGTGACGGCCTTCCGCACCGGCGCCGGCGTCACCAGATCGATACGGCCGATGCGGTGGGTGCCGGCCAGTGCCAGCCATAAGCGCGGCGCTCGGGGATCGCTCACCATGTGGCGCACGGTCGCCCCCTCGGTCGGCAGGTGCAGTGTGGTGCTGAGCTTCGCGGCAGGGTCGAAGGACACCATGCGATTGAGGTAGGCCTCGTTGTACCAGACCCGCCCATCCCGGCCGATGGCGATAGCGCCCGGCCCCGCCTGGCGATCGGGCGTGTCAAACTCGCGAAACCGCTGGCTCGCCGGCACGTAACTGACGAGCTTTGAACGCGCTACGTCGGTATACCAGATGGTACCCGAGGCATCGATGGCGAGCCGCTTGGGCCGTGCGTCTTTATGCGGGATCTCGAGCTCCGTCATGCCTGTGCTCGCAGGGTCGATACGCGCCAAGCGATTGCTGCCGGCCAGCGTGAGCCAGATGCTGCCGTCGGGTGCCGCCGCCATCGCGTAAGGCCGTGCCTTGGGCGTGGCGACGGGAAAGGTCCGGATGGTGCCGGTGACGGGGATGAGATAACCGTAGAGATTGGCCTTTTGCACCGTGAACCAGACACGGGTGCCCCGGATGAGGATCGCGTGCGGGTCCGCGGCGTTGCCGGGCAGCATGAACTCGCGGAACCTGTCCCGCGCCGGGTCAAAATAACCGAGCTTCCCCGGCTTGCTGGCTGCATACCACACACCACGACGGCCCAGCGCGATCGCCAGCGGCGCCGAGCCGGTACCCGGCAGGGCATAGTCCCTGATCTCACCCGTCTCCGGATCGACGCGGCCGATACGGCCATTGGCCTGATCGACATACCAGACCGTGCCCGTCTTGCTCACCGCGATGGCGGAAGGGACTGCGCCCTCGGTCGGGATGACGAGCTCGGCGATCGCGGCGCCGTCGGGTTTAGCGGGCCCGCTCCGGGCACCCGGCGGGCAGGCCACGAGGAGGGTCATGGCCAGCAGTGCCTGCAGCGAGGCAGCATGGACACTTGTTAAACGAGGACTCGATGCGGCATCCTGTGCTATCAAAAATGGCTCCCCCGTGGCGCGGCGCGGCCGGACAAAGGGCGGCATTATACTCGGGAGCAAACGCAGCACGTAGCCGGGAGGGGGAGGACTATGACGGGCGCTACCAACCCGAAACGAATGATGCGGGAATTGCTGGCGCGGCCGGGGATAATACGCTCGCTGGGCGCGCATGACGTCATGGGCGCGCTACTCATCGAGCAGTGCGGTTTCGAGTCGGTCTTTATCGGCGGATTCGGCACCAGCGCCAGTCTCTATGGTCTGCCGGACCTCAATTTTCTGGGGCTCTCCGAGATGGCCGACGCGGTGCGACGCATGGCCGCTCGGGTCGGCATCCCCGTGATCGCCGATGGCGATACCGGCCATGGCGACCTGCATAACGTCATGCGTTGTGTCGCCGAATTCGAGTCGGCCGGGGCCGCCGGGATCATCCTCGAGGACCAGGTGTTCCCCAAGCGCTGCGGTCACTTCGAGGGCAAGCAGGTCATCCCGGCAGGGGAGATGGCCTTGAAGTTCAAGGCCGCCGCGCGGGCGCGCCGCGACCCCGATTTCGTGCTGATTGCCAGGACCGATGCCCGAGAGCAACACGGTCTGGACGAGGCCATTGCGCGCATCAACCGCTATTGCGAGGCGGGGGCCGACGTCGCCTTCATCGAAGCGCCGCTGTCCGTCGCCGAGCTGGAACGGATCTGCCGGGAGGTGCCCTACCCGCGATTCGTCAACATGCTGGCCTTCGGCAAGACCCCGATCCTGAGCGTGACGGCGCTCGAGCAGATGGGTTTCAAGATCGTGGTGGCCCCTATCGACTCGGTACTCCTCGCCGCCTTTGCCATGCGCGAGTTGGCCGAGGTATTCAAGCGCGACGGCCATACCCAGGCCCTCGCCGATCACATGCTGCGCTTCGACGAGATCAAGCGAATACTCGGAGTCAACGACTTTCTGGCCCTGCGCTCGGATCTGGAAAACCCCGGTCCAATTTGAGTGACAGCTTCGTCTCAAGGAGCTTGCGACAGACTTCGCGGCGATCGCGGATACGGACAACCTCGATGACGAGCACGGAGCCAGCGTAGGACGGAATCGACCTTTCGGGTTCCGCCGCATGGTAACGGGCCACGTACCTGCTACGAAGTAGGAATATCCTATGCGCTTTTTTCGGGTACCGATGCATGGGTAATGGACGAATATCTACTCTGAACCACATGGCTTTGCGCGATCCCTCGCCGCCACATTGTACGCAAGACCACACGCCGTGGACCGAATGCCCGATGAAGCTGAGCCGATGCCGTGTAACGGACATCCCATGACAGGTCTGGCTTACCCCACAGGTGGCTGATCCAGGAACCCCGGAACACACGAATAGATACACCGCGTCCAGGCTATCGAGCATACTTGTATTTCGATGCAATCAAGTGTGACAGTCGACGCGGGAAACAGCCATGAATTTAAGAGAAAAAAGAGGCATTGACAAAGCTATGACAGGTGGGGATGGGGTAGGAAGGTCGATGGCGCACTTTGGTTAGATACCGTTGCATCGTTGAGTTCCAACTCTTACCCTAACCCCTGCCAGGGGGAGGGTATTTACTTTGCAAATCATTAATATGCCAGAAATGAGGGGATACCTGAGATGGCACCCCGGTTTCTGCCCATCGCCCTATCGGTTATCCTGTGACCGCTACGGAGAGGTGGCTGAGCGGTCGAAAGCGGCGGTCTTGAAAACCGTTGACCCGCAAGGGTCCGGGGGTTCGAATCCCTCCCTCTCCGCCAGCCGAGCGCCGTACCGACAAGACCCCGGGGACTGCGAGCTTTCGCTCTGCGTCCGAGTCGAGCTTTTGTACGGGGTAGAGGCAACGCGTGAAGCCACTGAACAGGTACTTCGCCATGTTGCTCTTCTCCACCGGAGCGACCCGGTAAACCGCCGGGGGCTCTTGGACGGAATAGGTGTTGGCGCTAGATTCTCGCTGGTAACTTCTTGCACAAAACCCACTTCGACAACGCCATTCGCCTCGGAATCGACGTGCAGATGGAGATATGGCAACATGAATTTCAAATGCGTTTGGCTAGTCTTCAGCTCCGTGTAGCCCCTGCTGACCTTGCCCTCGTAGCCAAGCGCCTCCTCCCAGTAGTGCTCTTGCATCTGCGCAGGGATGAACCGGGCGATGTCCCGCTGGTAGCAGCGCAGGACCTTGCGCACATCCTGAAAGTGCCTGATCGTTTGATCGGCGAGGTCTTAATACCCCATGGCCCGCCAGATCGTGCCGTGCCCCTCGGCCGTCACCGTGTAGCGGATCTCGTCGGTCTTGAAGCCGAGCAACTTGGCACGCGTCACCTTGGGCAGGACGATGACGTCGTAGAGCTCGGTCACGATGCCTTCCAGCTTGACCCATTGGACGATGTCGCCGCTGCCGAGGTCGATGACGAGGAGTCCGGCCTGTGGCGTCGCACGGCGTTTGGCCAGTTCGTCCTCCAGCGCTAGACCGGCGAAGGTCGGCTCGTCGCGCGGCCCGGATAGGCCGACGATGGCGTAGCCTTTATGCAAGGCGAGACCGCGCGCATAGCCCGGACAGAAGGTGACGCGTTCGAATCGGCCGGTCTCGGTGTCGACGTAACCGAGATAACCGTTGCCGGAATCGAGCAGCCACAAGCGCCCCTGATACCAACGCGGCGAGTGCGGCATCGACAGGCCCTCGGCGATGACGGCGTCGTCACTCAGCCGGACCAGGCAGCCGCCGTTGCGGCGCTCGTTGCGCCAGCCATCGGTGGTATCGGTACGGGCCGTGGCCGTGACGTAGGCGGGCTCGCCATCCAGCATCGCCAGACCGTTGAGATGGCAGCGGTCCTCGGCGGCCAGCTTGCTGACGAAGGGTGGCCGCCACAACGGTTTGAAGCTGTGCCGGGTGCTGAGCGTCCCGAGGCAACTGAACAGCGTGCTGATGAAGAGGATCTCCCCGTTTTTCCCGATGGCGAGGTCATGGATGTCAAGGTCCCCGGTGGTATAGCCCACCCGCGGGACGAACAGGCGATCATAGCCCTGCTCGGTCTGGCTCGGGGCCAGCACGTTGTCGAAGCGCCACAACTGAAAGGCGGTGCTGGCCCAGAGTGTCTCGCCGTCTCCCCACAGGCCCATACAGCGATTGAAGGTGCGCTCGAAGACCGCCAGCTCGCATTCCGGCTTGCGGCCGAGTAGGAACAGCTTGCCGCTTTGGTAGGTGCTGAAGGCCAGGGAGATATCCTCTTGAGCCAGCCAGGGTGCGAAATGGCGGGAGCATAGGACTTTGAGATCGGTCTTGAGGTCGTTCATGTGCAGGTGTTGCGGGTAGCGAGGGTACTTGGACAGACGAGTGCGCAGCGACTACACTGGCGCCATCGAATGGCTACAGATAAGGGTGTTATCACTATGGACGTCATGCAGCGGATCCAACAGGTCATCGACGGCAATCGCATCGTCATCTTCATGAAGGGGACACCGGATTTCCCGCAATGCGGTTTTTCCATGCGGACTACCGAGGCGCTCAGGGCCTGCGGCGCGGAGTTCGCGCACGTCGACGTGCTGGCCGAGCCGGAGGTGCGGCAAACGCTGCCGGGTTACTCGAGCTGGCCGACCTTTCCGCAGGTCTTCATCGACGGCAAGCTGGTCGGCGGTTGTGACATCGTTCTCGAGCTCTACGAGAGCGGTGAGTTGCAGAAGATGACCCAAGCCGCGGCACAATCCGCTTAGCCGGCCCTCCCAACGGTGCGGCGCCGCGACGCGCCGGGCCAACGTCACTGCCACACGCGGGCCTCGGTCGGCGATCGAGGCCCGCCGGGATCGGACCGGGTTTGAACATCGCCGGCCACTGCGCCATGCTCGGGCCTAGCGCGTGCGCCCCAGCAGGCCTCGCAGGCTTTGCAGGAGATCGGCCGGCAAGATAATCATCTTGGCGTTCGGTGCGCTCCCGAGGTCCTTCATTGCCGCCACGTAGCGCTCGCCCAGCAGATACAGCACCGGCAGCTCCTGGGTGCCGATCGCCTCGGTGACCTTGCGGATCGCCTCGGCGGCACCGCTGGCTAGCGTGACCTGCGCCTCGGCATCGCGCTTGGCGGACTCCAGCCGTGCCTCGGCCTGTAGGATAGCGGCCTGTTTTTCGCCCTCCGCCATGGTCACCGCCGCCTTGCGCTCTCGCTCCGCTGCGGCCTGTTTTTCCATGGAGGTCTGCATCGAGGACGAGGGCTTGATGTCCTGGATCTCCACCGACTTCAGGGTCAGGCCCCAATCGGCGACGTCATCCGAGATCGACTCCTTGAGCCGCGCCTTGATCTGGTCGCGCGAGGACAACGCATGGTCCAGGTCCATCTCGCCGATGATGGCACGCAGGGTGGTCGAGGTGATGTTCGACACGCCCATGCGAAAGTCGGTGATGCCATACACCGCCTTGACGGTGTCGGTCACCTTCACGAAGGCGATGGCGTTGGTGATGATGACCGCGTTGTCGCGGGTGATGACCTCCTGTTCGGGAATATCCATGATCAGATCCTTGGTCGTCACGCGATAGGCGATGCGTTCAAAAAACGGAATGAGCCAGCGCAGGCCAGGCTCCAGGGTTCGGCTATAGCGGCCCAGGCGTTCCACGACCCACTCCTCGCCTTGCGGCACGGTCGTGACCAGCTTGGCGATCGTGACGACGACCAGAATGAAAATGGCAACGGCGACAATGGTTCCAATCATGAGAGGGTTCCCCCGTGCATTTATCTGACGTGTTCGACCTTGAGCGTCTGCCCGATGACGTCTACGATGCGGGCACGCTCCCCGACGGCGATGCGTTCGTCGGCTATGACGGTCCAGGTATCGGATCCGAGGACCGGCTTCTGAAACCGGATCGCGCCGCGCTGCATCTCCGAGACCTCGCGCGTGATGAGCCCTCGCTCGCCCAAGACCGCCTCCTTGGAGAGGCCCGACTTGGTGCGCTGCGGCGGTCGAAAGTAGCGGAACCAGACCACTGCCATGACGACGGAGAGCAAGGTCCACAGACTGATTTGCTGCGTCAGACTCATGCTGATGGCCAAGGTTAATAACCCGACCAGCACGCCGGCGATCCCGAACCAGAGGATGAAAAAGGTCGGCCCCATGAGCTCGGCCAGCATGAGCCCGATACCGCCGACCACCCAAATCCACCAAGGTAATTGCATAGTTGACTCTCGCGCTGGTTGACTACTCGTTGCTCCCGGCGACGCTCGCCGGTGGGCATCCAATCCCCTCACGAAGGTAAAGGTAATGGATGGCCGCGCCGAGCACAATTATCGGATTGCGGCCTCCGCCCCCCGCGGGCAGGTCTCGCGATACGGCTCGCCTGCGAGATACCGAGCCCATTCCTCCTGACTCAGATTACGCGTGAGCCGCGCACAGGCGTCGGCCACCAGATCCGCCGGCCGCCATGGCCACAAGGCCACGGTATTGCCGCTGGCCGTTGCAAGCCGTTGCTCGTTCGGCGCGAAGCTAACGCTTTGCACCGGAAGTTCATGGTCGAGCCGCGCCAGTTCCGCGCCGCTGCTCGTATCCCAAAGGTGGACCGATTTGTCCCATCCGGCACTCGCCAAGACCTTGGCATCTGTATTGAACGCGACCGCCTTGACCGCTTGTTCATGTGCCAGCTTCAGGACCTCCTTGCCGTCGGCGACCGTCCAGACCCGGGCGCTCTTATCGAGGCTCGCGCTGGCCAGGCGCTGGCCATCCGGGCTGAACGTTACCGCTTGTACCGCCCCCTCGTGTTTCAGTTTAGCCAATTCCTTGCCGGCCTGGATGTCCCAGATCCGCGCAAACCCATCTTGACCGGCCGTGGCGAGCTGCTTACCGTCCGCGCTGAAGGCCACGCCGAATAGCCCCTCATCATGGGCCAGGCTGGCGACCTCCTCGCCGCCGGGGCTGGACCAGACACGAGCGACGCCATCCTCACCGGCCGATGCGATGAAGGCCCCGTCGCGGCTGTACGCGACCGCCTTGACGTTGCCCCCGTGGCGCATAGAAAGCACCTCGACGCGATTATCCGCATCCCATAGCAGGACCCGATCGGCACTCGCGCTGGCGAGCCATTTCCCGTCCGGTGAATAGGCGAGCGCCTCCACCAGGCCCAGGTGCTCCAATTGACCCAGCTCGCGGCCGCTCGCGACCTCGACCAGGCGCACCACCTTGTCCCAGCCCCCGCTGGCGAGTACGGCGCCTTGCGGGTGGAACGTGACTGCCTGCACCAGATCGGCATGCCGGGCGACGACCTGGGCCAGGCCACTCTGGGTCCGCCAGACCCGCGCACTGCGAGCACTCGCGGTAACCAGATAGTTACCATCCAGACTGAAGGCCATTCCGGTGATGGACTGTTCCTCGCCAGCCCGGCCGGTCTCGCGCCGCGAGGCGGCATCCCAGCGCTGCGCAATATTGCCTGCCGCGGTAGCCAGGTAGCGCCCGTCCAGGCTGTAGGCGATTGCGGCCACCGGTGCGGTATGCTCAAGGCGCGCGGCTTCCTGACCGCTCTCCCGGTCCCACAGGCGTGCCGTCTTGTCCATACCGGCCGTGCCCAGGAAGCGGCCATCCGGGCTCAGGACCACGCCATTGACCGGGGCCTCGTGTTGCACGCGGATCGTCGCTTGAGCACTCGCCAGGTCCCACACCGTGGCCTGCGCGCCGCTCGCGGTGGCAAGAAAACGTCCATCGAGACTGAAGGCCACGCCCGAGACCGGATCGTCGTGGGCCAAGGCCTGCAGCGCGCGCGACCGTGCGAGCTCCCACACGCGCGCCTGTTTATCGTTGCAGGCACTGGCGAGATAGCGGCCATCGGGGCTGAAGGCGAGCGCCGATACCGCTTCCGGGTGGGAGTAGCGCTGGAGCTCCTTGGCGCTGTTGACCTCGGAGATGAGCACCGCACCATCCGCCGCGGCGCTCGCCAGCCGTTGCCCATCCGGACTGAAGGCCAGCGCTTGCACGGCGGCCGCGTGCTTGACCCGCGACAACTCCTTCCCGGTGGATCGATCCCATACACGCGCCGTCCCGTCCACCCCGGCGCTAGCGATGAGGCGGCCATCGGGGCTGAACGCCACGCCAGCGATGCGATCCTCATGGCGGACGGCAAGCGTCGGTTGGAAGAGCCCCGCGAGCGCCAAACGCACGGCCCTATCCGCCTCCGGGCTCGGCGCCCGTTGCAGTGACTCGATGGCCAGCAGCGCGCTCAAGCTGCGCGCCCCGTTGTCCGCCTTGAGCACCGCAGCAGCGTCCGCTGCGAGCCGCGCAGCGATTAGCTTTTGCTGCTCTGAGTGACCACCGCCTGTGCCCGGCACAGCCCCGCCCGCCCGGTCGGCGGCACCGGAGGTCGCGCCTGGCCCCGACGCCTGGCTCGCCGGCGTTTCCTGATCCGTGCGCAGCGCCTCCAGGGCCTTGCGCGCCCGGCCGAGCTGCTCCATGACGCCGGCGCGGTCCCACACGCCTTGGAAGGCGAGCCAACTCGTCACCCCTGCCAGCAGGATCAAACCGATGATCGTGGCACGGACCAGGCGCCGGGTGCGGCGATATTGGCGCAGGTCCTCGGACTCCATGACCTCGGGAGGCTTGCCGTGCAGGCGTGCGGCGAGTCCGAGCATGGCGCCGCGAAAGCGCGTGTGGCGCAGTGCCAGATCGCCGTCGCTACGCGCCCAGCGCAGGTCGACGATCAGGGGCTTGGCCTTGATCGTGCCCTTGAGGATCGGCGGCAGCGCCGTGGTCTGCTCCCAATCGAAATCGGTCGCCGCCGCGTTCCAGACGATCACGCCGTCGGTCCAGACCAGAATCATCTGCTCGACGGGGCTGGGTTTGGCGAGCCAATGGGTTATCTCGTCCATGACCCGCTTGGAACCGGCCGCCGGGGGCGAGGCCAGCAGGATCAGGCGTTCCGAGCCGTTCAAGACCCGGCGTACCCAGCCGCCGAGCAGAGGCCACAGCGGCGGCCAATGGAGCGGCCCTAAGCTCATGCAGAAGACCTTGAGCGCGCGCCGGCGATTCCACGCCCGGGCGAAGCGCTGCAAGGCGTCTCGCACGGCACGTGCAAGCCGGCGGTCGCTGGGATCGTGATAGCAGATAAAGGCGTGGTGGGTCACAACGGTTTCTCCCTGCGGATGCTTCGTGATCGATTCTTGGCGCGAGCTGATGGCTAATGGACTTTGGATTTCCGCGCAGTTCTCGCGTAGCGGCTCAAGTATCCTCCGATTTCTCGCGCGATGCTATGGAAAACACCATTGAAAAAGAGAGACTTATGCCCTCGCACTGCCGGGGGGCGAAGGACCGGGGACGTTTCGCATGTATATCCCGATTCTCGATCCATCCCCGATGGACCTGCGCCAATTTCTCGGTTAGCATGCAAGCCGTTTCGCCGTAGATGGGGGAAAACGCGAAACGGCGTTGTCCAACGAAGGGACAGGGGCGTGAATCGGATCCTGACACTAGCCGAAAAGCGCCGGGCGCCAGCGCGATTGTGCTGAGCTTGAGTAAGAAGCCCCAGTATTGATTTCGTTGCCAGGTTTAAACTCGAATCCTTAAGGAGACCTTTATGGCCACCGGCCTGCTCGACGTACCCGTTTGGGGCTATTTCCTAGCCACCCTGCTGTTCACTCATCTCACCATCATCGGAGTGACGGTCTATCTGCACCGTTGCATGGCTCATCGCGCCCTGGAGCTCCACCCGGCGGCCTCGCACTTTCTGCGCTTCTGGCTATGGCTCACGACCGGCATGAACACGCTGCAGTGGGTCGCGGTGCACCGTAAACACCACGCCTTTGTCGAAGCGCCCGAAGACCCGCACAGCCCGCAGGTCCACGGGCTCAATAAGGTATTGTTTCAAGGCACCGAGCTGTACCGCGACGCCAGCCGAGTCCAGGAAACCCTGGAACGGTACGGCCATGGCTGCCCCGACGATTGGGTCGAGCGAAACCTCTACACGCCGCATGCGAAGCTCGGCATACTCAGCTTGTTGGCCATTCATCTCCTGATGTTCGGACCTTTTGGGCTTACCATCTGGTCAGTGCAAATGATGTGGATCCCGTTTTGGGCGGCCGGCGTCGTCAATGGCGTGGGGCATTACTCGGGGTACCGAAACTACGAGTGCCCCGACGCCTCCACAAACATCTGCCCGTGGGGGATCCTCATCGGCGGCGAGGAGCTGCACAACAACCATCATGCCTTTGCCGGTTCCGCCAAGCTGTCCTCGAAATGGTGGGAATTCGATATCGGCTGGATGTATATCCGAATCCTGGAAATGCTCAGGCTGGCGCGCGTGAAGAAGCTACCGCCGCGGCTCGGCGTGGTGCCCGGCAAGAGCGTCATCGACGTGGAGACGGTGCGCGCGTTGATAGCGAACCGCCTGCATATCATGGCGCTCTACGCCCGCGAGGTCGTCAAACCCGTGCACCAAGAAGAACTGAGAAAGGCCGAAGCCCCGGTGCGCTCGGTCCTGAAGCGCACCCGGCGGCTGCTAAGCCGGGAGGGCTCCCTCCTGGATGAGCGGGCAAAGCTGCGCTTGCAGTCGGCGCTGGCGCATAGCCGGGCGCTGGAGGTCGTATATCAATTCCGTTTGGAGCTGCAGCGGCTGTGGGAGGAACGCACCGCCACCCATGAAAGCCTGTTGCGTGCCTTGCAGGAGTGGTGCAGACAGGCCGAGGAGACAGGCATCCGGGCCTTGCAGGACTTTGCCGCCTCGCTCCAGTATTACACGCTCAAGACCGCCTAGCCCGTGGGCAACAGGAAGGCCGCTTCTGAACCCTGTTCGTCGCGGCTTGTCGAACCGCCGGGCGTTGGTACATCCGAGCATTCTCGCCATTACTATCACTATAGCCTGATGGAGATCATTGAAACATGCGCAATTTTTCTGTTCCTATCCTGATCATCGTTGCATCGGTGGGATTTTCCGGTTGCGCCAGCCAAACCGGCTGGACACCCACGGTGGATACCTATGGCGATCCAAACGCGGGGAATCTCTCGCGGGACATGGCCGACTGTCGATACCTTGCGGAACAGGCCTCCGGCGGCACCGCTAGAGAGTCCGTAACGGGAGGGTTGATCGGTGGCCTGGTCGGGGCTGCGGGCGGCGCGGCCATCGGAGCGGCAGTAGGCAGTCCCGGTACCGGAGCCGCAATAGGTGCGGCGGCGGGCGGGCTCGGGGGAGCAGCCCACCAGGGTTATCGCTCGGAGCAAACTTACAAGGGCGCCTATAGCAATTGCATGCGCAACCGCGGTCATAACGTGGTCTATTGACCGCCGTCGTGCCCACCTAGGGGCGTCATGCGCCCCGCTAGCACACCACCGCGGGGGGTTACGGCTCCCCGCGGTAGATACATCCGGCCGTACAGGTCTCCCGGACCACGACCTGGGACAGGGACGGCAAACACGGCTTGAGGCGT
>JBOIDW010000223.1:0-2045 GCA_050740655.1 Gammaproteobacteria bacterium | reverse complement strand
GCCGAATCCGGCAAGCGGATTCGCTGGTATGTGTTCAACCTCGACCTGGGCGAGCAGTGGCACAACTTCCACCCGCACGGCCAGCGATTCAAGGTGGGCGATGAGATCATGGACACCCGCAGCCTCGGACCGGCGGAGTCCTTCTGCGTCGATACGATCGTTCCGCCCGTGATCCTCCTTCCGGACTGCGATCATCACTCACACTATGGCGAAGGCAGCCACGGGCATACGCACGGAAATTCCGGCCATTCGGGCAGTGGCTCGCAGTCCAACAACAGCGGGCAGGACCCCTCCAATCCTTCGCAGGATTGGCCCGACCCTGACTGCGAGAAGGTCAAGCTGTGCGGAGACTTCCTGGTTCACTGCCACGTGGAGATGCACATGATGCAGGGCATGGCGGCGCTCGTGCGGGCCGTGCAGGAGGTGGAGGTCACAGCGGAGACTGAGAAGCAGCTTGGATTTCACCTGCCTGAGTGCACGGAAAAAAATGAATGCCCCAAGATCGATCATCACATCTGCGGCGGAGACGATACCGGACAATGGGAGAGCCTGCCCGATTCGCCCGTCTTCGTCGTCCATGCGGGAGTATTGCCCACCGGCAAGGTGTTGCTCTATTCCGGTGGGGCGGAGGCTGGCTACCCGAATGAATCGCGCGTGTTCGACCCGGAATTTAACACCTTCACTGCCCAGGCATACGATCAGGATCTGTTCTGCAGCGGCCACGCCTGGATGGCCGACGGGCGGCTGCTGGTGGCGGGCGGCGCGCCTTTCGGTGCGGTGAAGTCCGCCCACATCTTTACTTCAAGTCCAACATCTGGGACCTGGACCGCCGCCGGCGTGGCCGCCGACATGGCGAGGGAGCGCTGGTACCCCACCCTACTCACGTTGAGC
Source organism: Gammaproteobacteria bacterium (assembly GCA_050740655.1). Lineage (GTDB taxonomy): Bacteria > Pseudomonadota > Gammaproteobacteria > JACCXJ01 > JACCXJ01 > JBOIDW01. The sequence goes on along the minus strand of JBOIDW010000223.1, from coordinate 1,154 downwards.
GACGGGCGCATTCTCGCCGTCTCCGGTTTGCACGGAGCCGCGCCCATCGAGATCTACGACCCCGGTACAAACAAATGGACCGCTGTGGCGGGCGGGGATCACGAGTTTCCAGAACTCTATCCGAGCCTGCACCTGCTGCCGAGCGGCGAGGTGTTCTATTCTCGCGCAGGATGGGCCTCCGCGGCCGGCACGCAGACCGCCTATTTGCGGTTCACCGGACCAAATGCCGGGTCCTGGATTAACCTGGGCCAGCAGCAGTTCTTCGACCGGCAGGAGGGGACCGCGGTACTCCAGATCGACACCACTGTCTCTCCGCCCTCGGCGATTATCACAATCTTCGGCGGCGGCGTGACAGGAGTTCCTACCAGCCGGAATCCGCAGAGCTGCGAGCGGATTGACGTCACTCGGCTCTCGCCCGTCCCCGCCTGGCAGCGAGTGCCGCCCGCGGACATGAACTACCCGCGCGGGAACGTAAGCGGCGTGCTTTTGCCGGACGGCACGATCTTGGCGGTCGGCGGCCAAAGGAACGGCAAGTGGAGTACTGATCCGCAGCCGGTCCTTCCTTGCGAGATTTACCATCCTGCTACAAACACATGGTCGGTCACCGCACCGATGGCCCATCCCCGGCAGTACCACTCTATCGCGGTGCTGCTTCCAGACGGACGCATTCTCACGGCGGGTGGAGTCGATCCGACGCTCGGGGGAGCCCCGGCTCGCGATCAGCGCTACCTCGAAATCTTCACACCATCTTACCTGATGCGTGGACCCCGGCCGACAATTACCGGCGCGCCGGCGAGCGTGGCCTATGGGGCGGCGATCGACATCGACACGCCTGATGCCGCCAACATCGATTCCGTGGTGCTGATGCGGCCATGTGCCATGACCCACCACACGGATGCCGGCCAGCGGTACATCAAGTTGCCGATCACCGGCCGCGATCCGGGCCGAATCCACGTTACGGCGCCCCTCGACGGCAACATCGCTCCGCCCGGCCCCTACATGCTATTCATCCTTAACGCGGCTGGTGTGCCTTCCGTGGGTCGCTTCATTGGCATGCCCTGATACGGTGCCAAGGATCCACTTTTGGTGAACTTAACGACGATTATAGTCCCGTTGGTAACCCTCGTCGGCATCGTTGCAGGTCAGGAGTTTAC
>JBOIDW010000222.1:0-2795 GCA_050740655.1 Gammaproteobacteria bacterium | reverse complement strand
CTGCCTTGGCTGCTATGCGAAGCAGTCCTGGCCGAATCCTGGCACCTGCTGCGCAGTCTGCCACGCGGTCAGGACGCGATGCTGGAGATGGTCGAGAGCTTCTGAAAGTGGAGTTCGCGCTCACTGGCGAGATCGGCCAGCTGCGAGTGCGGCGCGAAAAATACCGTGACATACCGATGTCCCTAGCCGACGCGTGTCTGGTGCGGATGGCGGAGACCTTCGACGATCACGCGGTATGCACCCTGGATTCGGACTTCGCCATCTACAGAAAGCACAGGCGCGAACCGATCCCGCTCATCACTCCCACCGGATCGTAAGCCGATGGCCATCACCAACTACGAGCGGGTCGGCAACACACTGGACCTGCTCAAGGAGGAGCGCAGTAGACTTAGCCACAAGCTCTCACCCGCTCATCGAAAGCTGGTATTGCTTATAGTATTGCAGCACGCGCCGCACGTAGGTCTGGGTCTCTGGGTAGGGCGGGATCTTGTGACCATAGCGGATCACGGCATTTTCACCGGCGTTATAGGCCGCGAGCGCGAGCACCAGGTTATTCCTGAACATGCCCATGAGATCGCGGAGATAACGCGACCCGCCGCTCAAATTCGCGATGGGATCCTTACGGTTGATGACGCCGTAGCGTAGCGCCGTATCGGGCATGAGCTGCATGAGCCCCACCGCGCCGGCGGACGAAACCGCTATGGGATTGTAAGCCGATTCGGCCTTGATCACGGCATGCAACAAGGCGTGAGGGAGCCTATACCGGAGGGCCGCCTGGGCGATAGCGGGCGCGTAAAGTCTGCGATTCTTCCCGCTATCGGCATATCCCGCGCCCGAGGGCAGCGTCCAGCCTTTCCAGGTCCGGACAATGCGTTTATAGCCAGAATGGCTTGGCCGGTCGGTGAGGTAGACGCGGCCGTAGTTATCGACGTATTTGTAGACATCGGCATGCGCCTGAGGTACGAAAAACAGCACCACCAAACTCGCAAGTACCGGGCTGAGAGGGTTATGCGCCATAGGATTCTAGTTCTCGTATTAAGGCAGATACGGCGTCTAGTGCGTCAAATATCCGCTCACCTGCATGACTAAAAAGGCGTAAAGCCCCGCAGCGGCATCATCAAGCATGATGCCCACTCCCCCCGAAACGCGCGCATCGATGGTTCGAATCGGCCAGGGCTTGAAAATATCAAAGGCTCGAAACAACACGAACCCAAACAGCGTCCAAGCCCAACCGTCGGGCGCCGCCGTCATGGCCACCAGGTAACCGACCACTTCGTCCCAAACAATCGCGGGATGGTCGTGCGACCCCAGGGCCTCGGCCGCGCGGTGGCATACGAGCACACCGACACCGAACAGAACCACCGTCGCCATTAAATACCACAGTACCGGGACGGCTTGCAACGCCAGGTACACCAGAACCCCAAGAACCGTTCCGGCGGTACCCGGTGCTATTGGCGCACATCCTGTGCCAAACCCCAATGCTAGAAGATGTGCAGGATGACGTAAAAAACCCGCCGGGATCGGGCAGGCGGCGGATGCATAGGGTTTTTTCACGCTCCGGGTTATACCTTATCGGACAGGCGGTGCGCCAACCCCCGCGCTGGCCGGGCGCTAAAGTAACAAGTCGCCGACGCAAGGTGACGCGCAGGCAACGGACCAGGAAAGCAATGGATTGGCTGTCCTTCGATCCGTATGGCTCCCAACACCTCAGCCCCACAGCAGCTGCGCCCACGGCCGTTCCCCGCTCGAGAGGCTTTGTAGCTCAGGCAAGGGTCGGCTGAACAGATAGCCCTGGCCTTCCTCGCAACCGAGGCGGCGCAGGATGGCAAGCTGTCCCTCGGTCTCCACCCCTTCGGCGATGACGCAGAGCCTCAGTGTCCGGCTCAGGCTGACGATGGCCTCGACGATCGCCACGTCATCGGCGTCGCCCGGGATGTCGCGCACGAAGGACTGGTCGATCTTGATCCGGTCGATCGGCAGGTGTTTGAGGACGCTGAGCGAGGAGTAGCCGGTCCCGAAGTCATCGATCGCGATCGAGACCCCCAGGGCCTTCAGCGCTTCGAGGAGGTGCCGGCTGTGCTCGATGACCTGCAAGGTGCTTTCGGTGATCTCGATCTCCAGTTGGGAGGCCGGTAGGCCGCTCTCGGCGAGTGCTTCGCGCACGTCGTCCTCGAAGTGGTCGCGGGCGAGCTGCCGGGCCGAGACGTTGACGGACAGACGGAGCGGCAGCCCGTCCGTGCGCCGGGACGCCACGGCCTGCGCGCAGGCCGTGAACAGAACCCAGCGGCCGAGCGGCTCGATGATCCCGCTCTCCTCGGCGATCGCGATGAAGCGATCCGGCATGATCAGGCCGTGCTGGGGATGCTGCCAGCGTACTAACGCCTCGACCCCGGTGAGGGCGCCGTCGCTCAATGCCACCTGCGGCTGGTAGTAGAGCACCAGGCCCTCGGCAGCGAGCGCGCCCCGCAGCCCCTGCTCGATGTTCAGGCGCTCGGCCGCCCGCGCCGCCAGCTCTTCGGTGTAGAAACAGTAGCGGTTGCGCCCTTGCGCCTTGGCGCAGTACATGGCCGTGTCCGCGGCCTTGAGCAGCGCCTCTCGAGCGCGCCCATTATCGGGGTAGACACTGATGCCCACGCTCGCGGAGACGGTGACCGGCTCCCCCCCGAGCTCCACGGGCACGGCCAGGGCCTGGAGGAGCTTGCGGGCGATCCGCGCCGCGTCCTCGGGATGGGCAATGTGTTCGAGGAGGATGACGAACTCATCCCCCCCGAGGCGGGCCGCCGTATCGTTACTCC
>JBOIDW010000221.1:0-6492 GCA_050740655.1 Gammaproteobacteria bacterium | reverse complement strand
GGTGAAGAACAGACTCGCCTGCTCCCGACCGGATCCTTCGAATGCCTGGCGGATCCCTAAACGCCATCAGCGCCCGCGGCACTGCCGCGGCGCCCATAGGTCTCGAAGCGTTCTTGTGCGTCCTGCATCTGCGCCGCATCCAGCACGACGGGCCCACCGATCTGGAGCGCCAGTAAGTACACTCGTGCCAGGTATTCTACCTCACGCGCCAAGCGTACCGCGCCCGCGAGGTCCTCGCCGATCGCCGTCATACCGTGGTTGGCCATGAGGCAGGCACGGCGCCCCATGAGGCCTTCCAGCACCTGATCGGAGAGTAACTGGGTTCCAAAAGGCGCATACGGCGTACACGGGATCACCTGAGCACCGGCCAGGGCGATCATATAGTGCAAGGCCGGGATCCCGCGGCGGCAGCAGGCGAGCGCCGTCGCATAAGGCGAATGGGTATGCACCACGGCGGCGACCTCCGCTCGCTGCGCGAATATATCCCGGTGGATGCGCCACTCGCTGGAGGGCTTGAGCGTCCCGTCCAGCACCGCCCCGTCCGGACTCAACTCGACCAAGTACCGCGGTTCCAGATCCTGATAGGGGAAGCCGCTCGGCGTGACTATGAATCCCGAGCCCGAACGGGCCCCGACGTTGCCTGCCGTGCCCTCGTTGAGGCCGGCCGCGTACAGCTCGCGGGCCGCGGCGCATACGGCCTCGCGCAGGGTCTCATCTCGCATAGGCGGCCGGCGCTCCACCCCGGCCCAGGGGGGTGATTGTCGGGATCATGCCAAGAACAAGGCGTACGCGGCGTTCTCGGTCTCCTCCGCGTGCGAGAGTCCGATAGAGGCCATGAAGCGGCGCAGCTCGAGGCGTTGGTCCTGAGGGACTTGTATACCGATCAGGACCCGTCCGTAGGCCGCACCGTGATTGCGGTAATGGAACAGGCTGATGTTCCAGCGCTCGCCCAGGGCATTCAAGAAATGCAACAAGGCCCCGGGGCGCTCCGGAAACTCCACGCGGTAGAGTAGCTCGTCTTGCAGACTGCCGGCGTGGCCGCCGACCATGTAACGGATATGCAGCTTGGCCATCTCGTTACTGGAGAGGTCGACGACCGAATAGCCCTTCTCCGCGAGCAAGGCGATGAGGCCGTTCTTTTCCGCAACGCCGTGGCGGAGCTGGACGCCCGCGAACACCTGGGCCGCGCGGCTGTCGGCATAACGATAATTGAACTCGGTGATGGAACGCGGCCCCAAGGCATGGCAAAAGGCGCGGAAGCTGCCCGGCCGTTCGGGAATGGTCACGCCCAGCAGGGCCTCGCGCTGCTCGCCGAGCTCGGCCAGCTCGGCGATGTGGCGCAGGCGATCGAAATTCACGTTGGCGCCGCTGAATATAGCGACCAGGTCTTGGCCGCTGGGCCGCTCGCGCGCGACGTATTGCTTGAGCCCGGCCAAGGCCAGTGCCCCGGCCGGCTCGGGGATCGAGCGCGTATCCTCAAAGGTATCCTTGACCGCAGCACAGATCTCGTCATTGCTGACCAGCAGTACTTCGTCCACGCACTGGCGCGCGATGCGGAACGTTTCCTCGCCCACTTGGCGCACCGCCGCCCCGTCGGCGAAGATCCCGACCTGCTCCAGGACCACGCGCTCTCCCGCCTCCAGCGCCCGCTTCATGCTCGGCGCCTCGTCCGACTCCACGCCGATGATCCGTACCGCCGGCAGCAATTGCTTGACGTAGGCGCCTATGCCGGCGATCAGTCCCCCACCGCCGACCGGGACGAAGATCGAGTCGATCTCGCCCGAGCGCTGCTCCACGATCTCCTTGCCTACCGTGCCTTGGCCGGCGATGACCAGCGGATGGTCGTAGGGATGCACAAAGGTGAGGCCACGCTCGGCCTCCAGACGGTGTGCGTAGTCGCAGGCATCGTCATAGGTGTTCCCGTGCAATACGAGCTCCGCACCCAGCCGCCGCACCGCCGACACCTTGATGTCGGGGGTGGTCTTGGGCATGACGATGAGCGCCGCGATGCCGAGACGTTGTGCGGCCAGCGCCACGCCTTGGGCATGATTGCCGGCCGAAGCCGCGATCACGCCGCGGCGGCGCTCCTCCGGTGTCAGGTGCGCCATGCGATTGTAGGCACCGCGGAGTTTATAGGAGAATACCGGCTGCATGTCCTCGCGTTTGAGCCATACGCGGTTGCCGAGCCGGCGTGACAGTTCGTGGGCAGGGTCTAGCGGGGTTTTCCTGGCCACGTCATAGACGCGGGCCGTCAAGATGAGCTTGAGATAGCGGTCGAGCATGCCGCATAAGATACCACCGGTCCTCGGATCGTATAAGTGAGCAGCCAAGATCAGAAAAAGCGCCGTGTCGCCGAGGCCGCGCTGCGCTACGTCGAGACCGGCAGCGTGGTCGGTGTCGGGACCGGCAGCACGGCCAATTACTTCATCGAGCAACTGGCACACAAGCGCTACGACATCGCCGGGGCGGTGGCCAGCTCGAAGGCCACCGAGGCCTTGCTTAAACAATATCGAATTGATTTGCTGGAGCTGAATGACGTCAACGAGGTCGCCGTCTACATCGACGGCGCCGACGAGGCGACCCGGTATCTGCATCTCATCAAGGGCGGCGGCGGGGCGCATACCCGCGAGAAGATCGTCGCCGCGGCCAGCCGTCGCTTCATTTGTATCGCCGATGACTCCAAGCTGGTCGAGAGGCTCGGCCAACACCCCGTGCCCGTGGAGGTGATCCCGATGGCGAGAAGCTACGTGGCCCGGCAGCTCGCGCGGCTCGGTGGACGCCCCGACTATCGCAGTGGATTCGTTACGGATAACGGCAACGTCATACTCGACGTATTCGATCTCCGGATCCTGGAGCCGGCCAGGCTCGAGGCCGAGATCGACGCCATCCCCGGCGTGGTGGCCAACGGGATCTGCGCGCGCCGTCCCGCGGACTTGTTGCTGATCGCAGGCGATAGCGGCATCGAGGAGCTGTCCTAAGCCATGTCCCGGACCTTGATCGGGATTGGGTTGGTGCTGGTGCTAGTCGGCCTCGCGTGGCCCTGGATCGCCAAGCTCGGATTGGGGCACCTGCCGGGCGATATCGTCATCGAGCGCGCCGGCTTCAAACTCTATATCCCGATCGTTACCTGTATCTTGATAAGCCTGCTGGTGAGCTTGGTCCTGTGGCTGCTCCGGCGCTGAGCGGCCTATGGCGCAGCGTGTTCATCCCCACCCTCTGAGCCGATTCCTTGGACACGCTCACCCACGGCTTGAGCGGTGCTTTGCTTGCGAGCGCGGCCGGGCGGGGCATAACGCTGACGCAACGCGAGCGCGGGGTGGCGGGATTCCTGGCCGCTGCCTTTCCCGACATCGATTATGTCGTCCACTGGGCCGATCCCTTGGTCTATCTCAATCTGCATCAGGGATGGACCCACTCGCTCGTCTTGATGCCGCTGTGGGCGGCACTGCTGGCCTGGCCTAGCGCGAGGGTCACCCGCTCGGAACGATCCTGGCGGGAGTTCTATCCGGTCTGCCTGCTGGGGATCGGGATACACATCGGCGGGGATCTCATCACCGCCTACGGGACGCAGGTGCTGGCGCCCATCGCGATGCAGCGCTATGCCTGGCCCGTGACCTTCGTCATCGATCCGTATTTCACGGCGATCATCGTACTCGGGTTGGGACTTTCCGTGCGCTGGCGATCGCGCAAGGCAGCGCTAGCCGCCCTGGCCATGCTGCTCGGCTATGTCTGCACCCAGGGCCTGCTCCGGGCGCAGGCGCTAGCGATCGCCGAGGGCTATGCGCGCCACGCCGGCCTGCGAGACGCCGAGGTCATGGCCTTACCGCAGCCCTTTTCCCCCTTCAATTGGAAGCTCATCCTGGCCCAGGGCAACGTCTACCACGAGACCCATCTCGCCTTGTTTCGCCCTGCGCCGGCGTGGTCCCCCGGGGGCTGGTGGTTCCCGACCACACGCGCCGCCTATCGCAGCGCCGGCGCGTTAAGCTGGAGGATCATCCACCGCTACGGCCAAGACGCGGAGACCGCACGACTGGCGCGCTCGGTATGGTCGCAGCCGGGTTTCGCGGGGTTTCGCGCCTTCGCCGTGCTCCCCGCGCTGTATCGGGTCGACCGCGGTAAGCGGCGGACCTGCGTATGGTTTAGCGATCTGCGCTTCGACCTGCCGGCCATGTTGCCGGCGTTTCGATACGGCATGTGCAAGGCACAAGACGACGCCCCGTGGCGGCTGTACCGTTTGCGGCTATTTACGGAGAACCATCGGCAACGGCTATAACCGTGCGCCTACGCGCCGTCGAGGCCGCGGGCGCGGTTGCAGCGCTGGTTGGCGTACGGGATACGCATAATACGAGTGCCCTATGCGGCCAGCGGGTTGCGTTCCCCGCTCCTCGGCGGTGTTCATGCCGGATGTCAGGGTGCGAGTCGAGGAGGCTGATGCGTTCTGCGCTACAATCCGGATCCATTTGTTACCTGCGATACGCGCGATACCGATCCGTATGTCAATCAAGCGTTACCCGAGCCTGGTGATAGTAGTATTGTCCCCATCACCACGGTCTTTCTACAGAGCAATATACGCATGATTCGTATATCAGCACTTGTCTTTTAGCACCACGTGCTTGACATGCTCTTCGAGAGCGTGATGCATCAGTCCATGGCCGTGCTCGTCGACGTGAGGGTAGCCGGTTTTCGCCCAGGTCACCCGGCCGGAAACGATGGCGACCAGCAAGCTAATGCCCGCGGCGACGACCCCCGCAGTTTTGTGGCTCACGATCGGAGCGACTTCTAATCCTTCCTTGACGATGGCAAGCGTGGTCAAAAAGCCAAGACCGGCAGCACCCACGGCACTCATTAAACGGAACTTGTGCGCCGTTTGTTTACTAATCACCTGTTCCAAATAGGCTGTGATCTCTGCCGTGTCCTGACCCAGCTCGTGCAGCATGTGGTCCAAACCAAAGGCCTCACGCAGCGCCTTGTTAACCGTATTGTGCATGTTGACATAGCTGACATACGAAAATCGGTAGCAGAGCCGGAAACGCAGAATCTGATTACGTAGACGTTCTAGCCGACCGAGTGTATCGGTTTCAGGTGCGCCAATGTTGGTTTTATTCACCAACGCCGGCCAGAAGCGAGCATCATTGCTCAAGTGCAGCAGGGTGGTGAATTCGTGAAACGCCAGCGCTAGGACCGGTAGATAGTGCCGCTTAAAAGTAACGGATTTGAATTGCTTGAGAAACTCTGGCGTAGTTAGCCCACGGGGTGGCGTCAGGTCAACCAGCGTGGCGCTACCCTCGATAGTCAGGGCGTGGAGTATATTCTCGAAATCAGCTACGAACCGCACGCCCTGCATCCCCGCGGCCATGTGATAGTGATCCGTGTAGTGGCGGGCGAGCTGGATGGCATAGCGCCGTGCAGCCGCGGGGTCAGGCGCTTGATCAAACTGCACGTAGGAGGCGGTAAACACCCGCCGTGCCTGTTCGCCGATATCTCCCGTACCGCTGAGGGTACGCACGATACTGCCGAGCGTGAACGTATCTGCACCCTCCAGCTCTTTTAGCCGTCGCTCATCGCTGTCTTTTCCACCCCTAAACCAGCATAGTGTATTGAACCGCGCCAGGCTGTTGACGGCCTCGACCAGCCAATAGGGATGTAGCGGTGCGCTGTCGAGGTGATGGAAGGTAACCTCGACGATCATGACGCCAATACCGGTGTGGAACACGATCAAGCGGAACTGTTCGACATGCATGCCCAGCGTATCCGGCGCTCCCGGCCCAAACCGAGCCGCCAGCCGCTCTTGCGCCGCAGCCCAAAACTTCATGCTCAGCACTTTGGGTCGGCGCTCTTCCTTGGGCATGTACTGTGGGTAGCGCGGCAACTCCCCTTGCACCAGGCGCAGCGCCGAATCGCTTAAGCGGAAAGTCTGCGCAGGTGATTCGCCCTCCGCCACGCCTACTTCACCCAGCAGTCGGCGAATGTGCGGATGCAGATCCGTTCCTACTTCCAATAACGCAGGCTGCCAGACCTTATCTTTCCGCTGACTATCCGACAATGCTTCGCGGGCGTCCGGCGTCAGCCAAGCCATTGCCTTATGCCGCGCATCCAGCCGCTCTTGCTGGTCATTGTCAGAAATCGACGGTTTATCGCGCGCTGGCGGGGCGAGAAGATTCCCAAGCGTTAGGTCAAGCTCGAGTGGAAACCCCCGGTCCGGATAGCTAATCGAATAGAGCAGAAAACAGCTGTGATCGCTAAGCCCGGATAAGTCAGTCGTTGCCATCGCCGAAGGCGGTGCTGGCGCAATTTTATTCGTTTGGTCTGTTACATTCACCGGATCTCACCGTTCCTATATCTCAGGCTACCGCTATAATTCGCGCTTGGCCGACCGTAGCCGCGGATCTCCCGGAGTTACTCATCGTAAGCCACCATCGGTTTGCCCTCGATGAGATTCATGCCCCACCTCAGGACCTGTTGCAACACCTCGTTGGGGCTGCTGGCATGGCC
>JBOIDW010000220.1:0-22128 GCA_050740655.1 Gammaproteobacteria bacterium | reverse complement strand
ACGTCGGTGGTCCGAAAGAAAAACTGCGGCCGGTAGTTGCTGAAAAACGGCGTGTGCCGCCCGCCCTCTTCCTTGGATAACACGTAGACCTCCGACTCGAAGTGGGTGTGAGGCGTCACGCTCCCCGGCTTGCACAAGACCTGACCGCGCTCGACCTCTTCCCGCTTGGTGCCCCGCAGCAGCACGCCGACGTTGTCGCCGGCCTGGCCTTCGTCGAGCAACTTGCGAAACATCTCCACCCCGGTGCAGGTGGTCTTCTGGGTGGCCCGGATGCCGATAATCTCTACCTCTTCGCCCACCTTGACCTTGCCGCGCTCGACCCGGCCGGTCACGACGGTGCCGCGGCCGGAGATGGAAAAGACGTCCTCAATCGGCATGAGAAACGGCTGGTCGATGGCCCGCTCGGGCACCGGAATGTACTCGTCCATGGCCGCCACCAGCTTCTCGATGGACGGCACACCGAGCTCGGCGGTATCGCCCTCCAGCGCCTGCAAGGCGCTGCCCACAATGACCGGGGTCTTGTCGCCGGGAAACTTGTAACTGTCCAACAACTCGCGCACCTCCATCTCAACGAGCTCCAATAACTCCGCATCGTCCACCATGTCCGCCTTGTTCATGTACACCACGATGTACGGCACGCCCACCTGCCGCGCTAAAAGAATGTGCTCGCGCGTCTGCGGCATCGGACCGTCCGCCGCCGATACCACCAAAATGGCCCCGTCCATCTGCGCCGCACCGGTGATCATGTTCTTGACGTAGTCGGCATGCCCGGGACAGTCCACATGCGCATAGTGCCGCTTCTCGCTCTGATACTCCACGTGCGCGGTCGCAATGGTAATGCCCCGCGCCTTCTCCTCGGGGGCGTTGTCAATCTGATCGTAGGCCTTGACCTCGCCACCAAACCGCTTCGACATCACCATCGTCAAGGCCGCCGTCAAGGTCGTCTTGCCATGATCCACGTGCCCAATCGTCCCTACGTTGACATGCGGCTTGGTTCGCTCGAATTTTGGCTTGGACATCGCTCGCTCTCCGCTAGGGTTTTCTCAGTCACTGACAGCGCTATTCATAAGGTAATCAAAATCAAAACTGGAGCCCATAACCGGAATCGAACCGGTGACCTCTTCCTTACCAAGGAAGTGCTCTGCCGACTGAGCTATATGGGCATCGCTATCTGGAGCGGGTGGCGGGAATCGAACCCGCGCCGTCAGCTTGGAAGGCTGAGGTTCTACCATTGAACTACACCCGCTGGATCATGCCTTAGTACTCGGCCCCGACCGGTGGAGGGGGTAGGATTCGAACCTACGTAGGCTATGAGCCAGCAGATTTACAGTCTGCCCCCGTTGGCCGCTTGGGTACCCCTCCGAAGGAAAGCAGGCGATTTTCAGAAATTCCATATGGAAAGTCAACGCAATCGACCCTTGACCGTTCAGATGCCCCCCGCACGCAGGACCTGGCCCGATTCCAAAACGCGGATCTCGCTCACCAGCAAGTATCCGCCGCTCGCTCCGGGCACGATATAATCCAGCGCCGCGGCGAAATAGGCGCGCACGCGCTGGGCCGTGCGCGCCGGCGCGCAACCGCCCGGATTCGCACTGGTGGATACCAGTGGTCCAACCTCCGCACAGAGTCCCCGGCACACGGGATGCGCGCTCACCCGCACCGCCAGGCTGCGCCGCCCGCCGGTAAGCCAGACGGGGACGCGGGGACGCGCGGGTATCACCCAAGTGACCGCTCCGGGCCAGCTCGCCACCACCCGCCGGCGGGCGGAAGCGTTCGGAAACCGGATATAGGCCTCGAGCTGCTCCAGGCTGGCCGCGATCACGATCAAACCCTTGCGCATCGAGCGGCGTTTGAGGCCCAAGATCCGGCGCACGGCGGCCTCGCAGAGTGGATCACAGCCCAACCCGTAGACCGCCTCGGTGGGATAGGCGATGACGCCCCCATTGGCCACCACGCGCGCGGCGCGCCGGACCTGCCAGGCATGGATGGGCATAGGCGCGCAGCGGCCGCTAAGCGCTCGCTGACTTGCGCCGTTTTGCTGCCGGGCGCTGCTGTTGTCCATCACCGACGCGTTCCTTGTGCCCGCACTCCTTACGCGAGCAGACCTTCGTGGCGCCGTCACGCTTGGTGGTCTTGAGGGTCAGGATCGGCCAATGACAGGCCGGACAAGGCTCGGCAATCGGTAGGTTCCAGATCGCGTAGCGGCACTTGGGATAACCGGAACAGGAGTAGAACACCTTACCGCGCTTGGACTTGCGCTCGCGCAGGCTGCCCTTGTGGCACTCCGGGCATTGCACGCCGGTATCCTTGGGCGGATCCAAGGGCTCGATGTAGCGGCACTTGGGATAGGTGCTGCAACCGACGAAGGGGCCGAAGCGCCCCTGGCGCATCACGAGCGGCGCATCGCACTCCGGACAACTGCGACCGGCCACTACCTCGGCGGCCGCCCGCGGCGTGCCGCCGTCCCCGTCCAGGCTGCGGGTAAAATCGCAATCCGGATAACCGGTGCAACCGACAAATCGGCCGCGTCTCCCCAGCCGCGTGGCGAGCGGTTTGCCGCATTTCGGGCAGTTCTCGTCGAGCAGTTCCTGGGTGGCATCGCGGCGCGAGACGGTCTCGAATTTATTGTCGACCAAGGGTTTGAACTCCTTCCAGAACTTGTCCATGACCGGCACCCACTCCTTCTCGCCGCGCGAGACGGCATCGAGCTCGTCCTCGAGGCGCGCGGTAAATCCATAGTCCACGTAGTTGGTGAAGTGCTCGGTGAGGAAACGATTCACGACGCGTCCGACGTCGGTGGGTTGGAAGCGCTTCTTCTCCAGCGTGACGTATTCGCGCTGCTGCAAGGTGGAGATGATGCTCGCGTAGGTCGAGGGGCGGCCGATCCCGTATTCCTCCAGGGTCTTGACCAGGCTGGCCTCGGTATAACGGGGCGCCGGCTCGGTAAAGTGTTGCAGCGCGTCGATCCCCTGCAGCGGAACCCAATCACCGACCTTGAGCGGCGGTAAGGCCTGCTCATCGCCGTCGTTCGCGGCGGCATCGTCCCGGTCCTCGCGATACACGCTCATGAAGCCCGGGTCGCTCACGGTGGAACCCGTAGCGCGAAAGCGGTTGCCCTCGCCGCAGGCCAGATCGACCGCCATCGTGTCGATGATGGCATCGACCATCTGGCTGGCCAGGGCACGCTTCCAGATGAGCTCGTAGAGTTTGTTCTGCTCCTCGCTCAAATGCCCGCGCAGCGTCTCCGGCAGCCGCAGGATCGAGGTCGGACGGATGGCCTCGTGCGCCTCTTGTGCGTTCTTGGCCTTGGTCTTGTACACGCGGGGCTGGCGCGGCACGAAACGCTCGCCGTAGCGCTGGCCGATGAACTGGCGCATTTCCAGAACGGCCTCGCCGGCCAGGCTCACCGAGTCGGTACGCATATAGGTGATAAGGCCGACCGCCCCGCTGCCGATGTCGATACCTTCGTAGAGCTGCTGGGCGACGCGCATGGTGCGCTGAGCGGTAAATCCCAGCTTGCGGACCGCCTCCTGCTGTAACGTCGAGGTAATAAAGGGCGCCGCGGGCTGGCGCTTGCGCTGTTTCTTTTCCACCGCCGTGACCGGCAACCGCCCGTCGACCGCCGCCAGTAATGCGCTGCGCATGCGCTCGGCCTGCTCGCCGTTCTCGATGCTGAAGGGCTTGAGCTTCTCCCCGGCATAGGTGGTGAGCCGCGCTGGAAACGCCTGGCCGGTCTGGCGTAGATCCGCCTCGATGGTCCAATACTCCTGGCGCTTGAAGGCCTCGATCTCCTCCTCGCGCTCGACGATGAGGCGCAGCGCCGGGCTTTGCACGCGGCCCGCGGAAAGACCGCTGCGGATCTTTCGCCACAACAGCGGCGACAGATTGAAACCGACCAGATAATCCAAGGCCCGGCGCGCCTGCTGGGCATTCACCAACTCCAGTGAAACCGCACGCGGATGGGCCATGGCCTCGCTGATCGCGTGCTGGGTGATCTCGTGAAACACCACGCGATACACGGGCTTGGCATCCAGCGCCTCGCGCGCCTGCAAGATCTCGGTGATGTGCCAGGAAATGGCCTCGCCCTCGCGGTCCAAGTCGGTGGCCAGATACAGCGCATCGGCCTTGCGCATCGCCGCGGCGATGGAATCGACGTGCCTCTGGTTCTTCTCGATCAGCTGATAATTCATGGCGAAACCACGTTCGGGATCGACCGCCCCCTCCTTGGGCAATAGGTCGCGCACGTGACCGTACGAGGCCAGTACCTGAAAATCGCGGCCCAGATAGCGGCCGATGGTGCGCGCCTTGGCGGGCGATTCGACGATAACGAGGTGCTTGGGCATGCGGGAAGATTAACGGACGCGACGCGCGGAAACAATCTGCGCCGCGTAGTGCGGGATCGCTTGTTAGCGCCGGGGGGGCCACAGCGGCGCGGCTCGGGCGTTATAACGACGGCCGTCCCTATTTACGCGCGGCCCGCGCGTACTTTCCGCCGGCCTCGCTACGCACGTAGCCTTGGAGCTCGAGTATCAGCAGCATGGATGAAACCGCTTGGGCCGTCAATCCGCTGCGCTCGACCAGGGTGTCGATCGGAACGGGCTCATGCTCGATGCAGTTCAGCAGGTGTTGGTAGTCGGCCTCCAATTGCGGCTGGGCGGCAACCGCGTCGGCCTGGGCGCGTAGCCCCGGATCGACGGCGGCATGCAGCTGCGGCGCGAGGTCGCGCAGCACCTCGCCCACGCTCTCCACCAGCACCGCGCCCTCCCGGATCAGGGCATGACAGCCGCGCGAACCGGGGCTCGCCACGGGACCCGGTACGGCGAACACCTCCCGGCCTTGCGCCATCGCGTGACGGGCGGTGATCAGCGACCCGCTGCCGAGCTGCGCCTCTATGACGACCGTCGCCAAGGCCAGGCCACTGATGATGCGATTGCGGCGCGGGAAGTTCTCGGCGATCGGCGCCGTCCCCAGCGGCAACTCGGAGAGTAGCGCACCCGATCGGCGGATCGCCTCGGCCAGGGGGGCGTGCCCAGTGGGATAAGTGCGATCCGCCCCGGTCCCCAGGACCGCGACAGTAAATCCGTTGCCATCCAAGGCCCCCTGGTGCGCGGCGGCATCCACCCCATAAGCCATACCGCTGGTGATGCCAATCCCGGCGGCGGCCAGCTCAGCGGCCCAGGCCCGGGCGAGCTGTTTGCCCGTCTGGGTGGCATTGCGGCTCCCGACCATGGCCACCTGTGGCTGTCCCAAGTACCGCGGGTCACCCAACACGTGCAACACTGGCGGCGCATCGTCGAGGTCTCTCAACTGCGGCGGGTAGCCGGGATCGCTGAGCAGTACCAGATGCTGGTCAGGGACGGCTGCCCACGCCAGGGTGGTGTCGACCGCCGCCCAGTCCGGGGCCCGCAGATAGGCGAGGGCCGGGGCACGGACGCGGGCCTCCTCCAGGGCCCGGGCTTCGGCGCTTAACGCCGCCCGTGCGCTACCGAAACGCCTTAACAGCCGATGAAAGGTGCGGGCGCCGACCCCCGGCGCCCGGTGCAAGGCTAGCCATGCGGCGCGTTCATCCCGCTCCACCGCCGCACCCTCTTTCCGCGCCGCCACGGACACCGTGCAGCCCCGGCCGCGGCCCGGTGCGGCGGCGCTTAAGGGTTAGTAACCGAGTCGTAGCGGTACACCGTGCGTATCGAGTCCATGACCAGGGCGTAGCTCAGCGCCGGAAAGGTTCGAAATACCATGACGTGGCCGATGCGCTCCGAAGGTAGATTAACGAACTCCGCGGGCCCGTAGCCCGTCACGCCCTTCTTGACGGTATCGCGCGCCACCACCCCGCTGCGATAGAGCGCTAGTACATGGCCGGGCTTCAACCCGGCGTTGCCGCCGCGGTTGATCACCACGATCTGCTGCGGGCCGACCTGCGAAACCGCATCCATGATCGACACCACGCTGCCAATCAACCTCTGATCCGGGCCGCGTGGGATAAATTCCGGATAGTCGCCCTTGACCTCGGGGATCAAGCGATCCCCGTCCAGCACCTCGCGATAGGAGCGCGAGATGATCACCGATGCGGGATCCCCCACCCGATCGAGCACCGCATCGGCGACGTGTACGGCCTCATAGCCCAACACCCCCTTTTGGCCGCTCTGCTCCAGGCAGTCCTGGGAAAAATCCTGATCGAGGTCCCGATCGACGCCGAACTTGGCATAATTCGAGGCGCGTCCGACCGGCGGATCGCGATAGACCTCGCCACAGCGCACGATGTTGTAGCGTTGGACGCTCGGGTCCATCCGGCCCCGTACATAGATCTTGTTGCCGACCGCCGTCACCAAGTGCTCGTCCTCGCTGGCGAACACATAGGGGGCCGCGGCCAGCGTCTGCGCTCCGACCACGAGGGGCCGCGACAGGAACGGCCAGATGGCATCCATCGGGATGGGCGGGATGGCCTCATCGTGCTGGTACGCGCGGACCTCAGGCGAGAGCCGCACGTGCCGCCAATGGCGACCCCGGCTATGCCGCAACCACGGCCGGCCGTTGACCATGACTAGGTCCAGCACGTCCCCGGGGTAGATGCGGTGCGGGTTTCTGACGTGCGGATTGGCATGCCAGATCCGCGGCCATAGCCAAGGGCTCTTCAGGTACATCCCGGAGATCCCCCAGAGGGTATCACCGGACTGCACGACATAGTGTTTAGGATGACCCGGCACAAGCTCCGGCACCTCCCCCAGGACCGGAAAGCTGCACGCGAGCAAGCAGAGCACGACGAGGAATTTCTTTTTCATAAGCCTACCTTACCGTAGTAGCTTAATGTAGCTTATACGATTTCTAACCTGAAATGCTACTGTCCTGGGCGAAATTCCCGTCTTCAAGCGAACAGCACGTCTTGTGCCTCGAAGACCGGTCCATCCACGCACACCCGCTTCATGGCCGGTCCGGCCGGTGTCCGGATGCCTACCGTACAGCCGGCACAAGCGCCCACGGCACAGGCCATGTATTCCTCCAGCGAGAGCTGGCAAGGTAGCTCGTACTCCTCGGAGAGCCGGGCCACACTCTTGAGCATGGCGGTCGGGCCGCAAGCGAATAGCTCGATGTCCGCGCGGCCCCCGGCATCCAGGGGACGCAACCAGCGGCGGGCCAGATCCGTGACATAGCCCTCGAAACAACCGGGGAAGCCGCGCAGGCTGGTGAGACGGCTGGCGATCTCCCAGTCCTCCAGTAACGGCATCGCCGCGATCACCTCAGCGGGCAGGCCCGGCACCATGAACCGTGACGGTCTGGGTTTGAAGGGGAAGGGTAGCTCGGAGCCTAGGATAGCGAATGGGCGGCAATCGGTCTGCGTGCGCAGGTGCTGGGCCAGGAATAGCATCGGCGGGATCCCTACCCCACCGCCGATGAGCAAAGGCCGGCGCCGATAGCCGCTGAGCTTGAAAGGCACGCCGATCGGCCCGAGCAGGCTCAGCGTTTCGCCCGGCGCGCGTTTGGCGAGCAACTCCGTGCCCAGGCCGTGCACCTTGTACAGGATGTCGATGCGGCCGAGCGCCCGATCGGCGAGCATGACGGACATCGGCCGGCGCATGGGGATGGCCGGATGACACTGGATATGCACGAAGTGGCCGGGCCGAGCCCGGAGCGCGGTCTTGGGGGCGGACAGCCGCAGCACAAACTGTTGGGCGGCGTGCGGCTCATGCGCGATCACCTCGGCCTCTTCGAGAAAGAGGGTGCCGCGCGTGCCTCTTCCGTTCATGGCTGCGACTCGCTTGCGGCATAGACGATCCGGCCGCCGAGCAGAGTGTGGGTCACCCGCCCCTTGAGGTGCCAATCGAGAAACGGCGTATTCTTCCCGTGACTCCAGATCTCGCCCTCGCTGAGGACCCACTCCGCAGCGGGATCGAACAGGCACAGATCCGCACGGCCGCCGACCCGCAGGCTTCCTGATTCTATACCCAGGACCTCAGCCGGCCGCACGGTCAGGCAGGCGATGGCGCTGTGCAGGTCCAGCACGCCGGCGTCGGCCAGATGCAGGCTCAGGGGCAGCAGTACCTCCAGGGCGCTGGCGCCCGGCTCGGTGTCCTCGAAGGGCGCGGTCTTGGCATCCCGGTCATGCGGCTGATGATCCGAACAGATCGCAGTGATGACGCCGTCGGCCAGGCCCTGGCGCAGGGCCGCGAGGTCGGCACGCGAGCGCAACGGCGGCCGCAGATGGCAGTAGCTGTCATAAAACCCGACGTCGAGATCGGCAAGATGCAGATGCTGGATGCTAACGTCGGCGCTGACCGGCAGGCCCGCGCGCTGCGCGGCCGCGATCATCGCCACGCCGCGCGCGCTCGATAGCCGGCAGAAATGCGCCCGCACCCCGGTCTGCTCGACCAGCAGGAGATCGCGGCTCAGGGCCACCGTCTCGGCGCTCTCCGGCACCGCCGGTAGTCCGAGGCGGGTGCTCGTCGCGCCCTCATGCACCACGCCCTGTGCCAACCACGGGTCCTCGGGATGGAGATACGCGGTCAGGCCACAGTCGGCGGCGTATTCCAGGGCCCGGCGCAACACGGCGCTACTCTTGATCGGCAGCAGGGCATTGCTCACCCCGATACAGCCGGCCGCCTTCAAGGCCGCCATCTCCGCCAGGTGCTCGCCGGCCAGCCCCCGGGTCAGGGCGCCCAGGCACAGCACCCGCGCGTAGCCCGCACGCTCGGCGCGTTGATGAACCAGTTCGGCCACCGCCGGGGTGTCGATGACGGGCGTCGTGTCCGGCGGACAGCAGAGGGTCGTGATGCCGCCACGTGCCGCGGCGCGCGTCTCGGTCTCGATCGTCCCTTTATGCTCGCCGCCCGGCTCGCGCAATCGCGCCGCGAGATCGACGAGTCCGGGGCATAGCACCAGCCCGCGCGCGTCGATCTCGTGCTCGATCGGCACGCCACCGGGGGGCGTGCCGATACCCGCAATCCGGCCTGATGAGATAAACAGGTCGTCGATCCGGTCCAGGCCTTGCGCGGGATCGATCAAGCGCGCCTTGCGGATCGCGAGCGGCATCAAGCGCCCCCCGACTGGCTGCTCATGGCCATGGACAGGATGGCCATGCGCACGGCCGTGCCGTGCGTCACCTGTTGCAGGATCACGGAACGCGGGCCGTCCGCGACTGCGGTCTCGATCTCGACCCCGCGGTTGATGGGGCCGGGGTGCATGACGATGGCATCCGGCCGGGCGCGGGCCAGCCGTGCCTCGCTCAGACCGAAGGTCCGGAAGTACTCCTGGGCACTGGGGATCAAGGCACCTTGCATGCGCTCGTTCTGCAAGCGCAGCACAATGACCACGTCGGCATCGCGCAGCCCCTCGTCGAGGTCATTGCAGACCCGCACGCCCAGCGTGTCCGCTGCGGCCGGGATCAAGGTCTTGGGACCCACGGCGCGCAGCTCGGCGACGCCCAGGGTGTGCAGGGCATAGATATCGGAGCGCGCCACGCGCGAGTGTTGAATATCACCGACTATGGCCACGGTAAGCCGTGAGAAATCGCCCTTGATGCGCCGGATCGTGAAACAGTCGAGCATCGCCTGGGTGGGATGCTCATGGCAGCCATCCCCGGCGTTGATCACGCTGACCTCGGGGGCGACGTGCTCGGCGATGAACTGCGCCGCCCCGCTCAGGGCATGGCGTACCACGAACATGTCGCAGTGCATGGCCTCGAGATTCCGCAAGGTATCGAGCAGCGACTCGCCCTTCCTGGTGGCCGCCGTCTGGATGCTGAGGTTGAGGACATCGGCGGATAGGCGTTTGGCCGCCAGCTCGAAGCTCGTGCGGGTGCGGGTGCTCGGTTCGAAGAACAGGTTGGCGATGGTCTTGCCGCGCAGCAAGGGCACCTTTTTTACGGCCCGCGCGCCGACCCCGGCAAAAGACTCGGCGCGATCCAGGATCTCCGCCAGCAGTGCCCGCGGTAACCCCTCGATATGCAGAAAATGTTTGAGCCGGCCGCGTCCGTCGAGCTGCGTGTCGCGCGGCTTCATGCCGCGCGGTGCACCGAGACCAGGACGAGCGGATCGGGTCCGCTGAGCTTCACGTGCTCGCCCGGTACCAGCGCCAGCGTTGTCCCTATCACATCGGCATGGATGGGCAGCTCGCGCCCGCCGCGCTCCACCAGCACCGCCAACATCACGCTGGCGGGCCGGCCATAATCGAAGATCTCGTTCAAGGCCGCGCGTATGGTGCGGCCGGTATAAAGGATGTCATCGACCAGCAGCAGGTGCCGGCCATCGACGTCGAACGGCAACTTCGACGGCTGCACGCTGGGGTGCATGCCGATGTGGCTGAAGTCGTCGCGATAGAAGGCGATGTTGAGATCGCCGAGCGGCTCGGTGACGCCCAGGCGCTCGCGCAGGCGCTCCGCAAGCCACACGCCGCCGGTGTGGATCCCGACCAAGGCCGTATCCGGCCGCGCCAATACCCGGATCTGCTCGGCCATGGTATCCAATAGGCACAGGATCTGCCCATGCTCCAGCGCGGTCTTCGTCACCATCGCGCACGCCCGTCGTTCGCCTGTGCCAGCCAGGACTCGAGGATGAGTTGCGCGGCGATGGCATCGAGGCCTTCACCGCTTGGGGCTCTCGCGCGCGCCTCATGGGTGCTCAGGCGCTCGTCCACGGTATACACGGGCACACCATAGCGCCCGTGCAGCTGACGCGCGAAACGCTGCGTCTCGCCGGCACGCTCATGGACGCTACCGTCCATGTGGAACGGCATGCCCACGACCATGGCGCTCGGTTCCCATTCCTCGACCAGGCGCTTAATCGCCTCCCAGTCGGGTGTACCGCGCCGGGTCTTCAGTATACGCAGGGGGCTGGCGGTGCCGGTCAGGGTCTGGCCCACGGCGACACCGATGCGGCGCGTGCCCAGGTCGAAGCCCAAGGCGGTACAGGCGCTCACGCGTGTCCGGCCTCCTGCGACAGGCGCTCGATAGACACCCCGAGCAGCGCCGCCGCCGAGTTCCAGCGCCGCTCGGGCGGAACATTGAACAGCACCTCCTCGTCCACCGGCCCGCTCAGCCACGCGTTCTCGGCCAACTCGCGCTCCAATTGTCCGGCCCCCCAGCCGGCATAACCCAAGGCCACCAGGGTCTGCGCCGGACCGCGGCCCTCGCACATCGCCTGCAGGATATCGCGCGAGTTGGCAAGCCCGCACTGC
Source organism: Gammaproteobacteria bacterium (assembly GCA_050740655.1). Classification (GTDB taxonomy): domain Bacteria; phylum Pseudomonadota; class Gammaproteobacteria; order JACCXJ01; family JACCXJ01; genus JBOIDW01. The sequence continues at coordinate 10,962 of JBOIDW010000220.1, read as the reverse complement.
TCGCTCACCCGGATGCTCGACTCCCAGGCGCCGAGCGGCCGGTAAAGAATGAATCCGCGCTCGCGGTGCACCGGGCCGCCTTGATAGACGGGCACGGCATTGACCCTGGGGTCGGGGCTTTCCAGGTCCATCTGGCGCAGCACCTCGCCCAGCGAGATATTCGACGGCCGATTGATCACGATGCCCATCGCCCCCTCGTCGCTATGCGCGCAGATGTAGGTGACGGTCTTGTGAAAATTCGGGTCCGTGAGCCCCGGCATGGCAATCAGGAACTGATTGGTGAGGTTCAACGCCTGCATGTGGTTAGTATCGATACTTGACCACCAAAGCACAAGCCATCCCGCCACGGGATATCCGCGGTCGGAAAGCCCCGCGGCAGTGCACCCCGGCACACCCCCGACAGGGCCGGGCGCGAGCTTAGTGCGTGGCGCGCGGGCCGTGCGTCCGCGCCAGCTCGCGGGGCAGGCTGAACACCACTTGCTCGCGGATGCCGTCGGCCTCGGTCACGGTCCGACCACCCCACTCCTTCAGTTTCGCCACGACCTGCTCGACCAACACCTCGGGGGCAGAGGCGCCGGCGGTAACGCCGACCGACGATTTATTCGATAACCAGTCCCGGCGGATCTCGCTCGCACTGTCGATGAGATAGGCCGGGATCCCCTGCTTTTCGGCGATCTCCTTCAGCCGCGTGGAGTTGGAGCTGGTCTGGGATCCGACCACCAGGATCACGTCGCACGCCTGCAGCAAACGCTTGACGGCATCCTGGCGATTCTGCGTGGCGTAACAGATGTCCTCCTTCTTGGGACCATGGATGCTCGGAAAACGCTGGCGCAGGTGATCGATGATCTCGGCCGTATCATCCATCGAAAGCGTGGTCTGGGTGACAAAGGCCAGGAACTCCGGGTGCTTGACCTCCAGCCGCCAGACGTCCTCGACCGACTCGACGAGATACATCCCGCCGTCGCCGTTGCGGCTGCGGTACTGGCCCAGGGTGCCTTCCACCTCCGGGTGTCCGGCATGGCCGATCAATATGCACTCGCGCCCCTCGTCTTGATAATGGCCGACCTCCATGTGCACCTTGGTGACCAGCGGACAGATGGCGTCGAAGACGCGCAGACCGCGCCGCGCGGCCTCGTCGCGCACCGCCTTGGACACGCCGTGGGCACTGAAGATGACGGTGCAGCCGTCGGGGACGTCATCCAGCTCATCGACGAACACCGCGCCTTTCTCGCGCAACCCATCGACGACGTATTTGTTGTGTACCACCTCATGGCGCACATAGACCGGGGCACCGTAGAGCTCGAGCGCTCGCTCCACGATGCCGATGGCGCGATCGACGCCCGCACAGAAACCACGCGGGTTTGCAAGGATGATGTTCATAACCGACCCCTCAAGCGACTTGTCCGCGCCTTAAACCGTCTACGATCAAAACCACGGCGCCGATGGTGATGGCGCCGTCGGCGACGTTGAAGGCCGGCCAATGCCAATGGTTTAGATAGATATCGATGAAATCGATCACATGGCCCAGGATCAACCGGTCCCAGAGATTGCCCAAGGCGCCGCCCAACACCAGCGCCAAGCCGCAACCGAGCCGGCGTTGCCCGCGCGCCAGGCCAAACAGCATTCTGGCGATGATGATGCCGGCAAGCAAGGCCAAGGCGACGAACAGCCAGCGCTGCCAGCCGCCTGCATTGCCGAGAAAGCTGAAGGCCGCGCCCGGGTTGTACACCAGCGTGAAATTCAGCGAGGGCAGGACCGGGACCTGCTCATGCAGCGCGATGGTCCGGGTGGCGATGACCTTGGTGATCTGGTCCAGGGCCACGATGATTAATGATAATCCCAGCCAACGCCAGGCGGGGTGCAGGCCCACGGCAGGCATATTCCCGAATCGTAACTCAGACATGGCGGCGTATCTCTCCCTCTCCGGTAACGTTTTCGTAACAGCGCCCGCACAAGCCCGGATGCCCGGGCAGGCTCCCGACCTCCGCGCGATGGTGCCAGCAGCGTTCGCATTTCGGGTGCGGCGAGGCCACCACGCATAGCTTCAGGCCTTCGATCTCGGTGCCGGCCGCATGCGCCGGCGCCGCCTCGAAACGATAGAGCCGCGCCGCACTGGTGATGAACAGAAAGCGTAGTTCCTCATCGAAGGCGGCCAGCGCCGCGTGGAGCCCGGGCTCGCAATAAAGATGCACCTCGGCGTCCAGGGAGCCGCCGATCCCGCCCGCGACACGCAGCCGTTCCAGGTCCTTGGCCAGGGCCTCGCGCACCCCCATGACGCGCTCCCAGAGGGCGGGGCCGAATGGGCCTGCCGGCGCCATCCGGTGCAGCCGCTCGACCCCGGTCTCCAGGAACACCGACTCCCCGCGCCGGCCGGGCAGATGGCACCAGATCTCCTCGGCGGTAAAGCTCAGGATCGGCGCCAGCCAGCGCGCCAAGGCCCGCACGATATGATACATGGCGCTCTGCCCCGAGCGCCGCGCCAAGCTCTCGCGTCGCAGGGTGTACTGGCGGTCCTTGAGCACGTCGAGGTAGAAGCTCCCCAGCTCGACGGTGCAGAAGCGCAGCAGCTTCTGATAGATCAGATGGAACTGATAACCGTCGTAGGCATCGATGATCTCCTGCTGGAGCCCGGCCGCATGGTCCAGCACCCAGCGGTCCAGGGTCAGCATCTCATCGGCCGCGACGAGATCGGTGTCGGGATCGAAGCCATCGAGATTGGCCAACAGGTACCGCGCGGTATTGCGTATGCGCCGGTAGGCGTCGGCGACGCGTTTCAGGATCTCATCGGAGACCGCCATCTCGCCGCGGTAATCGGTGGCCGCGACCCACAGCCGCAACACGTCGGCCCCCAGCGTACTCGAGACCTGCTGCGGGGCGACGACGTTACCCAGCGATTTGGACATCTTCATGCCCTGGGCATCGACCGTAAAGCCGTGGGTCAAGACGGTACGATAGGGCGCCGTGCCGTGCATGGCCACCGCGCTCAAGAGCGAGGATTGAAACCAGCCGCGATGCTGATCGGAGCCCTCCAAATACAGATCGGCCGGGTAGCGCAACCGTGCATCGGTGCGCAGCACACAGGCGTGCGTCACGCCGGAGTCGAACCACACGTCCAGCGTATCGCTGACCTTGTCGTAATAGGCGCTGTCCTCGCCCAGCAATTCCGTCGCGTCCAGGTCGAACCAGGCGTCGATGCCGCCCCGCTCGACGCGCCGCGCGACGGCCTCGATCAACTCCGCGCTGCGCGGATGCGGCTCGCCGCTCTGGCGATGCACGAAGAGCGCGATCGGGACGCCCCAGGACCGCTGGCGCGATATACACCAGTCGGGCCGGCTCTGCAGCATACCCTGGATGCGCAGCTTACCCCAGTCGGGCAGCCACTCGACGGACTCGATGGCCGCCAGGGCGCGGGCGCGCAGCCCGGCGCCGTCCATGCCGATAAACCATTGCGGGGTGGCGCGAAAGATGACCGGCGTGCGGTGCCGCCAGCAATGCGGATAACTGTGCCGGATCTGTTCGTGATGCAGGAGCGCACCGCGCGTCTTCAGCACCTCGATGACGCGCTCGTTGGCGGCGAACACGTGCTCCCCCGCAAACTGTTCGGTGCCGGCCACGAATCGGCCATCGCCCCCCACCGGGTTATCCATGGGCAGGCGGTACCGCGTGCCGATCACGTAGTCCTCCTGGCCGTGAGCGGGGGCCGTATGCACGGCGCCGCTGCCCGTATCCAAGGTCACGTGCGTGCCCAGGACGATTGGCACCTCGCGGGCCTGAAACGGATGCCGTAATGGCAGTCCTTCCAGCGCCTGGCCGCGGCCGTAGGCGAGCACCCGGTAGTCCTCGATCCCGCAGCGGCCCAGGACCTCCGTGATCAACGCCTCGGCGATGAGCAGCCGCTCGGCGCCCTGCGCGCCCGTGCATTGCACCAGGGCATACTCGACCCCGGGGTGCAGGCACACGGCCTGATTGGCCGGCAGGGTCCAAGGTGTGGTGGTCCAGATCACCACCGCGGCCGGACCCTGGCCTTCCGCGCCGGGGACGTGGTGCAGCCGCGCCAGCAGCGCCTCGGCCTCCAGCACCGGGAAGCGCACGTCGATGGCCGGTGCATGGCGGTCCTGATACTCGACCTCCGCCTCGGCCAGGGCCGAGCCGCAGTCGATACACCAATGCACCGGTTTATAGCCGCGCTGCACGTGGCCGTTGGCCATGATGGTCGCAAAGGCACGGATGATATTGGCCTCGAAGGCGTAGTCCATGGTGAGATACGGCCGCTCCCAGTCGCCCAGCACGCCCAGGCGCTGGAAGTCTGCGCGCTGCTTCTCGACCTGCGCCTGGGCATATTCCCGGCAGTGCTTGCGAAACGCGCGCGGCGCGATCTGCTTGCCGACCCGTTGCTCCACCATCAACTCGATGGGCAGCCCGTGGCAGTCCCAGCCGGGCACGTAACGGGCGTCGAGACCGATCGAGACCTTGGACTTGACGATGATGTCCTTCAGGACCTTGTTGACGGCGTGGCCGATGTGGATCTCGCCGTTCGCATAGGGCGGCCCGTCGTGCAGGATGAACGTTTCGCAGCCGGCGCGTGCCTCGCGGATGCGCTGATAGATCCGCATCTGTGCCCAGCGCGCCAGCATCTGCGGCTCGCGCTGGGGCAGATTCGCGCGCATCGGGAACTCCGTGCGTGGGAGCTGGAGGGTGGATTTATAGTCGCCCATGCCTGAGCTATGCGACGTCAGGATACCGACGCGCGGCGCCGGCGCGGAGCGGCCAGCCCGAGGACCGCCCGCGCCTGCGCCGCGTCACGGGCGATCTGCTCGCGTAACGCGGACCGGTCGTCGAAGCGGCGATCGCCGCGCAGTCGCTCCAGGAGCTCTACACGTACGATGCGGCCATAGCACTCGGTATGAAAATCGAAGAGATGGATCTCCAAGACCGGGCGCGGGCCGATATAGGCGACCCCGGCCAGGGTCTCGGCACCCAGTCCGTGCAAGCGTGCCGCAAACACGCCCTGCAGCGGCGCCACCCGCCCGCGCAGCGCGAGGTTGATGGTGGCATGGCCGAGCTGGCGCCCGAGCTGTTCGCCGCGCACCACGTGACCCGCGATGCTGACCGCATGTCCCGACAGGCGCCGTGCCGCAGTCAGATCCCCCGCCGACAGCAGGGCGCGGATGCGCGTGCTGCTGACACGCTCACCGTCCAGCGTATAGCCCGGAACCGGCACCGCCTCGAAACCGAGCCGCACGCCGAGCGCGCGTAGTGACTCGAAATCGCCCTCGCGCCCCTGGCCGAAACGAAAGTCATCCCCCACCACGACGGCACGCGCGGACAGGCCCCGCACCAGCACCCGCTCGGCGAACTGCGCCGCGGAGAGCGCCGCCAGCCGGTGATTGAAGCGCAGACACACCAAGTGCGCCACACCCGCGTCCGCGAGCAACAGCACCTTGTCGCGCAGACCGCTCAGCCGCGCGGGTGCGCGGTCCTTGCGGAAAAACTCCTGCGGCTGCGGCTCAAAGACCAGGGCCACGGCCGGCAACCGGTGCAGCTTGGCGACACGACACAGCTCGCGCAGTACCGCCCGGTGGCCTAAGTGCACGCCGTCGTAATTCCCGATCGTGACCACGGAGCCTTTCGGGAAACGCCGCAACGCACCGAGCCCGAAATGAAATCGCATCCCCATGCCCGCCATGTGGCGCCGATTATACCGGCGAGCGCAGCGCCGTGATATGCCGGCCGCGCAGGCCCAGCAACCACAACGCGCCGACGTACACCAGGCCGCTCGCGCCGATCAGCGCGCCCAGGCGCCAGCTACGCGCACCGGCCCCCCAGGCCAGCCACTCGTCCATGGCCGGTGTCGCGAGCAGGATGAGCGTGGCCATGGCGAGATTGGCGACGACCACGCGCAACAGGAACACCGCCCACCCGGGACTGGCGCGATAGACCCCGATCCGGCGCAAGCCGATGAACAGCAGCAGGGCGTTGACGCAGCCAGCGAGGGCGGTGGCCAGCGTGAGCCCGGCGTGCGCCAAGGGGCCGACCAGCACCGCGATGAACACGATGTTCGCGAGCATGGCCTGCACCGCCACCCGCACCGGGATACGGGTGTCCTGGCGCGCGTAGAACCCCGGTGCCAGGACCTTGACCAGGACAAAGGCGAGCAGTCCGGAGCTATACGTCACCAGACTGCGGCGGGTCATCTCCACGTCATGCGCGCTGAACTCCCCATACTGAAACAACGTACAGAGCACGGGACCGGCGAGCAGTATCAAACCCAGCGAGGCCGGCAAGGCGATAAGAAACACCCAACGCAGTCCCCAGTCGAGCAGCCGGGAAAAATCCTCGGCCGCGCCCGCCGCGTGCTGCCGGGAGAGACCCGGCAGGATTACGGTGCCCAGGGCTACGCCGAACACCCCGAGCGGAAACTCCAGCAACCGGTCCGAGTAATAGATCCATGACACGCTCCCGGCCGGCAGGAACGAGGCCACCAGCGTACTGACCAGGAGGTTGACCTGCACCACCGAGACCCCGAGCAGGGCCGGCCCCATTAGGCGCAGCACCCGCCGCACGCCCGGGTCCCGCCAGTCGATCCTGGGGAACGGCAGTAACCCCAAGCGCGCAAGAAACGGTAACTGGAAGAGGAGTTGCGCGGCCCCGCCGGCCAACACCCCCCAGGCGAGCGCATCGATCGGCTGCTCGCAGTAGGGCGCAAGCCACAGCGAGGCGGCGATCATGCAGAGGTTCAACAGACTCGGCGTAAACGCGGGGACGGCGAATCGCCCGTAGGTCTGCAGGATACCCGCGGCGAAGGCCACCAGCGAGATGAACAGGATATAAGGGAAGGTGATGCGCAGCAGCCCGATGCCGAGCGCGAATTTGTCCGGCGACGCGATGAAGCCCGGCGCGAACAGCGCGATGAGGATCGGCGCCGCGAGGATGCCGAGCACGGTGATGAGCGCGAGCGCCAGACTCAAGGTCCCGGCGATCCGGTCCAGCAGGGCACGGGTGTCCTCGCGGGGCCGCTGCGTCCTGTATTCGGCGAGCACCGGCACGAAGGACTGGGAAAACGCGCCCTCGGCAAACATCCTCCGCAGAAAATTCGGGATGCGAAAGGCGACGAAGAAGGCGTCGGCCGCCGCACCGGCACCGAAACTCTGGGCGATGACCACGTCGCGGATGAAGCCGAGCACCCGCGACACGGAGGTCATACCGCCGACGACGGCCGTAGAACGTAGGAGCTTGAGGCTCAGGGCGACCCTCTGCGGTTTAGCGGCTCGTGTTACAAGGGCCGGCCAAGATAACACAGACGGGGGAAGGCAGGCGGATCCCGGCGAACCGGGCAGGCATGGACTGCGGGCTCAAGCGCTGATCGGATGATGGGATCGATTATGCCGATAGGTGACTCGATACGGATATTTCCGCCGAGCATTCTCATTACGACGGCTCTGCGCACTGCTGACCCGCCAGAGCAACCCGGCACGGAGCTCAGAGGCGCGGTAGGAGTTCTTCAGCCTTGCGGCGCCCGATCTCGATCAGCTCCCGCGCGCGGTGGAATTCGTGAAAGGCGCAGGCATTGGCGGGGATCTCGACGTAGAGATCGGGCGAATACGCGGCGAGCCGAAAACGCGCGATGACGTGTTGCATTATGTCCATCGATCGGCCGGCGATCTCGATGAGACTCAAATCGCCTGGATCGCGCTGTTCGCGGCGCTGATAGAGCGCCTCGATGTAGCGCGCGATGCGCTGGTGGTAGAAGCTAAAAGGCCTCTCGGGCGCCGGATCGGCGCGGTTAAGCTCGGGGTCCGGCATGCCGTTGAGACTGACCGCGACGGTGAGGTCGTTACGATCGTGCAGGGTCGGAGCGATCGGGATCGGGTCCACCAACCCGCCATCGACGAGCAGCATGCCTTGATAGTCAAAGGGCGTAAAGATGGTCGGTATGGAAATCGACGCTCGCACGGCATCGAACAAGGGTCCGCGGCGCAGCCACACCTCCTTGTGGGTGCGCAGATCGGTCGCCACGGCCGTGAAGCTCACCGGTAGGACTTCGATATTGCGGTCGCCGATGAGATCGCGCAACAAGTTGATGATCTTCTCACCCTTGAATAGGCCCTTGCGGTCAAACGCGAAATCGAGCAGCCGGATCACGTCTCCGCGTTCGAGCGCCGTGACCCAGCGGGTAAAAACATCGAGCCGCCCGGCAGCGTAAATCCCGCCGACCAGCGCACCCATGGAGGTGCCGGCAATCGAGCGGATATCGAAGCCGTTATTCACGAGCGCCTGGATCACGCCGATATGCGCGAGCCCGCGCGCCCCGCCGCTGCCGAGGACCAGCGACACGGTGCGCGGCGCGCTCATAACAAGCTTACGGCATGCGAGCGCGTGCCGGACCAGACGCAAGCCAGGATCGGTGCGCCGTGGGAGACCTTGCGTCTAGCGGCGGCAGGGCGCGGATGACTCATGAACACATCGACCAGCCGGACATGGTCCGATTCGACCTCCGGCTCGATCCCGTATCCCAGGTTGAAGACATGACCCGCACCTTCGCCGTAGCTCGCGAGAATCGCCGACGCGTCCGTGTGTACGATCGGCTGGGCCAGCCGGGGCGTGATGTAGGGGCGCGGGGTCGCGCTCGTCAGCCTCGCCACGCCCGCGGCGAGCGACACAGTGCATGACGAGTGGTTCGACTTCCCGCGCACACTCCTTCGTTGATGCTGCTACCGGCGGCGAGTGTCGTGGCCGCGATCGGGGTTTGGCGCACCAGCGGGCGGCCGAAACGCGGCGAGCACGCGGCGCAGTGGGCACCCTTCGCCGGCGCCGTCGCGATCGACGTGCTCGCCTTTCTCGGGCTTAGCTATAGCCTGTTTCCCAACGCGGTGATGGACCGGCTCGCGATCTGGGAAGCGGCTGCCCACCCCTCATCGCTCAAGGCGGTGCTCGCGGTAGCGCTGGTCGCGCTGCCCTTCATCGTCGCCTACACCGCTCTCTCCTACCGCGTGTTCTGGGACAAGGCCGGTCCGGTACCGGCGAATAATATTGCTATTCGGGCTATCGTCCCGAAGCACCAAGCATCTAAGGCAGCTTCGGCACTTTCGGCGTGGGAATCGCGTCTTTGGCTTTCTCGATCGCCGTATCGGTGGCTTGGTCCTTCAATCCCTCCACGGCCGCATCGGGATCCGCTGCGGTCTCCTGGGCCCCCTCGACCGCTTCCTCGGTCTCTTTGGCTTTATCCAACGTATCGTCGGGCAGCCCCATGGCCTCCTTCCCTTTCTCGATCGCCGCATCCTTCGCGGCATCCTCCAATACCCCCGCGGGGTTCACGACCTCTTCGGGATCGGCCGCCGCCGCGACGCCGGCGGCGCACAAAAGCCCGGCCACGATTGCTATCTTGATTTTCATGAGTCTGTCCTCGCTGTCAGTTGCCAATACCCCACTGCAAACGGAGCGGCATGATGACGCCGATCCGGTCGAGTTGCAACTTGCGGAGTGCGTCTTCTCGTCCAGCGCGATCATCGGGTGTTTCGAGGCTGCGCAGCCAGCCGCCCAGTTGGCGGCCCAATTCATCCATCAAGCGCACGCCGTGTTCGTATCGGCGGAGGGCGACCGACTTAAGCTCAAGAGCCAAACGCCACAGGTGCTTGGCCACCTCTAGCCGCAGATTGGCCTTTTGCAGGGCGGCCCGTTTGTTGTGGGTATAGGCGGCCTCCACGCTCAGTTCCAAGACCTCCAACAGGACGCTTTCCAGGCGCTCGCCGAGGGTGAAACGGCGCACGCGGGGAAACTTGTCGATTTGGGGAATGAGCCAGAGTAACAGTTCATGGCCCGCTTGCACCGCCTGTGGAGTCGCGTCACTCATCGCCTACCCCAAAAAATTCGCGCGCCGGCCCTTCGGGCCGTAAGAGACAAAAGATAAAAGACAAAAAAGTTCAAAGGGAAAAAGGACAAAGCACAAAGGGTTAAGGGTCCTGGGCAAGGCGAAACCCCAGGAGGTTGCCCCGGGCCACGGGCGCGAACCCGGTACGGTAGGCCGAACGCACGCTCCACGGTCTGAAGAACCAGGAACCGCCGCGGATCACGCGCCGGGCGCAGTCTTTTTCCTCCCAGGCTATTCCATCGGCGGGGACACCCTCGTAGTTCTCATGGTAGCAGTCCTGCACCCATTCCCACACGTTGCCCAGCATGTCCTTCAGGCCAAAGGCGTTGGCCTCGAAGCTGCCCACCGGCGCGGTAAACGCATAGTCGTCCGCACAGGGGAAATTGTCCCACATGATGTTATATCCCGCCGCCTTCACGTCGTCCACGTGCTGTCTATCCAAGACGTTGGCGTGGCGGCAAGCGGCTTCCAAACCGCCCTCCCAAGGGCGCGGGGTCGCAGTCCCGGCCCGCGCCGCGTATTCCCATTCCGCCTCTGTCGGTAGCCGGAAATGGTTGCCGGTCCGCTTGGAGAGCCAGGCGGCGTAGTCCTGGACGTCCTGCCAGCTCACGTTGATGACCGGCAGGCGTTGGCGCTGCTCCGGACTCAGATCCGCGCCGAAGCCGGAATCGGAGGGCAAACGCATGCCCTGGTCGAGGTTATCGTAGACAAAACGGTCGAATTCCTCGAAGGTGACTTCGTACTTTGCAATACGGAACGGCTGGGTGATTTTGACCCGGTGCAGGGGCTTTTCGTCATCTCGCGCCTCCGGGTCCACCGGCGCATCCGGGCATTCCGCCAACGTTGGGTCCCCCTCGCCACGGGAGCCCATACAAAACTCGCCGGGATCGATGCGCACCCAGTCCTCTTCGCGGTACAGCGGGCTACGGCGTTCCCGTTCGGCCTGCGCCGCCGGGTACTGGATGGCGGCGAAAATGGCCAACACGAGAAAGGCCACCGCAGTGCCCCCCCAGGTCAGGTACTCGCGGCGGCGCTCCACCCTGGCGCTCTTGGCAAGGAAGCGCATGGCCAGTGGGTATTTACTCCCCTCACCC
>JBOIDW010000219.1:0-7833 GCA_050740655.1 Gammaproteobacteria bacterium | reverse complement strand
TGCACTATGTCACGAGCTACCTGGTCGATCTCAAGCGGCAGTTCGAGGACAGCGGCGATCACTTGGCGATAGTCGGTGAAGTGATCGAGAGCCTCGTTCACCACCAGGAACCCAGGGTTTCGCCGGGCTCCGATCGCTACCCCGATCCTACGCTGGACTGAGCTCGGCGACAGGCCGTGTGAGCGGCTCGTCGAGATTGACCGCTTCGTTCCCGGCGAGCGAGAACCAGGCGGCCCGCCGCTCCCCGAGATCGATGGTGACGTGCGTCGGGCAGGGGCCGATCTGTCGGCCCGCGTTGAACACCCAGGTCTGCCCGATCCGGTCCACCCACGAGCCGCCGGCACGGAACGGCGACTGGTGGATGTGGCCCGTGAGGACGAGGTCGGGCTGGTACTCCCGGATCCAGCCCAGTAGCTCGGTATCGCCATAGTGCCGCGTGCCTGTCCAGCTCACCGGGGACTGGTCGGGCGGGGCGTGGTAGACCCAGATCCACCGCGCGCCTCGCCGTTGCGCGTCGCGGGCGAGCTGGCGCCCGACCGAAGCGCAGCCGAGCGGACCGTCCCACCAAGGGCAGACGGTGATCGCCAGATCCTCTATCTCCAGGAAATCACCGTCGATAATCACGCCTGGAAACCTGGCGCGCGAGAGCCATGCCGCGACTCGCTCGCCGTCAGCGCCGCGCCCGTCGAGATCGTGGTTGCCCGAGCTGACCAATAGCCGTGTTTTCTCCCGAAGGCGGATGAGGTATTTCGAGATGACGAGGATCTGCGCCTCGACGGCTGCGATCGCCGAGATATCGAGATGGTCGCCGGCGATAGCCACGATATCAAACTGTGCCGCCACACCGTACACCCAATCGTATTGCTTCAAGGCGTAGTGCAGATCCGAGACGAGGAGGAGCTTCACGCTATTCACTCTGCTGGTAATGTTCCATCGATTATGAAGCGCTACGCTAGACGGTGTTCTAACGCCGGGGATGCTAATGCGGCAGGTTCAATAGCTTGGTCGCGCCGCATGCGTCAAGTCGGTCCCGTGCATAGCGATATCCGAACTCCACGATCGCTTGAATCTTGTGAAAATCGAGCAGCCCGAACTCGTGCAACGGGAAGGTGAGATGCAGATCGGCCAGGTTCTTCTGCTGGTTTTCCACCCGAGCGCTTTTTGTCAGCGAGGAGAGCATGAGGATCTTGGCTATGCCGGGCGGAGAGAGGGAGGATTTGAAAGGGTTTAGTTTCCGGGTGACGACCGCCCACCCCGATAAGCTACCGTCGATTGGGACGCCTGTTTCGAGCTCGACCGGCGCGCCTACGTCCATGGCAATTACGCTGCCTATGTCCTCTTGTTTGCGCATGATATCGACGGGCAGGTTGTTCACCACGCCGCCGTCTACGAGAACCTGCGACCCTTCAATGACGGGGGGTAACAGGCCGGGTATCGAGCTGCTGGCGCGAATACTTTTCCACAACAGACCTCGCTCGTGAACGTGTTCGCGGCTGCCGGCCAGATCGGTGCTGACACAAAAGAAATTGGTGCGCAGATCCTCGATGGTCTGCGCGCCGAGCCGAGACTTCAATTGGCGGGTCAGGACCTTTCCCGCGGTAAGCGCGACGGCAGGATAGGTGTAGTCCATACGATAATTGAAAGAGCGGGCGTGCTCCAGCATCTTCGGGTAATCCCAGCGCATCGCGACCATCGCCGCGATGATCGAGCCCATGCTCGTGCCGCCCACCTTATCGACGGGGATACCGGCCTCGGTTAACGCCCGAATCCCGCCAATCTGGGCAAAGCCGCGTGCACCGCCTCCGCTGAGCACCAGGCCGATGCCGTTTCCGGTCAACAGGCGCGCCAAGCGCTCGAGGTCCTGACTATCCGCCATGCAGACGTGGTAGTGGCGTTGCACGTGCCGGTGCCGCAGCCACAACGCGGTCCGCTCGTAGCTCCCGCTCGCCGTGTCGTGCAAGAGGACCAGGGTTACCGGCAAATGACGGTTGCGCGGATCGCCGACCAGCCGCTCTTCGGTCTCGCCTATTCGAGGCGACGCAGCGGCATGCCCGACGAGCAGGATCCGGTCGGCTTGGCGCAGGCAGCGATCGGTCCACTCCGACGGTCCGGCATCGGCCTGATACAGGATATAGCGGTAGCCAGACTCTTGGCGGTTGAGCCAGCACGCGATGTTCGCGCTGTGTGGATCGGTAGCCGGGGTCTGGGCAATTCCGGCCGGACTCAAATAGTGGTCCAATCGCTCGCTGTTCAGATGTAATGCCGGTCCGTGCGCTACCAGGGTCCGTGCCAGACGGCGGCAGAATTCCGTACAGCAAACCTCCGCATGGGTCGGTACAATGGCGAGGGTGACGACGCTGCCGGTTCGCCTCGCCTTGCCTACGGTTTCCAGCCATAGGCGGTCTATCACCCTTCCCGCAAAATGGTTGACGAAATCCTGGGGATGGGCCTGTAGCAGCCGCTGGAACGCCTCCGTCGAGAGCCTGGCTACCAGGGTATCGCGGATGGCGCTGACCGTGGCGGTTCGGCGGGCGCCGGTCAAGAGGCTCATTTCGCCCGCGGTCTGACCGCGGCTGATCTCGCCGATGAGACGCGGTTCGCCGTTACCGTTGACGTCCGTCATGCGCAAGCGGCCGCTGACGACAATATAACAGCCGTCGCTGGCGTCGCCCTGCCGTATCAGGCACCCGCCGCTGGGACACAGGATCAACTCCAGTGCCGCTTCCAGGTCCTGCAACGCGGCGTGGCTCATGTCTTTGTATTGATCGCTGGTAAACAGCAGGTTTCTCAACTCGGCCTTCTGAATGCTCTTGACGACGATCTGAGACAGGCGGGTGACGAGGTCCGGCGAGGATAGGCAGAAGCGCTCGAACGATTCCCGGCTGAGGCCAAGTACCGTCGCGTCGGTCTCCGCGTAAACCGATGCGCTCCGCTGCTCACCGGTTAAAAACGCAATCTCGCCCACGCTGTTTCCGGGGCCGATCCGCTCGAGTTGTACTTCCGTTCCCCGATCGGTTCGTTGCGTGACGAGCAACCGGCCCTCCAGAACGACATACAAGCTGTCTCCGGGATCGCCCTGGCGTACCAATGTTTGGCCACGGGTCAGCACGACGCTCTGCATGTGTTCGGTCAATCGCCGCAGTTCGGCAGGGGAGAGACCGGAAAATAGCTCGGTCTGAGCCAGGCAGGGCGTACTGTCGAACGGCGGCGCCGAGACGCGCGGTGGATCCACGGACGGGGTCATCGGGCCTTTAACGCGCAGCGAGAATGCACAGAGACATCACGGCCGCCACTACGATCGCGTCGGTGACCAGTGCCCGAAAACGATACGGACCTACCAGGTCCCACCAGTGATAAGCCAGGCCCACGATGATCACTATCAGGCCCCAGGCGTTCCATCCGACGAATAAGGCGCTGAGCAGGACGGCCCGGCTCACCATGCGCGTACGTGACTGTAGAGTAATCCATCCACAGTACCGCGGGTCGCGGTGGAAATAGAAGACGCGTTCGGTCACAAAGGCCGTATACGTTACCAGCACGTAACCGAGTGCGGGAATGGCCCAGCGGGGTTCGGAGGGGAACGCCACGTCGCCGGCTTCGGCCCAAGCACTCAGCCCGAGGATGGACAAGAGGTGCAGTGCTTGGTCTTGCACGTAGATGAAAATACCCCAGCGAGGCCGCAGCGCCGATAGGATATTTTTCCAGTAATCTATCGCGAAATGACAAGCGCTGATCGCCAGCACGCACGGCGCGGCGAGGCGCCAATCCGTTGCTACCAGTCCCACCACGACCACCAGCATCGTGAGTAGATGGATAGCGACGTGCCATAACAGACCCGGCATGCGTTTCTTGGCCTCGACGATGGCGTCGGTTTGCAGGGGATAATCCGCCAGCAAGTGGCACAGGACGAGTGTCCAAAACATCGAACCATTATACCGGGGTTATCCGGGTTATAGAAAAGCGTAAGCGGACCGGGCTGGAATATGGATCGAGCCCGGTGCCTTCACGTCGGGCTTGCTGGAACGCCGCACAGCCCGTCCACGGCGGGCCGTGCGGACGGGCAGAGCGGGCGGTGTCCGCCGGGCTATTGGCAGGGCTTCGTGCTCGACAGAGGCCGTGCCTTAAACGGAATGGCCCATACGAAATCCATCTGCAGGTTCACGAGCTGCGCTCCGCTCACGCCCGTGCCGGGGTGGTAGGTAAATTTGCGATACCAATTCGGGTCCGGCACCCCGCTATAGGATTCGATCCCCTGCGCCTCGAGGTTTTCGAGGGAGGGGAAAGGATCGAGCGCCGCCATCTCCGCGCTGGTCGGCAGCCGCATATCCATGGGCTCGCCCTCGATCACCACGCGTGCCAGAAGATCCTCCTCCTCCGCAATACCCCGCACCGCCCGGCGCAGTTGCCTTTGCAGAGCTTCGCTAAAGCAACTCGCGCAAGTCCAACTCGATTTCCGGCAGCAGCGAGGGTGAAACGGCATTCAGTTCGGCCAAGGTATCAGCCTTCCGATATCTCTCCCCGACAGGCTCGCAGAAGACATGGAGTGACGGTGCTCGAGGTCGACGATCCACACTTCGGGGATATTGTGCCTGGCATAGAGGGGACCTTGACGTCGCGGTCATAACGCAGGGTCGTATCCGCCACCTCGACGATCAAGAACACGTCCGCGGGCTGCGGATGGGCCGAGTAGAAATCATCGCGCGGCCGGAGGAGGGCGAGGTCCGGTAGAGGTTCGGAATGTATACCAAGAATGACGGGAACCTGGGCAGAGACGATCGCAACATCGCCCGCCGCGCGAGTGAAGTCCCGAATCAAACGCTTGACAATGCCTGCATGCCGGCTCCCTATCGGTACCCTATCGATGACCTCCCCATCAATCAGTTCCACGCGGGCGCCGGGCTGGAAGATCTCCGCCTTTCCCATCCGGTGAAAGTCGTCCACCGTCAGGCGGTGTCTCCGTGGCAATTCTTGGGCTAGCCTTGACATCGCATCGCACTCAGGTAATTTCGATCTCCCCCAATATAACGATTCGGTTCAGCCGCGACAATTCGTTCGAGCCCTATGCCGATTGCGTCGCTTGTCATCCAACCGGAACCCGGTAACGCTAGGTGGCGTTCGCCCGTCCGCATAGTCACGCCCCTGCCGCCGAAGACCCGGGCATGACGGAGGACGAGCTCGACCGGGTCGTCGATATCTATCCCTAACGCATCGCGGGCCTCTTCAGCCGGCTCGGCACGGTGGAGTGCCTGGAGCCCAACTTCGACCGCCGTCTCGCCTGCATCCTGGACATCGCCGAGGCCACCAGCCGCTTCCTGAGCGCGCTGGTCCTCTGCCAAGGGGCGCCGCACACGATCGAGCCCTTGTGGGACCCGGACCGATACGCCAGAAAGCAAGTACCTGCGGGCTGCACCGATGAGAGTTTCACACTAACGGGCTGCGTTATCTACCCCTGAAGCGGGGATGCACAAGAACGATACAATAGGCCCGTGCACAGTATAATGCGCTAGGCGTGAGGCCTAGGCCGTTCCAAACGGGCGCGCGACCGGGTCGATCCTCGTCGCCCTTCTCCCCCTGTGCAAGCTGTGGAAGTGAGGGGATTGCTGTACACACGGGGCTTGTGCTAGCCGCGTCGAACCGCGCCCCTCGGCTGTGTTCTGCCTGATTCGAAAAGGGGAAAAGGACGCGGTACGCGGCGAGGTCACCCGTGGCTAAGGCGTTAAGAGCAATCAAGGGGGCGCTATGAAATGGCTGATTAGGGCGACATGGGGAGCAACCCTATAAAGCGCTGGTTCGGCCAGAAGATGGACCGTATGGTCGGCCCGGACTTCGAGGCCGACCTGGTCAATCTCAAGAGGCTCGCCGAGGCGGGCCGAGGAAATAACAACCGTATGGAACCGAGGGGTTGCGCATCATGAAGGTACTGGCCGTACACCCAAGCCCGCTGATGTATACCAAGATCTACCTGCGCCTGGAGCCGCTGGGGCTGGAGTTGGTCGCGGAGTCCCTGCGGCGCGCCGGCCACGAAGTCGGGCTCATCGATCTGCAGGTGGAGGGCGAAAACGCCTTCATCCATCGTCTGGAGAATTGGCGGCCGCAGGCCGTGGTGTTCTCGTGCAATTACCTGGCGAATGTCCCGGAGGTGATCGATCTCGCCAAGCTGACCAAGACCCGGTCGCGCAACTGCCTGGTCGTGGTCGGCGGACACAGCGCCTCTTTTGTCGCCCAGGAGTTACTCGAGCACGCCGAGGGCGCGATCGATTGCGTGCTGCGCGGCGAGGGCGAGGCCGCCATCGCGGGGTTACTGGCAGCCTATGCGGAGGATCGCGGATCGCTCAAGGCGATCCCCGGTGCCGTGACTCTGGACGGCCAGGGGCCCGCGCCGCGTTTCGTCATGGACCTGGACAGTCTGCATCCGGCCCGCGATCTGTTGCGGCACCGGCACAGGTATTTCATCGGCGTCCTCGATCCCTGCGCCTCCATCGAGTTTACCCGCGGTTGCCCCTGGGATTGCTCATTCTGCAGCGCTTGGACCTTTTATGGCCGCAACTACCGGGTCATGAGCCCGGAACGGGTGGTCGAGGACCTGCAACGGGTGCGTGAGCCGGGCCTGTTCATCGTCGATGACGTGGCCTTTATCCAGAGCCGGCACGGCATGGAGATCGGCGAGGCCATCGCGCGCGCGGGAATCGAGAAACACTACTATCTCGAGACCCGCGGCGACGTGTTGTTGCGCAACAAGGAGGTATTCCAATTCTGGAAACGGCTTGGGCTCAAGTACATGTTCCTGGGGGTGGAGGCCATCGATGAGGAGGGGCTCAAGAAGCACCGCAAGCGCGTAACGCTGAGCAAGAACTTCGAGGCCTTGGAGTTTGCCCGGACCTTGGGCATCACGGTGGCCATCAACCTCATCGCCGATCCCGACTGGGACCGGGAGCGCTTCGAGGTGATCCGGCAGTGGTGTCTGGAGATCCCCGAGATCGTCAACATCAGCGTGAACACCCCCTATCCCGGCACCGAGACCTGGCTCACCGAGTCGCGGCGGCTGACGACGCGCGACTATCGGTTGTACGATATACAGCACGCGGTGTTACCGACGCGGCTGCCGCTGCCGGAATTCTACGCCGAGCTGGTCAAGACCCAGCAGGTGCTCAATCGCAAGCACCTCGGCTGGCGCGCCTTGAAAAGCACGGCCGGGATCGCCGCGCGGCACCTGCTGCACGGCCAGACCAATTTCGTCAAGATGCTATGGAAGTTCAATCAGGTCTACAACGCCAATCTGCAACTCGCCGATCATGCCCAGCCGGTGCGCTACACGCTCAAGCTACCACCCCCTGCCGTTGCCCGTGTCGATCGCAACGATCTCTACGTTCACGCGGGCCGCGGGCGCGCGGGGCGTGCGCTCGATGAAGCGACCGAGCGCTTTGTGGACGAGACGCGCATAGGCGCAGGCGAGGCCGCGGTAGGGTAGGCATGCTCGCTCCGCGCATTGATTAAAACAGGCGCGAGGTGGGTAGTCGCCATGGGATGGAGTGAGCACTATCGTGCGCGGGTGGTTTCCAACCCTCGGGATCCTGACGGAGTAGACCCAATAGCGACTACGGCCTCGGTTCGGCGTTACCGAACAGCCGCTGAGCCGTTGGAAAACTACTTTAGTCAGTATCTAGACCCTCCAGTTGCATAAATATCCACGCGGATCGTCAGGAAAGGGCGTAGAAGACAGGGTTTTGGTGAGTTTGTAGCGTTGCGCTGGACGTCACCGCCGGTGAGATCCAGCGACGGAATAAGAAAGCTGATCTTATGATCAGAAAGTCTAAGAAGCGGTCTGCACTTCGC
>JBOIDW010000218.1:0-6154 GCA_050740655.1 Gammaproteobacteria bacterium | reverse complement strand
CGGGGAGCGTGACGCCTCACACCCACTTCGAGTCGGAGGTCTACGTGTTATCCAAGGAAGAGGGCGGGCGGCACACGCCGTTTTTCAGCAACTACCGGCCGCAGTTTTTCTTTCGGACCACCGACGTCACCGGCGCCGTCGAGTTACCGGCCGGGGTCGAGATGGTCATGCCCGGCGACAACGTCAAGATGGTGGTCAAGCTGATCTCGCCGATCGCCATGGAGGAGGGCCTGCGCTTCGCCATCCGCGAGGGCGGACGCACCGTCGGCGCCGGCGTGGTCGCAAAGGTCATCGAGTGACGATGTCTACGCACGGAATCGGAACGGCAGCGGGGCGCGCCGGCTCATGAGCGATCAGGTCATACGTATTCGGCTCAAGGCCTTCGATCATCGCTTGATCGATCAATCGACGCGCGAGATCGTGGAGACCGCGCGCCGCACCGGCGCGCAGGTCAAGGGGCCGATCCCGCTGCCGACCAAGAAGGAAAGATTCACCGTGCTCACCTCCCCGCACGTCGACAAGGACGCGCGCGATCAATACGAGATCCGCACGCACAAGCGCCTGTTGGACATCGTCAATCCCACGGACAAGACCGTCGATGCGCTCATGCGGCTCGATCTGGCGGCGGGCGTAGACGTCCAGATCAAGCTGAGCTGAGCGAGAAAAACGGACATGGCCCTGGGGATAGTCGGGAAAAAGTGCGGCATGACGCGGATCTTCGCCGCGGATGGCGAGTCCATTCCGGTGACCATCATCCACGCCGAGCCCAACCGCGTCACGCAGGTGAAGACCGTCGCCAAGGATGGCTATCGGGCCGTACAGGTCACGGCCGGCCAGCGCCGGCGCAGCCGCATCAACGCCCCCAGCGCGGGGGTGCTGAAGGCGGCAGGGGTCGAGACCGGACGGGGATTTTGGGAGTTTCGCCTGGAGACGGGGGAGGGGGACGCGCTGGGCCTCGGCAGCGAGATCAGGGTGGACCTGTTCCAGCCGGGCCAGCGCGTGGATGTGGCCGGTACCTCGATCGGAAAGGGTTTCGCCGGCACCATCAAACGGCACCACTTCGCGTCCGGCGACGCGACCCACGGCAATTCCTTGTCGCATCGTACGCCGGGTTCCACCGGTCAGCGTCAGACACCGGGCCGCGTGTACAAGGGCAAGCGCATGGCCGGCCACCTCGGCAACGTGCGGCGCACCCTACAGGGCCTCGAAGTCGTGCGGGTAGACGCCGAACGGCACCTGTTGTTCATCAAGGGCGGCGTGCCGGGTGCCAAGGGTGGCGATCTCATCGTACGGGCTGCCGTGCGTGGGGGCGGGGCCTGAAATGGAACTCGCAGTTCAAGACGCCGGCGGCGGCAAGCACCTGACGGTCTCCGATCAGGTCTTCAACGCAGCTTATAACGAGGCCCTGATCCATCAGGTCGTCACCGCGTATCTGGCCGGCGGACGCGCCGGCACCAAGGCGCAGAAATCGCGCGCCGACGTGCGTGGCGGCGGCGCCAAACCCTGGAAGCAGAAGGGGACCGGCCGGGCGCGCGCCGGCAGCAGCCGCAGCCCGCTATGGCGTAAGGGCGGCGTGACCTTTGCCGCGGTGCCGCGCGACCATAGCCAGAAGGTCAACCGCAAGATGTACAAGGGGGCGCTGCGCAGCATGCTCTCGGAGTTGCTGCGGCAAGGCCGGCTGAAGGTCGTCGCCAGCCTGGATGTCGAAACGCATAAGACCAAGGCCCTGGTCGAGCGGCTGGGCGCGCTGGGGCTGAGCGGTGCGCTCCTGGTAGCCGAGCGAGCGGATCGCAACCTGTTCCTGGCGGCGCGCAACCTTCCGCGGGTGAGCGTCGTGTCGGCCGAGCGGCTCGATCCGGTGAGCCTCATCGGCCATGAAACGGCCGTGTTTACGCCTGGCGCACTCCAGCAGCTCGAGGCGCGGCTCGCATGAACACCGAGCGGCTGATGCAGGTGCTGTTGTATCCGCATGTCTCGGAAAAGGCCACGCAGCTCGCGGAGGCGCACAAGCAGTTCGTGTTCGAGGTCCTGCCGGACGCGAACAAGTCGGAGGTCAAGCAGGCGGTCGAGCTGATGTTCAAGGTCGAGGTCGCGTCGGTGCAGGTATGCAATTTGGCCGGCAAGAAGAAGAACTTCAAGAATGCGCCGGGGCGGCGCAAGGGCCTGCGCAAGGCCTATGTGCGCCTAAGGCCCGGATTCGATATCAATTTCCTGGGTAGGGAATAGGCCGGGCCATGCCCTTGATCCAGATGAAACCGACCTCGCCGGGACGCCGTGGCGTGGTGCGGCCGGTTACGCCCGATCTGCATAAGGGCGAGCCGCATGGGCCGCTGCTGGAACCGAAGACCCGCAAGGTCGGCCGCAATAATCAGGGCCGGATCACGGTGCGGCATCGCGGTGGCGGGCACAAGCGCCACTACCGTATCATCGACTTCAAGCGCCGCAAGGATGGCATTCCGGCGCGCGTGGAGCGGATCGAATACGATCCCAACCGCAGTGCGCACATCGCCTTACTGCTGTACGCCGACGGCGAGCGCCGCTACATCATCGCCCCCAAGGGCCTGGCGGCGGGGGATCGGATCGCCTCCGGCAGCGATGCCTCGATCCAGAGCGGCAACTGCCTGCCGCTGCGCAACGTCCCGGTCGGGACCAGCGTGCACTGCGTGGAATTGCGGCCGGGCCGCGGCGCCCAGCTCGCGCGCAGTGCCGGGGCCGCTGTGCAACTGGTGGCACGGGAGGGCGGGCACGCCACGCTGCGGCTGCGCTCCGGCGAGATGCGCAAGGTGTCGTTGGACTGCCGCGCGACCATCGGCGAGGTCGGCAACAACGAACATTCGCTGCGTGCCTTGGGTAAGGCGGGTGCCAAGCGCTGGCGCGGCATTCGGCCGACCGTACGCGGCGTGGCCATGAACCCGGTGGATCACCCGCATGGCGGAGGCGAGGGCAAGAGCTCGGGCGGGCGCCACCCGGTCACGCCTTGGGGGCAGCCGACTAAGGGCCATAAGACACGCCGCAATAAGCGCACCGGCAGCATGATCGTGCGGCGGCGAAAGAGCGGCTCATAGCGGAGCGGACGGACGTGGCACGTTCATTATTCAAGGGACCCTTCATAGACCACCACCTCGCGGCCAAGGTGGAAAAGGCGCGCGCCAGCAAGGACAAGCGGCCGATCAAGACCTGGTCGCGCCGCTCCATGGTGATCCCGGAGATGGTGGGTTTGACGATCGCGGTGCACAACGGCCGGCAGCACGTTCCGGTCTACGTCACCGAGAACATGGTCGGGCATAAGCTGGGCGAGTTTGCCGCCACGCGGACCTTTCGCGGCCACGCCGCGAATCGCAAGGCCAAGAGCGCCTGATGGCTACTTCGGCAACATTGAAATATGCCCGCGTCTCGGCGCAGAAGGCGCGGCTGGTCGCGGATCAGGTGCGCGGTCTACCGGTGGATCGCGCGCTCGACGTCCTGCGCTTCAGTCACAAGAAGGCGGCCGGGATCATCAAGAAGGTCCTGGAATCGGCCGTCGCCAACGCCGAGCACAACGATGGGGCCGACGTCGATGAGCTGAAGGTAAAGGCCATCATGGTCGACGCGGCGGCGAGCATGAAGCGCGTGATGCCTAGGGCCCGCGGGCGCGCCAACCGCATCACGAAGCGCAACAGTCATATCACGATTCAGGTATCGGAATAAGGGGCTGCGATGGGGCAAAAGGTACATCCCACGGGGTTCCGGCTAGGGATTATTCGCGAATGGTCCTCGAAGTGGTATGCGGATTCGAGGAAGTACGCGGATTATCTCAACACCGATCTGCGCGTCCGCGATTTTCTGCGCGCCAAGCTCAAGCAGGCGTCAGTGAGCCGCGTGCAGATCGAGCGTCCGGCCAGCAATGCGCGCATCATCATCCATACCGCCCGGCCCGGGATCGTGATCGGGAAGAAGGGCGAGGACATCGAGAAGCTGCGCCGGGAGGTGACGCAGATGATGGGTGTACCGACACAGATCAGTGTCGAGGAGATCCGCAAGCCGGAGCTCGACGCCTATCTGGTCGCGGAAAGCGTGGCGGGGCAGCTGGAACGCCGTATCATGTTTCGCCGCGCCATGAAGCGTGCCGTTACCAACGCCATGCGCATCGGTGCCCAGGGCATCAAGATCAACGTGGCGGGGCGCCTGAACGGCGCCGAGATCGCGCGATCCGAGTGGTATCGTGAGGGCCGTGTGCCCTTGCATACCCTGCGCGCCGATATCGATTATGGCTTCGCCGAGGCCAAGACCACCTATGGCGTGATCGGCGTGAAGGTTTGGATATTCAAGGGCGAGGTTATCGGGCGTGCCAATGGCGGCGAGGAACGCGGCGCCGAGGCGCTGCCGGTCAAGCAAGGGTAGTCGAGTATGCTGCAACCCAAACAGACGCGCTATCGCAAGCAGCACAAGGGCCGCAATCGTGGCATCGCCACCCAGGGCGATCGGGTGAGCTTTGGCGACTTCGGTCTCAAGGCGACCGCGCGCGGCCGCATCACGGCGCGCCAGATCGAGGCCGCGCGCCGTACGATCTCGCGGCACGTCAAGCGCGGCGGCAAGCTGTGGATCCGCATCTTCCCGGACAAGCCGATCACGCAGAAACCCCTGGAGGTGCGCCAGGGCAAGGGCAAGGGCAACGTCGAGTACTGGGTGGCGGAGGTGCAGCCGGGGCGCATCCTCTACGAGATGGAAGGCGTAAGCGAGGCCATCGCGCGTGAGGCCTTCCGGCTGGCCGGCGCCAAGCTCCCGGTGGGCACGGTATTGGCGGCGCGGACACCGCTGTGATGAAGGCCAGCGAACTGAGGCGAAAGAGTGCGGCGGAGCTCCAGGCATTGGTCCTGGACCTGCGCCGTGAGCAATTCAATCTGCGCATGCAATTGGGTTCCGGGCAGAGCATACCGACCAGCCGCTTGCAAGGCGTGCGGCGCGAGATCGCGCGCACCAAGACCGTATTGGTAGAGCTGGGCCGAGGTGGCGGTCGATGACGAATGAACAGGGCATGTCCCGCACCTTCGTAGGGCAAGTCGTCAGCAACAAGATGGATAAGACCATCGCGGTATTGGTCGAGCGCAAGGTCGTGCACCCGCTGTACAAGAAATACGTGCGCCGCTCGACCAAACTGCTGGCCCACGACGAAGCCAACGAGTGCCAGGAGGGCGACGTGGTGGCGATCGAGGAATGCCGGCCCTTGTCGCGGCGTAAGAGCTGGCGCCTGCAACGCATCATCGAACGCCCGGTGCGCGCTTGAGCGAGCGGCGTATCGAACATGATCCAAATGCAATCCACGCTCGACGCAGCCGACAACAGCGGCGCGCGCCGGCTCATGTGTATCAAGGTCTTGGGCGGGTCCAAGCGGCGTTATGCCGGAATCGGGGACGTTATCAAGGTGTCGATCAAAGAGGCGATTCCGCGCGGCAAGGTCAAGAAGGGCGAGGTCTACGATGCGGTGGTGGTGCGTACCCGCAAGGGTGTGCGGCGCAACGACGGCTCCTTGATCCGGTTCGACGGCAACGCCGCGGTGCTCTTGGACAAGCAGATGCAGCCGATAGGCACACGCATCTTCGGGCCCGTGACGCGCGAGCTGCGTACCGAGCGGTTCATGCGCATCATCTCGCTCGCCCCCGAGGTCCTGTAGAGGGGAACGGCATGCGGAAGATTCGTAAAGGCGATCAGGTCGTCGTTCTGGTAGGCAGGTCCAAGGGCCATCGGGGCGTCGTGACCAAGCTGGCCGGCGCGGACCGGGTGATCGTGGAGCACGCCAATATGATCAAGCGCCATACGCGCGGCAACCCGCGCAGCGGGTCTTCCGGGGGCATCATCGAGAAGGAGGCGTCGATCCATATCTCCAACGTGGCCTTGTTCAACGCCGAGACCAAGAAGCCCAGCCGCGTCGGTGTGAAGCGCCTGGAGGACGGGCGCAGGGTGCGCTACCTCAAGGCGAGCGGCGAGACCATCGATCTGAGTTGATGCCGAGTGAGCGAGTACCGGCCGAACCTATCAAGAGTTGACAAGTAAGTATCTAGCCAAACGCACTTTGAAAATTCATGTTTCCATATCTCCATCTACACGTCATGCCGGCAGGGATTGCCGGAATCCAGGATACAGGGACGTATATGGCGTCCTGCGTCCTGGATGCCGG
>JBOIDW010000217.1:0-8024 GCA_050740655.1 Gammaproteobacteria bacterium | reverse complement strand
CTTCTTCTCCAATCGCCCTCGCCCTCGGGGTTAATTCATGATACCGGTCCCTCAATCCAGCACGTACTCTCCAATACCGATCACCGCGAGCCAGAGCCCGACACCGCGGCGGACTAAGGCCAGCGCGCGCTCGATGTCGCCCGCCTCGGGGGGTGACCCTACGCCTAGCGGTGGACGCTCTTCATGGCGCCCGCCGTAGACGGCCGGGCCGCCGAGCTGCACACCGAGACTGCCCGCACCGGCGGCCATCACCGGGCCCGCATTCGGGCTCTTCCAGGAGACGCCTTGCGCCCGCCAACAGCGAAGCGCACGGGGAGCATCGCCCATCAGGGCATAGGTCAATGCCGTCAGACGCGCCGGGAAATAGTTCAGCACATCGTCGAGGCGCGCGGCGGCCCAGCCGAAATCGAGGTAACGCGCGCTGCGGTAACCCCACATGGCATCGAGCGTATTGCAGAGACGGTACGCCACTACGGCCGGGGCGCCGCCGATCACAAACCAGAAGAGCGCGCCGAACACCGCATCGTTGCCGTTCTCGAGCACGGACTCGAGCGCACCCTTGGCGATGTCCGTCGTGTTCAGCCTTGCCGTGTCGCGGCTGACGATCTGGCTCAACCGCTCGCGCGCCGAGTCGAGCTCGCCGGCATGCAAGGCCGCCGCTATGGGTCGGGCATGCTCGTACAGACTGCGATAACCGAGCGCGAGATAAACCAGCACCGCGGCTGTGATATCCGAAACGGGTGTCAGGGTGATCACCGTCGCGAGCGCGACCGCCGGTGTCAGGAGCAGACCTACGGCGAGTGTACCCCGCAGGCGTCTGCGCGCGGGGGACAGCGCGGGGCCGCCGTAGAGCCGGCGCTCGACCCAACTCGCGAGTGTGCCGAAGCCTACGAGCGGATGGTAGCGCCGAGGCTCACCCAGCCGCCAGTCCATCAAGACCGCGGCGAGGGCGATGAGCGTGACCGTCACTGGGCCGTTTCATCCGACCAGCGCCGGATGATGCGGCGGATCTGGGCCAGCCCGTCGGCGAGCGCGGCCGGCCCGGGTTGCAGGATATCGGCGGACTTGATCTCGTAGACATCTCCTGTCCGTACCGCAGGGATTACATCCCAGCCTTCCCGTGCCTGCACCCGCTCGGGCCGAAAGCGCTTGCCGCACCACGAGCCGATGATGATGTCGGGGGTGCGGCGCATCACCTCGTTCGGATCGGCGATAATCCGGTCCCTGGCCGCTGCGGCGGTGCTCAGCTCGGGAAAGCATTCCTCGCCGCCGGCGATCCCGATGAGCTCCGAGACCCAGCGGATCCCCGAGATCAAGGGATCGTCCCACTCCTCGAAGTACACCCGCGGCCGGCGCGGAAGACACTTGGCCTCGGCCCGCACCGCCTCGAGGTTCGCACGGTACTGCTCGATGAGCACTGCGGCCTTGGCCGAGACCCCCACCATCGCGCCCAACAGCCCGATCATGTCGAGTATGCCCTCGACCGAGCGCTGGTTGAACACGTGTACCTGAAGACCGTGGCGGATGAGCGCCGCCGCGATGTCGGCCTGGAGATCGGAGAAGCCGAGCACCAGGTCCGGCTCGAGTGCGAGGATCTTATCGATCTTGGCGCTGGTGAAGGCCGAGACCTTGGGTTTCTCCTTGCGCGCCCGCGGCGGGCGGACGGTAAAGCCGGAGATCCCGACGATGCGGGCCTCTTCGCCCAGGAGATAGAGCGTCTCGGTGGTCTCCTCGGTGAGGCAGACGATGCGTTGGGGGTGCGTCACGGTAGCGGCTCGCGCTGACCCCAGGTGTTGTGGAACACCAAGTCATCGAGCGCGCGCTTTCGGGTCCAGCCCTGGAGCTCCAGCATCGGGGCGGGATAGAACGCTTCCACATGCCCCAGGCAGAGGATCGCCATCGGCTTGCTGCCTGGTGGCATATTCAGTATCTCGGCCATAGCCTCGGGAGCGAACATCGATACCCAGCCCATACCGATCCCTTCGGCGCGTGCCGCGAGCCAGAGATTCTGGATGGCGCAGGCGACCGAGCACAGATCCATCTCCGGTAGCGTGCGGCGGCCGAAAACATGCGCGTCGCGCCCCTCGCACAGTGCGGCCACCAGGATCTCGGCGCAGCTCAGGATGCCCTCCACCTTGAGCCTGAGAAACTCCTCGCGGCGCGAGCCCAGCGCCGCGGCGGTGCGGTCCCGTTCCTCCGCCACCAGGGCGTGGATCTGCTGGCGGATTTCAGGGTCGGTGATACGCACGAACCGCCACGGCTGCATCAGCCCCACGCTCGGTGCCTGATGCGCGGCCTCGAGCAAGCGCGCCAGCACGGCCGGATCGATCGGGTCGGGCAGAAAGTGCCGCATGTCGCGGCGCTCGGCCATCACGCGGTAAATGGCGGCGAGGTCTTGCTGCCGGTAGCGGTGCTTCAGGGTCGGCTCTCCCGTTCTGTCTTGAGTGCGCGGAGGCACGCTACACACAGGCAGTCGGCATAGCGGCCGCTCACGTACGCGGACTCCTCGGGCGACAAGGCCACGCCCGCGCATTGGCAGGGGAGGGGTGATCCCGCGCTGCATCCGAAGCGCGTGCCGCACCGGGGGCAGGTCTTGTCCTCGAGGCGCGCCGTCATGGACGCAATAGCTCCGCCGCAACGGCCGGGGAGGACGGCAGGTACCAATGCAGGTAGGAGGCCGTCAAGCGGCCGCGGCGGTAAATCGCCTCACCCTCGGTTCCGTTTTGCTTGGCGGCGCTCGCACTGGGCGGCATCGGGGTTTCAAGCCGCGAGTGATGGAAGGTGTGGCCGCGGACCTCGCCGGCCTCGAAGCGGGCCGATTGGAGTCCGAGTCCCATCAAGCGCCTTTGCATCCGCGCCCGGCCCGGTAGGATCCCGCACATCCGCCCCGCGCGGCCCTCGCTGTCGCAGAGTTCCTCGAGGAGATAGAGCATGCCTCCGCACTCGGCCAGCACGGGTTTGCCAGCGGCCACGTGGTCACTTAGGCCTTTCTTCATCCGCTCATTGCCTGCCAGGGTCTCGATGTGCAACTCGGGATATCCGCCGGGCAGATACACGCTGTCGACCGGGGGCAGCACGGCATCGCTCAGCGGCGAGAAGAAGACGAGCTCCGCGCCCATGGCCCGTAATAGATCGAGGTTGGCGGGGTAGACAAAGGAGAAAGCGAGGTCGCGGGCCACGCCGATGCGGACACCTTGCAACAGGCTAGGAGGGTCGAGTAGCGGCGCAGGCCCAAACGCCACCGGGCCCGGCAAGGCCGCGAGCCCCGTGGCACCGAGCGCCTCGGCCAGTGCCTCGAGACGTTGCTCCAGGTCCGTGATCTCCTGGGCCTGATACAGGCCGAGATGGCGCTCGGGCAATCCGAAGTCGGCGCTCCGGTACAGGGCGCCGCGGAACGGGACCCCGCTCGGGACGCTCGATGTCAACATACCCAGGTGGGCGGTGCTCGCGACCCGATTGGCCAAGACCCCCGCAAAAGAGAGTCCCGCTCGATACGTCGCAAGTCCATGGGCAAGCGCCCCGAAGGTTTGTGCCATCGCCGAGGCGTCGATGACCGCGAGCACCGGAATGCCAAACGCCTCGGCCAGGTCGGCGCTCGAGGGGCGGCCGTCGAAGAGACCCATGACGCCCTCAATCAAAATGAGATCGGCCTCTTCGGCGGCGCTCGCGAGCCGGCGGCGGCATTCGGCCTCACCGACCATCCAGAGGTCGAGTTGGTACACCGGCTGGCCGCTCGCGACCGCGAGTACCATCGGGTCGATAAAATCGGGACCGGTCTTGAATACCCGTACACGCCGCCCGCGGTTGACGTGGTAGCGCGCGAGCGCCGCGGTCACAGTAGTCTTGCCCTGACCGGAGGCCGGGGCGCTGATCAAGAGCGCCGGGCAGTGTCTCATGGAGGGGTTCAATCGCGCCCCAGCCTCTGGAATACCCAAGCCGACAGGCCACCCAGCAGCACCCAAAAGAGCCCGTTGGTCCAGGTGGCGGCGACGACGAAGCGGCGCGCGAGACCGGCGGGCGCCAGGACCGCGCCGGCCTCGACATGGGGCGCACCGAAGAGGTGCGGCACCATCATGAGCGCTACGCCCGCCAGCTTGAAGGACCACGCCCGCTTGAGTACCAGCAGCGCCATCGCGCCGGACGTGGCGAGCACGGTCAAGAGCCACCATAGCTGGCGCTCGATGAGCGGGGCGGCCGGGGTGCCGGGTAACTCCGGCGGTAATCCCAGCGCGGGGCTCAGAAAAAACACGATGAAGCCTGCCACACCCCATAGTACGCCTTGCGTCACGGCGACCCGTTCCCGCAGCGCAAACAACGCGCATAGCAAGAGCGCGAAGCCGATGCCGGCGCCGCTATTGGCGAGCGCAGTGTAGAGTGTCCGTTCCCAGCCGTCGCCGGGTGCCCAATCGGGTAGGGGCTCGTGGCCCGCTTCCTTGCCCTCGGGAGGTTCGAAGGTCTCGGCCTCTAGGATCAGCGGAACCACCTCCAAGACTTGTAGCGCCGTCAGCGTGATGCCGGCCAGCGCGCCGGAGATCGCCGCTGCAAACACGATGCGCCGGAATAGGGCCATGCTCAGTGACAAGGAAAGGCGAAGCCATGCCGGGTGTCATGCGCGGCGTTATGCACGGCGGGTACCGGCGCGAAGCCGGCCGCGACCAAGATGACGACGCCCAGGACCGCTGCCCAGAAGGCGGCGAAGACGGGTGTCCGCGTGAGGGGATGAGCGTGCGTTTGGGTGATGTTCGACATGGGGTTCTCCTATTCTGTGATGGACAATGGTTTATGGCGCTTGGCCTTGCGAAAGCGATGACTGAAGTCGGGATCGTACAGGCGCGAGTTGGCAAAGTCAGTCGCGGTCAGGACCGGGCCCACCAGGATCATCGCCTGCGAGCGGATCCCCGCCGCCTTCACCTGCTCGCGGATGTCGGCGAGCGTGCCCCGCACGACCTTTTGATCGGGGCAGGTCGCCTTGTGGACCACGACCACCGGGCAATCGGCCCCGTAGGCCGGGATCAAGGCCTCCGTGACCTCCTTGAGCAGGGTGATGCTGAGAAACAAGGCCAGGGTCGCGCGGTGGCGGGCGAGATCGGCAAGGGCCTCGCCCTCGGGCATCGGCGTCCGGCCCTCGGCGCGGCTCAGGATCACGGTCTGGCATAGCTCGGGTAATGTCAACTCCTGACCAAGCACCGCCGCCGCCGCCGTAAACGCGGAGACCCCCGGCACGACCTCGTATGGAATATCGAGCGCGGCCAGCCGGCGCATCTGCTCGGCCGTCGAGCCAAAGATGAGCGGATCGCCGGTATGCACGCGTGCGACATCCTGGCCCGCATCGCGCGCCGCTACCATGATCTCGATGATCTCGTCCAGCGTCATGCCAGAGGAATCAAGCACCTTCGCGTCCGGCCGGGCCCGCGCCAGCACCTCGCGCGGCACCAGCGATCCGGTATAGAGCACCACCGGGCAGCGCTCGATCAACTCGGCCGCGCGCAGGGTGAGGAGCTTGGGGTCGCCGGGACCGGCACCGATGATGTAGACACGCATCATAGGCACCTGAGGACCGTATCGCGCACGATCTCCCAGACCCGGTCGGGGACCTCGGCCAGCCATTGGGCATCGATCTCGTCCGCCTCCGGCATTTCGTCCTCCTCGTCCACGTCGATCACGAGACGCCACAGCCGATCGCTCACCGAGCCGTTGCGTACGATCAGGAACCGCCGGGCCAGGAGCTGTGCCAGCGCGTCTCCTTCAAGGGCCAGCGTCAAGCACAGGGGATCGATCCGCGGCGTCCCCGCCACGGTCAGCGCTATATACGCCTGCTTGAGCGCATCGATTTCGGGGGGCGGCTCGAAGCCGGCCAGCCGGAAATCACACGGCTCCTTGGTGTTGCCGATCAGGAACCATCGGCCCTCGGTCTCGGCGAGGATGGCGCCCGCGAGGCGTCCGACGCAGGCCATCAGCGAGCCTCCGATGCACGAGGTAGATCCGCCGAACACAAACATCCCGTCCGACGACATCGTGCCTTTCGATCATCACAGTTTACTGACGACAACATCCCCTGCTAGCCCTGCAGGGCGCGTATTGTCCCTTCCGGATCGGATTCCACGATTTTCAGCAGGGCCCGTGCCGGACCGGTGGGCCGCCGCCGCCCTTGTTCCCAATTCTCCAGGGTATACGTGCTCACCCCGATGAGCCGGGCAAAACGACTCTGGGACAAGCCGGTATGCTCGCGGATGGCCTTCACCTCCGGATCCGGGTAGCGAAAGGCCCGCGCGGGCTTGCTCTTACCCTTGGCGATTACGTCCATTTCCTGGACGCTCTCAAGCAACGCCGTGAACATCTTGCTATTCATCGTCCCACCTCTCGATGACCCCCACGCAAGGCATCCAGTTGGGCTGGGGTCAAATCCTCTTGGTGGCCCTTCGCATATACGTAAAGCATGCGAAGCTGCTCGGTGGCCACGGCCCAATAATAGATCAACCGCACCCCGCCGCGCTTGCCTCGACCTTTCAACCCCAGCGCATTTTCCGGAGGCCGCCGCTGCCTGGGATCAGGTCGCCGAGGTTGGGTCAGGTGGCCAGCGCGTCTTGCAGGTCCAGGTATTCGTCATCGCTCAAAAGCTCCTGGGTGCGGCGGCTAAAGACCGAGGTATCGACGATGACCATCGTCGCCAAATCGTCGCCATTATACGTGGACGGCATCGCTCCTTTCCCTCCGAGATTTCGCCTTGCAGCAAGAGGCCTGGCTGCAACCTGACGGAGCGCGGTGCTCAGCGCCAGCGGAACCCCGCGCCGTGGCCCGGGGCACATTACCGGAATTAGCTCCACGAAATTCGAGCGATGGGCCCGCGTTGCCGACCAACAATACCGGCCTTCGGTCTTAGAGAATGGCGCCCGCCAAGCGTCCGGCGAAGGGAATCACCTGAGCTCCGCGGCCCGAAGGCGCCCCGCAGGCCGGAATGAGCAGAGCGAATCCCAGCGAATCCAGGTCAAATGCCGGGTTTCGCTCCTCAACTCGGACTGCCGTCCTGAAGCCCGCGGGCGATCGTCTGGATCGCCTGCGCCTCATCGTCCTGTCCCAGCAGGGTGAAGGCCCCGGCGGCCTTTTCCAGCACCGCGTGCCCGCGTGCCCGCTCGCCCGCGGCGCAGAGGACCTGCCCATAAAGCCTTCCGACATGGGCGAGGCCCTGTGCCTCCTGCAGCCCTTCCACAATTGCATAGGCTTCCGCCAGTCCGTCCATCGCCTCGGGGTATGCCATTCGCGCGAGGTTCATTTGAGCGATCTTGAAGAGCGCGGCGGCCTTCTCGCGCACATCGCCCAGGCGCTCGTAGACGGGGAGCTCTTCTTCCTGGCGGATGCGCAGGGCCTCGTCGAGCTGGCCGCGGGCTTGAAGGATGTCGGCGATTTTACTCTGGGTGATGGCCTTCGAGCGCACATCGCCCAGGCGTTCGTAGACGGGGAGTTGTTCTTCTTGGCGGATGCGCAGGGCCTCGTCGAGCTGGCCGCGAATCTGCGCAATATCCGCGATCGTGCCTTTAACGGATGTCGCTCCCTGCTCGTCCGCAATAGATTCCAGAGCGGCAACGCTCTCTCGCGCCAACGCTTCGGCACGCTCTATGTTTCCAACGATCATCTGCAGTTGTGCAACCTTCCAAAGCGCATGGGCGAAACCCCGTGAATCGCCGCGCTCGCGCGCATGCGCGACCAACTCATTATTGAGGTCCAGGGCGTACGTTATTCCACCCTGTTGGGCGATTATGTCTGCTATGTCGTGCAGCGACCTTAGCACCACCGGCGATCGTTCTTGCCTTTTGAGATTTTCGGCTGCCGTAAGCCAAAATTGCACGGGAAGCGGCGAGCCGGCCCTAGCGACCGCTAGACTCAGACTACCGAGCGCAGCGATCGCCGCTTTGGGATCCTGCCAGCGGCTAATTGTCTCGACAGCGTCCTCGAGTGTCAGTCCTGCCGTCTTTTCAAGGCCGGCTGGCTCGTCAGAGCGCTGCTCCTCGGCCAAGTCTTGGTTAACG
>JBOIDW010000216.1:0-15382 GCA_050740655.1 Gammaproteobacteria bacterium | reverse complement strand
CGGGGAGCGTGACGCCTCACACCCACTTCGAGTCGGAGGTCTACGTGTTATCCAAGGAAGAGGGCGGGCGGCACACGCCGTTTTTCAGCAACTACCGGCCGCAGTTTTTCTTTCGGACCACCGACGTTACCGGCGCCGTCGAGTTACCGGCCGGGGTCGAGATGGTCATGCCCGGCGACAACGTCAAGATGGTGGTCAAGCTGATCTCGCCGATCGCCATGGAGGAAGGCCTGCGCTTCGCCATCCGCGAGGGCGGACGCACCGTCGGCGCCGGCGTGGTCGCAAAGGTCATCGAGTAGTTGGGGCGGGTCCGGTTCAGGCGATAGGCCAGTAGCTCAATTGGCAGAGCAGCGGTCTCCAAAACCGCAGGTTGGGGGTTCGAGTCCCTCCTGGCCTGCCAATACGCCGGCGAGCCCCCAAGGTAACCCAGGATAAGCATGTCTAAGAGTGCCGTAACGCGCGCATGAATCTCAAGGCGCAAGACTCCAGGTTGGACCCCTTGAAATGGGCGCTGGCCATTATCCTCCTGGCAGGGGCGGTCGCCGCCTATTACTACTTCAGCGAGCACATGGTGTTGCTGCGGGTGATCGGCATCCTGGTCGCGGCGGTGGTCAGTGCCGCCATTGCCTTGCAGACGGCCAAGGGCCGCGAGCTCGCCGGCTTCATGAAGGAATCCCAGATCGAGGTGCGGCGCGTGGTATGGCCCACGCGCGACGAGGCGATGCGCATCACCCTCATCGTGATCGCGATGGTCATCGTCGCGGCCTTGTTCTTGTGGCTGCTGGATATTCTCGTGTCCTGGCTGGTGGGACTGGTGACGGGCCAGCGCTGAGGATGGGCGCGCTCAAGTGGTACGTCGTGCACGCCTATTCGGGGGCCGAACATCAGGTCAAGCGCTCGCTGCAACAACGCATCCACCGCAGCGGCCTGCACGAGAAGTTCGGTGAGATCCTGGTGCCGACGGAAGAGGTCGTGGAGATGCGCGACGGACAAAAACGCAAGACCGACCGCAAGTTCTTCCCCGGCTACGTGCTGGTGCAGATGGAGATGGACGATGAGACCTGGCATCTGGTGCGCGACGTGCCCAAGGTCATGGGCTTCATCGGCGGGCGCGGCGACAAGCCCGCGCCCATCAGCGAACGCGAAGCGGACAAGCTCATGCAGCGCATCCAGGATGGTGCCGACAAGCCGCGCCCCAAGGTCGTGTTCGAGGCCGGCGAGGTGGTGCGCGTCAGGGAGGGGCCGTTCACGGATTTCAGCGGCGTGGTAGAGGAAGTCAATTACGAAAAGAGCCGCCTCCGCGTCGCGGTGCTCATCTTCGGCCGCTCGACCCCGGTGGAGCTGGAATTCGGCCAGGTGGAAAAGGAATAGCGGTTGGGCGTTCGGATTGGGAATCGTTGGAGCGAGGGAATTTAGACCGTGGCAAAAAAGATTCAGGCATACGTGAAGCTTCAGGTCCCGGCCGGGAAGGCGAATCCGAGTCCGCCGGTCGGTCCGGCCTTGGGCCAGTACGGGGTCAACATCATGGAGTTCTGCAAGACCTTCAACGCCCAGACCCAGGGTCTGGAGCAGGGCCTGCCGATCCCCGTCGTCATCACCGTGTATTCGGACCGGAGCTTCACCTTCATCACCAAGACACC
The DNA here is from genome assembly GCA_050740655.1 of Gammaproteobacteria bacterium. GTDB lineage: Bacteria > Pseudomonadota > Gammaproteobacteria > JACCXJ01 > JACCXJ01 > JBOIDW01. The sequence continues at coordinate 13,742 of JBOIDW010000216.1, read as the reverse complement.
GCCGGCCTCGGTGCTCCTGCGCAAGGCGGTCGGCATCGACAAGGGCAGCAGTACGCCACATACCCACAAGGTCGGGAAGGTCTCGCTCGCGCAGCTCGAGACCATCGCCAAGACCAAACGGCCGGATTTGACCGCCGCGAACCTGGAGGCCGCGGTGCGGACCATTGCCGGCACCGCGCGCAGCATGGGCATCGGCGTGGAAGAGGCATAGCCATGTCAAGATTGGGTAAGCGTACCCGCGCCGCGCGCGAGAGGCTCCCGTTCGGCAAGCCATACGCCGTCGAAGAGGGATTGCTGAAATTGAAGGAGACCGCGACCGCCAAGTTCGATGAAACCGTCGACCTCGCGGTCAACCTGGGCATCGACGCGCGCAAGACCGATCAGGCGGTACGCGGCGCCACGGTACTGCCGAACGGCACCGGCAAGCGCGTTCGGGTCGCGGTATTTGCGGATGGGGCCAAGGCCGAAGCGGCGCGTGCCGCGGGTGCCGACGTGGTCGGCTTGCAAGACCTGGCGCAACAGGTCAAGTCCGGCCAGATGGACTTCGATGTCGTGATCGCGGCCCCCGAGAGCATGGGTGTCGTGGGGCAGCTCGGCCCGATCCTCGGCCCGCGTGGCCTCATGCCCAATCCCAAGGTCGGGACCGTCGCGGCCGACGTGGCGATGGCGGTCAAGAACGCCAAGTCCGGCCAGGTGCGTTTCAAGAGCGACAAGGGCGGCATCATCCATTGTTCCATCGGCAAGGCCTCGTTCGAGGTCCGGGCCTTGAAGGAAAACCTGGAGGCCGTGATCGCTGCCTTGAACAAGGCCAAGCCGTCTACAGCCAAGGGCGTCTATCTGAAGAAGATTACCGTATCGAGCACCATGGGACCGGGCGTGGTCTTGGACCGCGCGCCTATTGCTTGATGCGCGAGCGAGGCTCGCCCCAACCGCGTCGAGGTATCAGGGCCGCCCGCGGTTGCTGCTTCCCCCGCCAACCGGGAGTTGGAACACCCTTGATACCGGGGCGCCGTGCTATGCGGCTTGATGCAAGCACCTGCCAAGAGGCAGGGTAAGAGGAGGAGGACGAGGTGAGCCTGAATCTGGAGCAAAAAAGGACCATCGTGGCCGAGGTCGCGGAGGTCGCGCGGCGCGCGCATTCCGCGGTGGCCGCCGAGTATGCGGGCTTGAGCGTGGCGCAGTTGACGTTGCTGCGCGAGCGCGCGCGTCAGGCTGGCGTCTATCTGCGCGTGGTGCGCAATACGTTGGCCCGGCGTGCGGTCGAGGATACGTCATTCGCCTGCATGCGCGAGGGCTTGAGCGGACCGCTGATCCTGGCGTTTTCGCAAGAGGACCCGGGGGCCGCGGCGCGCGTTTTCGATGAGTTTACCAAGGGCAACGACAAGCTGGTCGTCAAGCTGGTGTCCTTTGGAGGCAAGCTACTCGATGCCGGCGCGCTCAAATCCTTGGCGAGCCTGCCGACCCGCGAGCAGGCCTTGGCGCGGCTCATGGCCACCATGAGCGCCCCGCTCGCACGACTGGCGCGCACCTTGGCCGAGCCGTATGCCCGGCTGGCGCGGGTCATGGCGGCGGTACGCGAGCAAAAACAGGCTGCCTAGCGGCGGGCCGGTCTTGAATCAATTTTCCAGGAGAATTCATTATGGCAGTGACTAAAGACGAGATCCTCGAGGCGATTTCCAAGATGACGGTACTGGAGGTCGTCGAGCTGGTCGGGGCGATAGAGGAGAAGTTCGGTGTCTCGGCCGCCGTGGCCGTGGCGCCGATGTCGGGCGCGGCCGGCGGTGCCGCTCCGGCCGCGGTCGAGGAGCAGACGGAGTTCAACGTCGTCATGAGCAGCTTCGGCGAGAACAAGGTGAACGTGATCAAGGTCGTGCGCGCGCTCACCGGCCTCGGCCTCAAGGAGGCGAAGGACTTGGTGGAGGCTGTGCCCGCTACGGTCAAGGAAGGCCTACCCAAGGCCGAGGCCGAGGCGATCAAGAAGCAGCTCGAAGAGGCGGGCGCGAAGGCGGATATCAAGTAGCGCCCTATCTTGGGACCTATCCCACAGGCGTGCGGCAACAACGCGGCTGGTGACGCGAGTCACCGGCCGCTTTGCACTTCTTCGTCCACCATCCGCTAGAGGCGGTTTCGACCATGGCCTATTCGTATACCGAAAAGAAACGTATTCGCAAGGATTTCGGCAAGCGTCCCAGCATCCTGCCGGTGCCCTATCTGCTCGCCATGCAGATCGATTCCTACCGCGATCTGTTACAGGCCGACGTGTTGCCGGAGGCGCGCCGCGACACGGGTTTGCACGCGGCCTTCAAATCGGTGTTTCCCATCGTGAGCTACTCGGGCAACGCCGTGCTCGATTACGTCAGCTATCGCCTGGGCACCCCGGTCTTCGACGTCAAGGAGTGCCAGGTGCGGGGCGTGACCTACGCCGCGGCCCTGCGCGCCAAGCTACGGCTGATCATTTACGACAAGGAGTCCGGCGCCGCCAAGAGCGTCAAGGACATCAAGGAGCAGGAGGTGTATCTCGGCGAGTTGCCGCTCATGACGGACAACGGCACCTTCGTCGTCAACGGCACCGAGCGCGTGGTCGTCTCGCAGTTACACCGCTCGCCGGGGGTGTTCTTCGAGCACGACAAGGGCAAGACGCATTCCTCGGGCAAATTACTGTTCTCGGCGCGGGTGATCCCTTATCGCGGTTCCTGGCTGGATTTCGAGTTCGATCCCAAGGACATCGTCTTCGTGCGCATCGACCGCCGGCGCAAGATCCCGGCCACCGTCTTGTTGCGCGCCCTGCGTTATTCCACCAACGGGATCCTGGACCTGTTCTTCGAGAAGACGCGGTTCGAGTTGTCGCGGCGCGCGTGCAAAATGGAATTGATTGCCGATCGACTGCGTGGTGAGACCCTCGGCTTCGATCTCAAGGATGACCAGGGCAAGGTGCTGGTGGAACAGGAACGCCGCATCACTATCCGCCACGTAAACGCCCTGAAGAAGTCCGGGATTAAACAGGTGGCGGTGCCGCACGAGTTCGTTTGCGGCAAGGTGCTGGCGACGGACCTGGTCGATTCCGGTACCGGCGAGGTGCTGGCGGCGGCCAATACCGCGATCACGGCGGAGCTCCTGGATAAATGCCTGGAATGCGGCATCAAGCACGTCGAATGCATTTATTTCAACGAGCTGGACCGCGGCCCTTATATCTCCGATACCCTGCGCGTGGATCAGACCCGTACGCCGCTGGAGGCGCAGGTCGAGATCTACCGCATGATGCGTCCCGGCGAGCCGCCCACCAAGGAGGCCGCGGAGAATCTCTTCAAGAATCTGTTCTCCAGCCCCGATCGCTACGACCTCTCGGCCGTGGGCCGCATGAAATTCAACCGGCGCGTCGGGCGCAAGGATATAGAAGGCCCCGGCGTGCTCTCCAACGAGGACATCATCGACGTGGTGCGGGTGCTCATCGATATCCGCAACGGCAACGGCGTGGTCGACGACATCGATCACCTGGGCAACCGCCGCGTGCGCAGCGTCGGCGAGATGGCCGAGAATCAAGTCCGCATCGGTCTGGTGCGCGTCGAGCGCGCCGTCAAGGAGCGCCTGAGCCTCGCCGAATCCGAGGGCAGCATGCCGCAGGAGCTCATCAATGCCAAGCCGGTGTCGGCGGTCATCAAGGAGTTCTTCGGCTCCAGCCAGTTGTCGCAGTTCATGGATCAGAACAACCCGCTCTCCGAGGTCACCCATAAACGGCGCATCTCGGCGCTGGGACCGGGCGGCCTGACCCGCGAGCGCGCCGGCTTCGAGGTTCGCGACGTGCATCCCACCCACTATGGCCGGGTCTGCCCCATCGAGACGCCGGAAGGCCCGAACATCGGCCTCATCAATTCGCTCGCCGTGTACGCGCGGACCAATCGCTACGGCTTCTTGGAGACGCCTTACCGCAAGGTGATCGACGGGCGGGTCAGCGACGAGGTCGAGTATCTCTCCGCCATAGAGGAGAGCCAGTACCTCATCGCCCAGGCCAATGCCAAGCTGGACGGCGAAGGCCGGCTCATCGACGAGCTGGTGTCTGCACGTCACCAGAACGAGTTCACCTTATCCGGCCCGGAGCGCGTGCAGTACATGGACGTCTCGCCCAAGCAGATCGTCTCGGTCGCGGCGTCCTTGATCCCGTTCCTCGAGCATGATGACGCCAATCGCGCGCTCATGGGCTCGAACATGCAGCGCCAGGCCGTGCCCACCCTGTTGACGGAAAAGCCCCTGGTGGGGACCGGCATGGAGCGCACCGTCGCGATCGATTCCGGCGTCGCCGTGGTCGCCCAGCGCGGCGGGGTCGTGGACTCGGTGGATGCCGGCCGCATCGTCGTACGCTGCGACGAGGAGACCCAGGCCGGCGAGCCGGGCGTGGATATCTACAACCTGACGAAATATACGCGCTCCAACCAGAACACCTGCATCAATCAGCGGCCCCTGGTCGAGCGCGGCCATCGCATCGCGCGCGGCGACGTGCTGGCGGACGGCCCGGCGACGGACCTGGGCGAGCTGGCCCTGGGCCAGAACATGCTGGTCGCCTTCATGCCCTGGAACGGTTATAACTTCGAGGACTCGATCCTCATCTCCGAGCGGGTCGTCGAGGAGGACCGTTTCACCAGCATCCACATCGAGGAGTTGCATTGTGTAGCGCGCGATACCAAGCTCGGGCCGGAGGAGATCACCGCGGACATCGCCAACGTCAGCGAGGGGGCGCTCGCCAAGCTCGATCAGGCCGGTATCGTCTACATCGGCGCCGAGGTCAATCCCGGCGATATCCTGGTCGGCAAGGTCACGCCCAAGGGCGAGACGCAACTGACACCCGAGGAAAAGTTGCTGCGGGCCATCTTCGGCGAGAAGGCCTCCGACGTGAAGGACAGTTCGCTGCGCGTGCCCTCCGGCATGAGCGGCACGGTCATCGACGTGCACGTCTTTACCCGCGACGGCGTTGAAAAAGACGCCCGCGCCAAGGAGATCGAGCAAGCCGATCTGATTCGCATCAAACAGGACCTCGACGATCAGCTGCGCATACTCGAAGGCGACATCTATCAGCGGATCGAGACGCTCCTGATAGGCAAGACCGCCGAGGGCGGACCCGGCGGGCTGAAGGGCGGCACCAAGGTCACCAAGACCTATCTCGCCGAGGTCAAGCGCGAGAAATGGCTGGATATCCGTCTACGTGGCGAGGCGGCCCAGGAGCAGCTCGATCGGCATGCGGCGCAGATCGCCCAGCAGCGCAACGACTTCGAACGGCGCTTCGAGGGAAAGCGCGAGAAGCTTACCTCCGGCGACGACCTGGCCCCCGGCGTGCTCAAGATGGTCAAGGTCTATCTGGCGGTGAAGCGTCGTGTCCAGCCGGGCGACAAGATGGCCGGGCGGCACGGCAACAAGGGTGTCATCTCGACCATCATCCCGGTCGAGGACATGCCCTTCATGACCGATGGTACCCCGGTAGACATCGTCTTGAATCCGCTCGGTGTACCCTCGCGTATGAACGTCGGCCAGGTGTTGGAGACCCACCTCGGCTGGGCGGCCAAGGGCCTGGGCGAGAAGCTCGGGCGCATGCTTGAGGCTGCGGCGAAGGTCGAGGACCTGCGCGGCTATCTGAAACGCGTCTACAACGCCGCCGGTAAGCAGGAGGACCTGAACCTGCTGAACGACGATGAGGTGCTCGCCCTGTGCGGCCGGCTGCGCGCCGGCGTGCCGGTCTCGACCCCGGTCTTCGACGGCGCCTCGGACCAGGAGATCCGCGAGATGCTGAAGCTCGCCGACCTACCCGTCTCCGGCCAAGCGCTGTTGCGCGACGGGCGTACCGGCCAGCCCTTCGATCGTCCCGTGACGGTGGGCTATATGTACATCATGAAGCTCAACCACCTAGTCGATGACAAGATGCACGCGCGCTCGACCGGTCCGTATAGCCTGGTGACCCAGCAGCCGCTGGGCGGCAAGGCGCAATTCGGAGGCCAGCGTTTCGGCGAGATGGAGGTGTGGGCACTGGAGGCCTATGGCGCAGCCTACACCTTGCAGGAGATGCTTACCGTGAAGTCCGACGACGTGAACGGGCGCACCCGCATGTACAAGAACATCGTCGATGGGGATCACCGCATGGAGGCCGGCATGCCCGAGTCCTTCAACGTCCTACTCAAGGAATTGCGTTCCCTGGGGATCGATATCGATCTCGAGCAGAAATAGGCCTTGGCGGCAGGAGGACAAGCTATGAAAGACCTACTCAATTTGCTGAAACAGCAAGTCATCAGCGCGGACTTCGATACCATAAAGATCGGTATCGCCTCGCCGGAAAAGGTCCGTTCCTGGTCCTACGGCGAGGTCAAGAAGCCCGAGACGATCAATTACCGGACCTTCAAACCGGAGCGCGACGGCCTGTTCTGCGCCAAGCTCTTCGGCCCGGTCAAGGACTACGAGTGTCTGTGCGGCAAGTACAAGCGCTTGAAGCACCGCGGCGTCGTATGCGAGAAGTGCGGCGTCGAGGTGACCTTGGCCAAGGTGCGGCGCGAACGCATGGGCCATATCGAGCTGGCCAGCCCGGTGGCGCATATCTGGTTCTTGAAATCGCTGCCCTCGCGCATGGGGTTGATGCTGGACCTGTCCTTGCGCGAGATCGAACGCATCCTCTATTTCGAGGCCTATGTGGTGATCGATCCGGGTACCACGCCGCTCGAGCGCGGCCAGCTCATGACCGAGGACGCCTATCTCGACACCATCGAAGAATATGGCGACGAGTTCGATGCGCGCATGGGCGCCGAGGCGATACACGAGTTGTTGCGCACCCTGGACCTCCCCAGCGCGGTCTCCAAGCTGCGCGAGGAGATCCCCAGGACCGGCTCCGAGACCAAGCTCAAAAAGCTCAATAAGCGCCTGAAGCTCATGGAGGCCTTCGTGAGCTCGGGTAACCGGCCCGAATGGATGGTCTTGACCGTGCTGCCGGTATTGCCCCCGGAGCTGCGGCCTCTGGTGCCCCTGGACGGCGGGCGCTTCGCGACCTCGGATTTGAATGATCTCTATCGGCGCGTCATCAACCGCAACAATCGCTTGAAGCGTCTCCTCGACCTGAACGCGCCCGATATCATCGTGCGCAACGAGAAGCGCATGCTGCAGGAGTCGGTGGATGCGCTGCTCGACAACGGCCGGCGCGGGCGCGCCATCACCGGCAGTAACAAGCTGCCGCTGAAGTCCCTGGCCGACATGATCAAGGGCAAACAAGGGCGTTTCCGGCAGAACCTGCTCGGCAAGCGCGTCGATTACTCGGGCCGCTCGGTCATCGTGGTCGGCCCGACCCTGAAGCTCCACCAATGCGGTCTGCCCAAGAAGATGGCCCTGGAGCTGTTCAAGCCGTATATCTTCAGCAAGCTCGAACTGCGCGGTGCGGCGACTACCATCAAGGCCGCCAAGAAGCTGGTGGAGCGTGAAGGCGCGGAGGTCTGGGATATCCTCGAGGAGGTGATCCGCGAGCACCCGGTGCTCTTGAACCGTGCGCCCACCTTGCACCGCCTGGGGATCCAGGCCTTCGAGCCGGTGTTGGTCGAAGGCAAGGCGATACAACTGCATCCGCTGGTGTGCACCGCCTTCAACGCCGACTTCGACGGTGACCAGATGGCCGTGCACGTGCCCTTGTCGCTGGAGGCCCAGCTCGAGGTACGCACGTTGATGATGTCTACCAACAACATCCTGTCGCCGGCCAACGGCGATCCCATCATCGTGCCGACTCAGGACGTGGTGCTGGGTCTGTATTACATGACGCGCGAGTCGATAGCGGCGCGGGGTACCGGCTCGCTGTTTACCGACGTCGCTGAGGTGCGGCGCGCCTACGAGACCGGTGTCGTCGATCTGCACGCGCGCTGCAAGGTACGCATCACCGAGACCCTGCGCGGGCCCGAGGGCGAGAAGGGCGAGACCTGCCGCCTGACCGATACCACCGTAGGGCGCGCCCTGTTATCGCAGGCCCTGCCCAAGGGACTGCCCTTCAGCTTCATCAACCGCGACATGAACAAGAAGGCCATCTCCGGCGTCGTCAATGCCTGCTATCGGCAGCTCGGGCTCAAGGAGACCGTGGTATTCGCCGACCGGCTCATGTACATGGGCTTTCATCAGGCCACCCGCTCCGGCGTGTCGATCGGCGTGGACGACATGGTGGTCCCCGAGGAGAAGGGTGAAATCGTGCGGCGCGCCGAGGAGGGCGTCAAGGAAATCGAGGACCAATACGCCTCGGGTCTGGTCACCAAGGGTGAGCGCTACAACAAGGTCATCGACATCTGGTCGCACACCAATGACCAGGTCGCCAAGGCGATGATGGAGAAGCTCGGCAGCGATATCGTGCATGACGCGCGCGGCACGGCGCACCGCCAGGCGTCGTTCAATTCCATCTTCATGATGGCCGATTCCGGCGCCCGCGGCTCGGCGGCGCAGATCCGGCAGCTCGCCGGGATGCGCGGATTGATGGCCAAGCCGGACGGCTCCATCATCGAGACCCCGATTACCGCCAACTTCCGCGAGGGCCTGAACGTCCTGCAGTACTTCATCTCCACGCACGGCGCCCGCAAGGGCTTGGCCGATACGGCGCTGAAGACCGCCAATTCGGGTTATCTTACCCGCCGCCTGGTGGACGTCGCCCAGGACTTGGTGGTCACGGAGGAGGATTGCGGGACCCGCGCCGGGCTGCTCATGGCGGCGCTCATCGAGGGCGGGGACGTGGTGGAGCCCTTGCGCGACCGGGTGCTCGGGCGGGTGGTGGCCGAGGACGTATCGCGCCCCGGCGAGGAACGGGTCATCGTAACCGCCGGCACCTTGCTGGATGAGCAATGGGTGGAGCACGTGGAGACGGTAGGTATCGACCAGATCCGCGTCCGCTCCCCGATCACCTGCGAGACGCGCTACGGCGTCTGCAGCATGTGCTACGGACGGGACCTGGCGCGCGGGCACCGGGTCAACATCGCCGAGGCCGTGGGGGTTATCGCCGCGCAATCGATCGGCGAGCCCGGTACCCAGCTTACCATGCGCACCTTCCACATCGGCGGCGCCGCCTCGCGGGCGGCGGCGATAAGCAGCATCGAGGTCAAATCCAAGGGCCGCATCAAGCTCAGCAACGTCAAGCTCCTGCGCCAGGCCTCGGGTACCTCGGTGAGCGTGTCACGCTCCGGCGAGATCGCGGTGGTCGATGACGTCGGCCGCGAGCGCGAGCGCTACAAGATCCCCTACGGTGCAGTGTTGAGCGCCACCGATGGCGAGCCGGTGGAGGCCGGTCGCCTGGTCGCCAGTTGGGACCCGCACACGCATCCGGTGATCACCGAGGTGGCCGGCAGCGTAGCCTTCTCCGAAATCGTCGAAGGTGTTACCGTGCTACGCCACACGGACGAGATCACCGGGCTCATCAGCATTGCCGTCATGGACCCCAAACAACGCGCGGCCGGGGCCAAGGACCTGCGGCCGGTCGTCAAGCTGGTGGATGCCAGGGGTAAGGACTTGATGATCCCGGGCACCGAGCTCCCGGCGCATTACTTCCTGCCGCCCAAGGCCATCGTCAACGTCGAGGACGGTGCGCAGGTCAAGATCGGCGATGTCATCGCGCGCCTGCCGCAGGAGTCCTTCAAGACCCGCGACATCACCGGCGGTCTGCCGCGGGTCGCCGATCTCTTCGAGGCGCGGCGCCCCAAGGAGGCGGCGATCCTCGCCGAGGAGTCCGGCACCGTCAGTTTCGGTCGTGATACCAAGGGCAAGCAACGCCTTATCATCACCGACGCACGCGGCGAGCAGACCGAGATCCTGGTGCCGAAGTGGCGGCAGATCACGGTGTTCGAGGGCGAGCACGTCGAGCGCGGGGAGGTGATCGTGGATGGCGCCGCCGATGCGCACGACATCCTGCGCTTGAAGGGCGTGCACGCCCTGGCCAATTACATCGTCAACGAGGTGCAGGAGGTCTACCGTCTGCAAGGCGTCAGGATCAACGACAAACACATCGAGGTGATCCTGCGGCAGATGCTGCGCAAGATCGAGACTAGCGACGCCGGTGATACGCGCTTCCTGTCGGGCGAACAGGTCGAGCGCGAGCGCTTTCTGGAAGAGAACGAGCGCGTGCAGCGGGAAGGTAAGCAGCCGGCCCGGTATATCCAGATCCTGCTGGGCATTACCAAGGCGTCCCTGGCTACCGAGTCCTTCATTTCGGCCGCCTCGTTCCAGGAGACCACTCGGGTGTTGACGGAGGCGTCCGTGACCTCGAAGTACGACGAGCTGCGCGGCCTCAAGGAGAACGTCATCGTCGGGCGCCTGATCCCGGCCGGGACCGGCTTCGCCTCCCACGCCGAGCGGCGTGCCAAGCGGCTCGCCCCTGAAGCGGTGGCGCCCGGGCCGGAGGACGCGTTTTTGCCCTTGGCGACACAGGTCTTCGAGGTGCGCGAGGAACGCAGCAAGAGTGCCTAGAATGTATTGACAGGTATCGACTAGCGTTATTACAATTCCGCTCTTATTGTGACAGGCTGGAGCAATTCGGCCTGTCAGTTTTTTTGGCGCATATGCACTACGCGGCAATACACGCAAAGGACTCATCGGGGAACATGGCCACCATCAATCAGCTCGTCCGACGGCCGCGCAAGCGTCCGCGCAGCAAGAGCGCGGTGCCGGCGCTGGAGAGCTCGCCGCAGAAACGCGGGGTATGCACGCGCGTCTACACGACCACGCCGAAGAAACCGAACTCGGCCCTGCGCAAGGTCGCCCGTGTGCGTCTCACCAACGGCTATGAGGTGACCACCTACATCGGCGGCGAAGGGCACAACCTGCAAGAGCATTCCGTCATACTCATCCGTGGCGGGCGCGTGAAGGACTTGCCCGGCGTTCGCTACCACACCGTCCGCGGCACCCTGGACACCTCCGGCGTGACCAACCGCCGCCAAGGGCGCTCCAAGTACGGCGCCAAGCGCCCCAAGACTTAAGGGTCATCGGGCATGTCGCGTAGGAGAGTCGCCGCGAAACGGATCGTCCTGCCGGATCCGAAGTACGGCGATGAGACGCTGGCCAAATTCATCAACATGGTGATGTCGCGAGGCAAGAAATCCCTCGCCGAGCGCATCGTCTACGGTGCCTTGGAAACGGTTGCGGCCAAAGGTCAACCGGAGCCCCTCGGGGCGTTCAAACAGGCGTTGGACAACGTACGGCCGCGCGTCGAGGTCAAGTCGCGGCGCGTCGGCGGCGCCACCTATCAGGTACCGGTCGAGGTGCGGGCCAAGCGCAAGAATACCCTCGCTATGCGCTGGTTGGTGGATGCCGCGCGCCAGCGCAACGAGAAGACCATCGGCTTGCGCTTGGCGGGCGAAATCCTGGATGCATTCGAGAACAAGGGCAACGCCGTGAAGAAGCGCGAGGACGCACACCGTATGGCGGAAGCCAATCGCGCCTTCGCCCATTATCGCTGGTGAGCGGGCCTTTTCATCGCCTCCCGGTAATCGACCCGTGCCCCGCACCACGCCCATCGAACACTATCGCAATATCGGCATCATGGCCCACATCGATGCCGGTAAGACCACGACGACCGAGCGGGTGCTGTTCTATACCGGCGTCTCGCACAAGATCGGCGAGGTCCATGACGGCGCCGCGGTCATGGACTGGATGGAACAGGAGCAGGAGCGCGGGATCACCATCACGGCCGCGGCCACGACCTGTTTCTGGAAGGGCATGGCCGGCCAGTATCCCGAGCACCGCATCAACATCCTCGACACACCCGGACACGTCGATTTCACGATAGAGGTGGAGCGTTCCTTGCGGGTGCTGGACGGTGCCGTGGGGCTGTTCTGCGCGGTAGGGGGCGTCGAGCCGCAGTCCGAGACCGTCTGGCGCCAGGCCAATAAATACCGCGTTCCGCGCCTGGCCTTCGTCAACAAGATGGACCGTGCCGGCGCCGACTTCATGCGCGTGGTACAACAGATCCGCCAGCGCCTCGGCAGCCTCGCCGTCCCGATCCAGATGCCGATCGGGGCCGAGGAGCGGTTCGAGGGGGTGGTCGATCTGGTCAAGATGAAGGCCATCTACTGGGACGACAGCACGCAAGGCACCCGCTTCGAGGAGCGCGACATCCCGCCCGACATGGCGGACACCTGCAAGGAATATCGCGCCGCCATGGAGGAGGCCGCAGCCGAGGCCAACGAGGCACTGACCGAGAAGTATCTGGAGACCGGCGGGCTCGATGCTGCCGAGATCGTGAAGGGCCTGCGAGCGCGTACCCTGAACAACGAAGTAGTGCCGGTATTGTGCGGCTCGGCCTTCAAGAACAAGGGCGTGCAGGCGATGCTCGATGCGGTGGTCGATCTCCTGCCGGCCCCTACCGACGTGCCGCCCATCGTCGGCATCGAGGAGGTAGGCGACAAGAAGGCGCAGCGCCCGGCCTCCGATAACGCGCCGTATGCGGCCCTCGCCTTCAAGATCATGACCGATCCCTACGTCGGTACCCTGACCTTTTTCCGCGTGTATTCCGGGGTCTTGCAGAGCGGTGATACGGTGTATAACCCGATCAAGCGGCGCAAGGAACGGATTGGGCGGATCTTGCAAATGCATGCCAACAGCCGCGACGAGATCAAAGAGGTCCGCGCGGGCGACATCGCCGCCGCGGTGGGCCTCAAGGACGTCACCACCGGCGACACCCTATGCGCGCTCGACAAGGTCATCACCCTGGAGCGTATGGAGTTCCCCGCTCCGGTCATCGCCGTCGCCGTGGAGCCCAAGACCAAGGCCGACCAGGAGAAGATGGGGATTGCGCTGTCCAAGCTCGCGGCCGAGGATCCGTCGTTCCGCGTCAGCGTCGATCACGAATCCGGCCAGACCATAATCGCCGGGATGGGCGAGTTGCATCTGGAGATCATCGTCGACCGCATGAAACGCGAGTTCAAGGTCGAGGCCAACGTCGGCAAACCCCAAGTCGCCTACCGCGAGACGATACGCAAGGTGGTGGAGAAGGCCGAGGGCAAGTTCGTTCGTCAGTCCGGTGGGCGCGGCCAATACGGGCACGTGGTGTTGCGGGTGGAACCCCAAGCGGCCGGCGCGGGATTCGAGTTCGTGAACGAGATCGTCGGCGGCGCGATCCCCAGGGAGTACATCCCGGCCATCGAGAAGGGTGTGCGCGAGCAGTTGCAGAACGGCGTGCTGGCCGGATTTCCCGTCGTAGACGTGAAGGCCTCGGTCTACGAGGGCTCCTTCCATGAGGTGGATTCCAGCGAGATGGCCTTCAAGATCGCGGGCTCGATGGCCTTTAAGGACGGGGTCGCGCGCGGCAAGCCGGTGCTGTTGGAGCCCATCATGAAGGTCGAGGTCGTGACGCCCGAGGATTATCTGGGGAACGTTACCGGCGACCTCAATCGGCGGCGCGGGATCTTGCACGGTACCGAGGAGTCTCCGGCGGGCCGGATCATCCGCGCCGAGGTCCCGCTCTCCGAGATGTTCGGCTATGCCACCGATCTACGCTCGGGGACGCAGGGACGCGCGACCTATACGATGGAGTTCTCGCGGTATCTGGAGGCCCCGGCGAACGTCGCCGAGCTGGTTATCAAAAAGAGCAAATAAGGCCCTCAAGCGGTTCTAGTCAAGCAAGTACCGAGGTAAGCGCGTGTCCAAGCCAAAATTCGAGCGAACCAAGCCGCATGTCAACGTAGGGACGATTGGGCACGTGGATCATGGCAAGACGACTTTGACGGCGGCCTTGACGATGGTGATGTCGAAGCGGTTTGGTGGGG
>JBOIDW010000215.1:0-6670 GCA_050740655.1 Gammaproteobacteria bacterium | reverse complement strand
ACCGGGTGATGAGCGAAGCCTACCTGGCGACAACGCGCAAGCGGGTGTCTTCGGCGCGCCATGCGCGGCTGGTCGACTACCACCTGCATGAGGGCAATCAGGCGAGCACCTGGCTCGCGGTCGAGGTACTCGCCGGCGTGGCGCCGTTCACGCTAGTCGATCAAGAGTTGGTCGTCTGGACCGGCGCCGATCCCCCACTACCGGAGTCGGTGTTCTTCGCCAGCCGCCAGCACCAGCGGTACTTGCCCGAAGAGGAGCAGCGCCAGCGGCTGGATCCGCTCCTGAATCGCCTGCGCCTGCACACCTGGCGCAATGCCCAGCCGGCCTTGCGTGCAGGATCGACCTCGTCCGATATCGTGCCGATTGTGGCGGGCGCCGGCCAGCCGGAAGCCGATGCGCTCCGCGATCTGATCCGGAACGGTATCGTCCGCGAGTTACTGATCGTGGAACTGCTCAATCCCTTGACCGGTAACCTGCCGGGCCGCAATCGGGCCAAGCGCCAGCTATTACGCCTGCTCTCGGGTTCGACCGCCGCGGATACGCTACACGATCCGATCACCAACACCTGGCTGGTGCGCGTGCGCTGGCGATCGGAGGACGCGCTGCGTTTCGACTACAGCTTCACGACTTTCTGCGATGGCAACCCCGTGGAAGACATCTCGATGTTCTTCGGTAACCTGGTACCGGTATACGAAGGCCGGCCGCTGACGGTGAATTTTTACGAAGCCGGAACGGTGCTGCCAACCGAAACTCCTACGGAAAAGCACCGCCACTACCAACGGCTAGACCGATTCGGCGAGACCGGCGGCTGGATCATGTCCGAGCTCCCCGACGAGGGTCCCCTCGCCTACCTGCCGGCGCCGGTCAACGGTGAAATACCGGCACGCTCGACGCTCTATGTCGAGATCGAGCCGCCGGGTGCACCGCGAGATCCCTGGGACGAAGTCGAGAGTCTGGTCCACAGCGATGATTCCGCGGAAATGGGCGATCACTATATGGTCGAGACCGACGAGCGCCAGCGCAGTGTGCTGCGCTTCGGCAACGGCATCAATGGCCGGCTGTTGCCCGCCGGCGCCGTCGTGCACGCCGAATATCAAATCGGCGGCGGCGCTCGCGGCAATGTCGGCGCCGATCAGCTCACCCACCTGCAGCCACTGACCGGCGTGCTCGCCGGGACCATCGTCGGCGCCTCGAACCCCTTCGATATCACCGACGGTCGCGATCCCGAACCGGCCGAAAAGGTCCGCCGAAACGCGCCCGAGGCTTATCGCGCCCGGCAGTTGCGCGCCGTGACTCTCGCCGATTACGTCCGACGCGCCGAAGAGGTGGCCGGTGTCGCACGCGCGGTTGCCCGCTATGCCTGGACCGGTAGTTGGCGCACCGTGCGGGTGGTCATCGATCCGGAGGGCACGACCGAGGTTGCGGATGCGCTGCGTAGCGAGGTCGCGGATCACCTCGAAGCGGTGCGCTTGATCGGCGAGGATCTCGAATTGCGGCCGCCGCGTTACGTACCGTTGGAGATCCACGTCGTGGTGTGCGCCGATCCCAACTACTGGATCGAGGATCTGCGTTTCGTGCTCGAACAAGAGTTTTCGGATAGCTGGACCCCCGATGGCCGCCGCGGCTTCTTTCACCCCGACGAGTGGACCTTCGGCCAAGCGCTGCATCGCAGCGCGATCGAAGGGCGCCTGCACCGGATCGCCGGTATCAAGCATGTCGTGAGTATCACCATGAAGCGCTTCAACGCGCCGACCCCGGGTGTCCCCGATACCGAGGTGCTGGAGATGGGCTTCGACGAGGTCGTGTTGCTGGCCAACCATCCCGATCATCTCGAGCGCGGGCTGATCCGCTTCGATGTGCAAGGCGGACGACAATAGGAGATCACGATGGCCTGCGATCCCTTGATTACCGATCCCTTCGAGTTCCCGCGCCGGCCGCACAACCGGCCCAGTTTGCCGCGCATCGCCTACCGCATCGGCCGCTACGCCGACTTTGTCGAGGCGATGACGCGCGCGATCGATGTTGCCCCCGAGCTTGCGACCTGGACCCACCGTGATCCCGACGATCCCGGCATCGCTCTGCTCCAGGGCGCAGCGATCCTCGGCGATATCCTGAGCTTCTACCAGGAGCATTACGCCAACGAAGCGTTCCTGCGCACTGCGGCCTGGCGCGAGAGTGTGGCGGAACTGGTGCGGCTCACCGGTTACCGCTTGGCGCCCGGGATAGGCGGACGAGCGACGCTGGCCTTCGAAGCGCGCGGCACCGCGCCGCTCGTGATCCGCCAGGGCTTTCCGGTCAAGGCCGATCTCGCGGATCTCCCGACACCCGCCGATTTCGAGACCGATGCCGAGTTGACGGCGTGGCCGCACCTGGGGCGTTTCAACCTCTACCGCGCGCGCCAGTACGCCGCCAGCCTGCCGGCTGGCGCAAAGATGATCGAGCTGGAAAGCGTGGGGGGCGCAACCGATTCCGCCAGCCTTACCGCCTTCGATCTGAAGGTCGGTGACCGCCTGATGCTGGTGGCGCCCGAACCGGTGTGGACGAGCGCGGGCAACACGCTTACCGCGACGCAAAAGGCACCTCAATTGGTCAAGGTGAAAAAGCTGACCCACATCCTGGGGCGGGTTCTGTTCGATCTGGACGGTGTGCTCGACGAAACTTGGGTAAGTCCTGTACAGGCTTATCGCATCGGCCGCACGTTCCGGCATTTCGGTCACAACGCACCACCGACGACGATCAGCAACCTCACCAATGCGAGCGGCACCATCACCGGTTCGCAAGAATTCGACACCGGCTTCGATCGCCATGTCTATCCAAACCATCAGTGCCTTATCACCAGCGCATCGGCGCCTTTGCCGGCCCATGCTATCCCGCTCGACCAGGAGATCACCGATCTGACTGCCGGCGTGCGCGTCATCGTGCAGGCCAGCGTCGGTATATCCGCAAGCGCCGCTCGCGTCGCACTCGCTGCGGTCAAGACCATCCGCAGCGTCACGGCCGGTACGCTTGGTTTCGGCAATCTCAACGGCGCTACGACCTGGGTTTACTTTGACTCCTCATTGGTCAAGCATGCCGGCCTAGGATCCCCTCTGAGCGACATTCGCGACTGGCGCATCCACGAAGTAACCAGCGCCGCACTCACGCTGCGGCCGCCTGCGTCGTTTGCCGGTAACAACTTCGCCAGCGGCACCGACGCCCTCTACTTCTACGGTACCGCCACGCATGCAAAGGCACTGGCCGGGCGGCGGCTGTACCTCTCGCACGCCGACGGTCGCAGCGTCGATCTCGTAGGCACCAACGCGGCGACCGACTTCGCGCCGCTCGTGCCCGACGCGCCTCAGATGTGGCCGCTGTCCTTCGATCGCACGCCGATGCCTTTTACCCGCGCCGATTTCGACGAGACTAACCCGACGGTCACCGTGTTCGGAAATCTGGTCGATGCCTCCCAGGGCAAGTCGGAACGGGAGGCAGTGCTCGGCAACGGCGACAACCGGCAGCGCTTCCAGACCTTCCCCCTCCCGAAAGCGCCGTTGACCTATTTCGTATCCGCCGCGGCGATCCCGCCGCAGATGCCGGAGATCGAGATCTGGGTCAACGGTCGGTTGTGGACGCGCGTCGACACCTTTTTCGGGCACGGACCCAAAGAGGAGATCTACATCGTGCGCGAGGACGCCGAGGGCCGCAGCTTCGTGCAGTTCGGCGATGGCGAGTCGGGAGCACGTCTACCCTCTGGGGTCAAGAACGTCAAGGCGATTTATCGTACCGGCAGCGGCGCGCGTGGGCCGATCAAACCCGGCGCCACGCCGACAGCGAGCGAACGGCCGCCGGGATTCGACAAGGTGACACTGGCGGGCATCGTCTCCGGTGGCGCCGATCCCGAAGACCAAGAGCGGGCCCGGGTAGCGGCGCCCGGCAAGGTGCAAAGCCTGGGGCGGCTGGTCAGTATCCGCGACTACGAGACGGAAACCCTCGCGATCCCCGGGGTAGTCACCGCCACCGCCACCTGGGACCTGCATGCGGGCGTACCGGCAGTGGTCCTGCGCGTGCTGCTCGAAGCCGGCCGCGAGGCGGAGTTCAGCGAGGTGCGGGCAGCCATTGCCCATGCACAACGCTGCCGCGGCCCCGATCGCTTTGCCTTGGTCGTCGAGCAAGCGCTGCTGCGCTACGCCTTCGCCGATGTGACCTACGCCCGTGATCCGACTTACCAGCAATCCGATGTCGAAGCCGCGCTACGCGCCGCGCTCGGTCTGGCCGGCGACGCCGCTAATGAAAGCCAGGCCCAGGGAGCGGGCCTGCTTGGCGCGCCGAGGATGCAACGCACGGGCTTATTCGGTCTGCACGCCCGTCGGTTCGGTGAGCGCGAGTATGCGAGCCGGATCGAAGGCCGGCTGCAGAACGTGGCCGGCATCGTGTGGTGCAAGGTGTCGGCGCTCGGGTTATTTCCGGCACCCGCCCCCGATGCCCCGCCGCTCACCGATCCGGCCACATTGGTGTTGCCGCCCGCGCCGCGGACGCTGGTGGGCACGCTGGATTGCAGCGCGCATGAGCTGCTGCAACTCGCCGACCTGCACTTGACGCTGACCGCGATCGCCGAACCCACCGGAGATTGTGTATGAGCACCCCGCGGGTACCGCTCTTCGAACGCCTGCCCGAGATCTACCGGACGCGCGACGCCGAGCAATCGCCGCCGGATCAACTGCGCGCCTACCTGGCCGCAATCGAGAAGGCATACGGCTACTTGCACGAGAACATCGAACAGCTCTACGAAGATCTCTTCATCGACACCTGCGACGATTGGGTCATCCCGTATCTGGCGGATCTGCTCGGCACCACGCATCTGAAAGGCGAGCCGCGCACGCTGCGCGCCGATGTGGCCGACACCATCGCGCTCCGCCGCCGCAAAGGCACCTTGGGGGCGATCGAGCGGCTCGCCGTCAACCTCACGACTTGGGCGTGCCGCTGCGTCGAGCTGCGCGAAAACCTGGGTTGGTCCCAACACCTCAACCATCAGCGGCCGGACGCGGGCGGTCTCCCACCCTACGGTGCCGCCACCCTCACGCGCTTCGACGTGCCGCGCGGCGGCACGGTGCCGATCCGCGATCCGGCCGCGCTGGCCTTGCTCGGTACACCGTTCGACAACTTTGCCTACACCGCCGACGTTAAACCCGCCATCGATGACGCACGTCATATCAATCTCCCCAACCTTGCCGTGTTTCTGTGGCGGCTGGCAGCCTACCGCCTGCCCCTGGTGCAACCGCTCGCCGAGGGCGTCACCGATCTCGGTCCGCAGGCGACGGGATTGGCCCGTTTCGCGGTTCGTTTCGACCTGCACCTACTCGATCTGCCGGTGCGCTTATTCAATACCAGTCGGCCCGGCTTCCTACGACCCGGCACCTCGGGCGGCGTGGTCGCGCCGCTCACCGAAGCCGATGCCGTACCCGGCCCCATGCTCGACGCCCGGCTGACCAGCAACACGCCGGCTGGTCATCCGGAGGCCTATGTGGCGGTAGATTTCTTCAACGCTGCGGCCACCCCGCCCACCGGTTTCGACCTCGGCGATGTCGGCCTGCATCTGTTCTTTCCGGATACCTTGGCGCCGCTGCTCATACCCGCACCGCCGCAAATCACGTGGGAATGGCAATTTCGCGGTGACAATCTCTGCGCCTGGGAAACCGGATTACGCCGGCCGCTGCGCTACGGCGAGATCATCATCGATCCCGACATCGGGCGGGTGTTGATCGGCCTGGACAACAGCGCGCAAGTGAACGAGTTGGTAACTCTCCAGGGTACCGGATTCGATCCTCGCATTTACGTGAGCTTTACTTACGGCGCCGTCGGTCCGGTCGGCGCCCATCCGGTGACCCGCGTCTTTCCGGCGCAAACCGGGAGCATCGATTTACGCACGGTCGGTGCGGTTCCCGGCGGCACGTCCTTGCAGACCGCACTTGGCGGTCTGGACCTCGCGACCCTCCCGGTGGTCATCGAGATCAACGATAGCCTCGTGCACCGCATCGATCTGGCGGCGCTCCCGGGAACCAATATCGACGGCGGCACCGCGTTGCGGCTGGCCCAGTCGCTCACGATCCGCGCCGCCGGTGAGCACCGGCCTATCGTGCTGCTGGCGCAGCCGCTCGCCTTCCGCCCGGTGGCCGCGGCGGCGGCAACCACGGAGGCCCCATTGGTGCGACTGGAAGGGCTGTATTTAGCCCCGGATCCGGCAACCTTCCCGCTCGGTGCGGCGCTAATCACGCGCGCCGCTATCGCGCGCTTGGAAGTCATCGGCTGTACCCTCGCGCCCGGCGGCCACGCCTTGCGTGACGGTACCCGCGCGCTGCTGGCACCCGGCCTCAGGCTAGAAAACGGCTACGGCTTTGCGGCCCAGGCGGACATCAAGGCCTTCGTGCCGACGCCCGACATCATCATCCAGCGCTCGATCACGGGCAGCCTGGCCATCGATGACCGCTATCGGCTCGAGATTGAGGACAGCATCGTCGATGCCGGCATGGGCGTTGGCGATCCGCCGACCGGCGATCTCGCAATCGCCTCCGCCACCAATCCCACCACCGCCTGGGGCGCATCGCTCGACTTCGATGGCTTGACTTGCTTTGGCCCGGTGCGAGTTAGCCGGGTCGGCGGTGTCGGCGCCATCTTCACCCAGCCCTTCGAGGTG
>JBOIDW010000214.1:0-3207 GCA_050740655.1 Gammaproteobacteria bacterium | reverse complement strand
CATGATCTGCGGGTTCGCGGTCACGATGCCCGCGCTGACCTGCCTGGCGTGGTCCAGCTTCACGGGGCGCTCGCCGTTGGTGCCCTGCTCGACGTGCACCTCGGACTTGTCGGCTGGTGGGGCTTCCTCCGCTCCGTGCCGGGAAAACAACCACGTCGCGCTGGTGCCGAGCGCCAATCCGGCCATCAGTGCAACAATCGTCGTCTTCACCGTCAGTTGCCTTGCATGCCGCGCGGCTGCTCGGCCACCGACAGTCCCCTCAACGGTATTTGCAAGGCATCCTCCAATTGGCCCGTCGCCAGACTGGATTTGGCCTCGACGTCCAGCACCGCCAGCGCGCTAACGCCCACTTCCAGTTTGGCGTTTTGGAACTCGAGCTGATCCACGGCGCCCACGGCGAGTCTTGCTTGCACGAGCCTCAGTTGGTCGCTCGACGCCTGATGAACCTGGCGCAGCCTCTTGAGTTGCTCGGCAGTAGTGGATTTTGCGGCCGCTGCACGGTCGATCTCGGCGATGGCTTGGGCCTGGAGCGCGAGCAGCTGTGCCGCGACCTCCTCGCGCCTGGCTTCCGCCTCGGCGATAGGGCCTTGGTTGCGGTTCAAGATCGGTAGCTCCAGAGTAAGGGCCAGGTCCCACTTGTTGTCGCCCTGGTCCCACTGGTAGCCGCTGCCAAGATGGAGGTCCGGATACTGCTTGGCAACCTCGAGCTGAAGCGCCGCCTGGCTCGCCTCGTACTCCGCCAGGACCGCGCGGATATCCGAGCGCTGTTGTAACGCCAAGCGTCGAGCCTCTCGCTCACCCGTCGCCATGACCAGGTGCGAAGCAGACTCCAAGGGAAAGCTGAACTGAACGCCATCCAGAGCCGTGACCGGTAAGCCGAGGGCCGCGGCGAGACGAGTGCGCGCATCCGCTATTTGTCGATGGGCGTCACCCTCGTCCGCTTGCAGCTTCGTCAGTGCGATGCGACCCGCCAAGACCTCCACCACCGAGACGGCGCCGGCACGGCGCCGCTGCTCCAGGAGCTTAGTGATCCGTTGCTGGACTCCCAACTGTTCGCCCAAGAGATCACGGCGACGATTGGCCGTCGTGAGGTCGATCAAGGCCGTCCGCAGGTTGCTTCGCACCTGCCAAGCAACGGTGGTTACGTTGTGCCGAATCGCCTCGGCGCGGTGTTCGGCGTTTGTGACGCGTTTCCCGCGTTTGCCTCCGGTTTCAATGGGCACGTCGAACGTGACACCGGGCAACCATGGCGAGATGCCGCTCGCGGCGTTGAAGTTATAGGCCGGGCTAACGCTGACCGTCGGATTTGGGCGGCCGGCCGCCGTCTCGATGGCCGCTGTGGCTACGTCCCACTGCGCCCGCGCCACGTCGAGACTCGGGTGGTAGAAGTATGCGACGAGTGTCAATCCCGCCAAATCCCACGATCGGCGTGGCCACTCCCGCGCCATCTCCGGCGCGTTCCTCGCAATGAATATTCGCAGGCCGGCGTCGGCCAGTGTGCGCGATTCGAGCGTGCTCGCGGTTTGCGCCGCTACGAGCGGCTTGGGCTCGAATGAAACACAGGCCGGGAGAAGAACGACACAGGCAAGCGCTAATAATCGTTTTTTTATTAGGAGATAGCGCCTCACGACACGGGTTTCTGGACAGGTCTTAGATGCCCCTTTTTTTTCATGGATCGCGCGATGGCGTAGCCCACCGTCAAGAGGGCCAACGACAGCCAAAGAGTTGTCTCGACCGAACCGCCATGCCGATAGTCACCGGCCAACCAGATGTTCTTTAGCGTCACGAGGATAATGCCCGCGATCCAGATATACGCGGACCCGTATTCTTTCCTGATGAGACGATGCCAATTGAATCTCATGCCGCTTAGGGTCTGCGCCAGACCGGACAAGTTGGGCAGGAGCCGGTTCACGCGCGCACAATAGTCATCGAAGTCTTGACCGAACTTGGTACGTAGATAGTCCTCCTCCGCGGCGATGATCGCCCCATAGGCGAAAAGGAAGAACGGCACGCCCACCGACAGAAATACCGCCGAGTTCGAGGCGATGCCCACACCGAGGAGGATCAAAATATTGCCCCCGTAGAGCGGGTTTCGGCAATGAGCGAACAGGCCTCCTTGCACGAGCTTCTCGGCATAGACCCGACGGTTGAGCCCGCCCCGCTTGATGTATTCCAGACCGATGGTGGCGGCGCGTAAGAGCTGGCCGGTGAGCGCTACCAAGAAGCCGAGGATCGCTGCAACCCGATAGCTTGCCAGCAGCGGCTGACTCTTTAAAACCAGCAGCGTGTAGACCGCCGGAAAGAGTGCATTCCGATAGTGAAAGATGAAGTTTCCGATTCTAACCATCATTTGAGCGCAACGATTCCGCAGAAGTTATACCATTTAAAGAATACGTCGCAGTAGCGAAAGCCGGCCGCCAGCAACATCTCCCGGTTCTCCATCAGCTTGTAGGGCACCAGCACGTTTTCGAGGGCTTCACGTTTTTGTGCGATTTCCAATTCGCTGTACCCGTAGCGTTTCTTAAGATCGTAGTAGTGTTTTATGAACTGCCGGTTGAAGATCGAGTGTTCGCCTAGCACCTTTTCGACGAGTATCAGGCAGCCGTTTTCATTCAGCCCTTGCACGATGGATTTGATGAGCGTGTCCCGATACAGCGGCCGGACGAACTGCAAAGTCAGCACCATGACCACCATTGAGGCATTTTCGATGCGAATACCTTGATTGAGGTCCGCGCAAATCAACTCGTGCTTGTGCTTGAAACCGTTGGCCGCCAGCTTATCTCGGCAGCGCTTCAGCATTTCCTCCGAGTAATCGACCCCGACCAATGTGACGCTCTCACCCGCCGCGGCGTCCAGCTTCAACAGCGTGTTGCCCGTAGAACAGCCCAGGTCGTAAACGTTGCTGCCTTCGGTTGCGAAGTCTCTCGCCATCTCGGCGATCATCCGTTGGATTTCCTGGTAGAAGGGGACGGAGCGGTCCAGCATGTCATCAAACACGGAAGCGACGTTCTCTCCGAACTCGAAATCGGTTACGGACTGCGGACTACGAAACACCTCGTCCTTTGGCTTCATCGGGTTGGTGAGTTTACTGACATCGCTCATGAACTTAGCAGGCTGTTGAAAAACCGGTTTAACAATACAAAAGCACGAAGAATGATAGGGTGAAGTGCCGTGGATGCGGTGCGAAGTAGCGATAAACAGTACACT
>JBOIDW010000213.1:0-19060 GCA_050740655.1 Gammaproteobacteria bacterium | reverse complement strand
GCCGGCCCCGGCTACGAGCGCTTGCGCCGGGCGCGCGGATGGGCGGCGTCGTAGACCCGTGCCAGGTGCTGGAAATCGAGATGGGTATAGATCTGGGTGGTGCCGATGTCGGCATGTCCCAGGAGCTCCTGCACGGCGCGTAGATCCCCGGAGGACTCCAGCAGGTGGCTGGCGAAGGAATGGCGCAGCAGATGCGGATGCACGCGCTGCGTGATGCCTTGCGCGAGGCCGGAGCGAACCAGGCGCTGCTGCACCGAGCGCACGCTGAGGCGCCGGCCTGAGCGGTTGACGATTAGCGCCCGTTCCTCGCCGCGGGCGAGTTTGGCGCGCTCGGCGAGCCAGGCGTGCAGCGCCGCTACGGCGTAGCGGCCGAGGGGCACCAGCCGCTCCTTCCGCCCCTTGCCAAGCACGCGAACCTCGGCCGCGCCCAGGTCGATAGCGTCCACGTCGAGACCGACCAACTCCGATACGCGCAGGCCCGATGAATACAGCAATTCCAGGACCGCGCGGTCGCGGCAGGACAGCGGATCCGCGGCCGGTAACTCGACCAGGCGTTGCGCCTGGTCGACGTCCAGGGTCTTGGGCAGGCGTCGCGGCGTCTTGGGCGCGCGCACCGCCGCGGCCGGGTTGCTGGACACCACGCCGTGTTGCGCGAGATGCCGGTAGAAGGCGCGGATCGACGATAAGACCCGTTGCAGGCTGCGCCCGCTCAGGCCCCGGCGGTGGCTTAGTGCGACATATTGGCGTATGGCCTGGGGATCGACACGGGCCGGGTGTTGAAACCCTTGCCGCTCGCAGTAGGCCGCAAAGTCCTCCAGATCACGCCGGTAGGCCAGCCGTGTGTGCGGCGAGCGATGTTGCAAGGACTGCAAAAACGTATCGAGCTCGGATTGCAAGGCAGACATCGTCGTTATGAGAGCATGGCCGGCCGCGGAATTCCAGGTGCAGAGCCGGTGTCGTCAGGGATCCTGCGGGCCGCGCCTGATCCCCTCGTGTTGCTATACTTGTCGCATCGGGCCGGCAGTCCCGCTGCAAACGGGTTAAGGGAACCTCTAAAGGTTTGGGCAATTCCTTCTCCCTCCGGGAGCTGTTGAGCATGTACTAGTCCTCACCCGCGAGGCGAGGGCATTATTAGAGCTGGCTTTAACCACGAGGAACATCCTATGGGCGCAGGTTTCCAGATGCTGATGTCGGGTAACCCCCTCGATATCATCCTCGGCTTGGCATTCATCGCTGCGTTGGGCTCGTTTATCTACTTCGCGTTGCGCAGTGATAAGCCGGACGAGAAGAAGAAATGAGGCTATCAGCGGCGCCGGGCCGCCGCGCCCCGTAGGTTTCGCGAGGTCAATCTGCGGCCGTGTCGCATCGGTCGACCGACGCGCGCGCCGCGGGTGTTACCCGCAACCAAAAAGTGACCGGGCCATCATTGGCGAGATGCACGCGCATGTGTGCGCCGTACCGGCCGCGAGCGACGATGGGATGGGCACGCTCGGCCGCCGCAAGCAGGTAATTGAACAGGCGCTCCCCTTCCGCCGGCGCCGTGGCGGGCGTGAAGCTCGGCCGCAGGCCCTTTTGCGTTTCGGCCGCCAAGGTGAACTGCGGCACCAGCAACAATCCCCCGCCGACCTCCCTCAGGCTGAGATTCATCTTGCCTGCGCCATCGGCGAACACGCGATAGCCGAGCAGGCGGTCCAGCAGCCGATCGGCCTCCGCCTCGCTATCGCCCTGCTCCACGCCGAGCAGCACCAGGAGTCCGTTACCGATCGCGCCGATGGTCCCCTCGTCCGCGAGCTCTACCCGGGCCTCGCTGACACGCTGCAGGAGGCCGATCACACCCGCGCTTACACCGCAATCGCGCGGCTGGCGCGCCTGCGCTCGTGCTCCTTGAGGAGCTTCTTGCGCAGACGGATGGCCTTGGGCGTGATCTCGACCAACTCGTCGTCATCGATGAATTCGAGGGCCTGCTCGAGATCGTAGCGCAGGGGTGGGGTGAGAATGACGTTCTCGTCCGAGCCCGCGGCGCGGACGTTGGTGAGCTGCTTGGCCTTCATCGGGTTCACCACCAGATCGTTGTCACGCGAGTGGATGCCGACAATCATCCCCTCGTAGATCTCCTGGCCTGGACCGATGAACAGCCGGCCGCGCCCCTGGAGATTGAACAGCGCATAGGCCAGGCTCACGCCGCCGCCGTTCGCGATCAGCACGCCGTTCACGCGCCGGGCGATCTCGCCGGGCTTGACCGGTGCGTAGGCATCGAAGGTGTGATACAGGAGGCCGGTCCCCGAGGTGATGGACAGGAACTCGGTGCGGAAGCCGATCAGGCCGCGCGAGGGGACGCGGTACTCCAGGCGCACTCGGCCCTTACCGTCCGGCTGCATGTTGACCAGATCGCCTTTGCGCGCGCCGATCTGCTGCATGACCGCGCCCTGGCCCTCGCTGGGCACGTCGATCACCAGTTGCTCATAGGGCTCGCAGCGCCGCCCGTCGATAGGGCGGGTGATCACCTGCGGCCGCCCTACGGCCAGTTCATAGCCCTCGCGGCGCATGTTCTCGATGAGGATCGACAGATGCAGCTCGCCGCGGCCGGAGACCAGGAACTTGTCCGGATCCGCGGTATCCTCGACGCGCAGTGCGACGTTGTGGATCAGCTCGCGCATCAAGCGCTCGCGGATCTGGCGGCTGGTGACGTATCGTCCGTCCTTGCCGGCCAAGGGCGAGTCCGAGACCTGAAAGGTCATACGCACCGTGGGCTCATCCACCGCCAAGGCCGGAAGGGCCTCGACCAGGCTCGCATCGCAAAGCGTATCGGAGATACGGATCCCCTCGATGCCGGTCACGGCGATGATGTCGCCGGCCCTCGCCTCCGCGACCTCGACGCGCTCCAGGCCATACAGGCCCAGGACCTGCAAGACCCGCGCGTTGCGCCGCCCGCCGTGACCGTCCGCGACGACGACCGGGGTATTGGTGGTGACCGTCCCGCGCGTGATGCGGCCGATGCCGATCGCCCCGACGTAGCTGGAATAACTCAAGGAGCTGATCTGCATCTGGAATGGTCCCTGGGGATCGACCTTGGGGGGCGGCACCTCCCGCACAATGGTCTCGAAGAGCGGCGTCATGTCGCCCAGCACGTCGATGTCGGCGCTGCTCAGGCTCGCGTAACCGCAGGTCGCCGAGGTGTAGACGAGCGGGAAATCGAGCTGGTCCTCGGTTGCGCCCAAGCGATCGAAGAGATCGAAGGTCTGGTCCAAGACCCAATCCGGGCGCGCACCGGGCCGGTCGATTTTATTGATCACCACGATCGGTTTCAGGCCGCGCGCAAAGGCCTTTTGGGTCACGAAGCGGGTCTGCGGCATGGGGCCATCCACCGCGTCCACCAGCAGCAGCACGGCGTCGACCATCGACAGGATGCGCTCGACCTCGCCGCCGAAGTCCGCATGTCCCGGCGTATCGACGATGTTGATGCGGTAGTCGCGCCAGCGCACCGCGGTATTCTTGGCCAGGATGGTGATGCCGCGCTCGCGCTCGAGGTCGTTGCTGTCCATCATGCGCTCGGTGGCCGGGGCGCGCTCGCCCAGCGTTCCCGACTGCTGCAACAAGCGATCGACCAGCGTCGTCTTGCCGTGGTCGACGTGGGCGACGATAGCGATATTGCGGAGTTTCTCGATCAAGCGCCATACCTGCGTAGGGAAAAAACACGTCATTGTACGCGGTACGACGGAGCAACACGACGGCGTTCCCCGCCCGGCAATCCGGCCCGCCCCAATCCGCGCCCCCGTCCAAAGGGGGCAGGCAGGGGCGCCGGTCTCCTTTTAAAGGGGCGGAGACACCAATTGCGCTAGACTATACCGCGGTTATCACTACGAATAAGCAATCCGACGAGGTCAGTTAATCCATGAACCGTGCTTGGCGACTTGGTGTGGTGCTGGTCTTGTTATTGGCCTATGGGGCCGAGCTCTACGCGGCACCGGCGATCGCGGTGCTCGATTTCGAGCTCAATGACCTGACCTTGAAGCCGCGCACCGCCGAGGAGTTGGCGCGGACCGCCTCTATCGCACCGCTACTCCGCCGGGCGCTGGTGGGGCAGCAAGGCTATCGCGTGGTCAGCATCGATCCGGCGCACTACGCGGCGGCCAATGCCGGCTTCGGTTACCTGTTCGAACACACCGATTCAGCCGCGGCTTTAGGCCGAGCCCACGGCGCCGAGTGGTTGGTCGTCGGGCGGGTCCACAAGCCGAGCTTCCTGTTCGTGTATCTCAAGGCGCGGCTCATCGAGGTCGCCCGCGAGCGGCTGGCCGGGGACTACAGCGTCGAGATAAAAGGCGACCTGAGCAAGCTCAATGCGCGCGGCGCGCAGCGGCTCGCCGAGCAAATCGGTACCGCGATCAAGACCAGGAAAGACCCTTGAGCTGCAAGGCCAGCACCACGGCATCCTCGCGGCCATGCTGGGCCGGGTAGTAATCGGGCCGGGTACCGATCTCATTGAACCCTACCGTCCGGTATAGCTGATGGGCCGCGTGGTTCGAGGGCCGCACCTCCAGAAACAAGACCTCGGCGTTTTTCTGCCGCGCGAGCGCGATCATCTGATCGAGCAGGGCGCGGCCGAAGCCCCGGCGATGGTGGCCGGGTTTGACACAGAGATTGAGGAGGTGCGCCTCACCCGCGCTGACCGTCATGATCGAATAGGCGCAGAGCTCTCCGTCGTACTCCATCACCCAGGTGGGATACCCGGCGCGTACGCAATCCGCGAACACGCCCTTGGTCCATGGAAACTCGTAGGCCGCCTTTTCAATGGCGTAGACGGCCGCCACGTCGCGCTCCTCCATGGGCCGCATATGGACCGTAATGGTAGCGGCGAGCGCGCTCATCGGCGGTCCTTGGCCAGCGCCTCGCGATAGACGCGCTGCGCCAACACGAGGTCCTGCCAGGCCTTGCGTTTCTCGGTCGGCGAGCGCAGCAGATAGGCCGGGTGATAGGTCACCACCACCGGCACACCTAGCGCGCCTAATGCGTAGACCTGGCCGCGCATCTTGCCGATGGGGGTGGTGATGGCGAGCAGGTTCTGCGCCGCGATGCGGCCCACGGCGAGGATGATCCGCGGCGCTAACAGCGCGACCTGGCGCCGTAGATAGGGTTCGCAGCAGGCGACCTCCTCCGGGCGCGGATCGCGATTCTGCGGCGGCCGGCATTTCAGGATATTGGCGATATAGACCTCTTCACGGCACAGGCCGATGGCGGCCAGCATGGCGTTCAACAACTGGCCGGCACGGCCGACGAAGGGCTCGCCCTGGCGGTCCTCGTCGGCGCCCGGGGCCTCACCGATGATGAGCCATTCGGGGTGCGGGTTGCCTACCCCGAACACGGTCTGCGTGCGCGTGCGATGCAGATCACAGCGCCGGCAGCCTGCGACCACGCCGCGCAATGTGTCGAGGTCTAGGTGCTCGACGTCGGTGCCCGCGGCGGACGCCGCGGCGTGAACCGGATCCGACCTAGCCGGCTCGGGAGGATTCATCCCCCGGCGCACCCACAACGTGATACCCATGGCCTCGAGATAGCGGCGCCGCTGCTCATCGGACATCGCGTTTGAATTCCTGCCGATCCAGCGTAGGCGCTAGCCGCCCTCCGAGGGTGCCCTCCGGAACCGGCGCACTCATACCAGACGCCCGCCTTGCGGATGCTGGCGTTCGTGGCTCGCGAGCATCTTGCCCAAGGCATTGAGATAGGCCTTGGCCGAGGCGGCGAGGATATCGGTATCCGCACCGTGGCCGTTGACGATGCGGCCACCGCGTTCCAGGCGCACGGTCACCTCGCCCTGGGCGTCCGATCCGGTGGTGATGTTGCTGACCGAGAACAATTGCAGGTTGCAAGCACTTGCCATCACCTGTTCGATCGCCTTGAACGTCGCGTCCACCGGCCCGCTGCCCTCGCCGCGACCCTGCTTCTCATGCCCTTCGTGCCAGAGGGTGATGCTGGCCCAGGGGGTCTCGCCGGTCTCCGAGCAGACCTTGAGCGACACCAGCCGCAGCACCTCCGGCCCGACGGCCACGGCCGTCTCCGCGACCAAGGCCTCGAGGTCCTCGTCATAGATCTCGTGCTTCTTGTCGGCGAGGTCCTTGAAGCGCGAAAAGGCGTCATTGAGGTCTTCCTCGCGCGCCAACTCGATGCCCAGCTCGCGTAACCGGCTGCGAAAGGCATTGCGGCCGGAATGTTTGCCGAGCACCATCTTGTTCGCACCCCAGCCGACGTCCTCGGCGCGCATGATCTCGTAGGTCTCGCGGTGCTTGAGCACGCCGTCTTGATGGATCCCGGACTCGTGGGCGAAGGCGTTGGCGCCGACGATGGCCTTATTGGGTTGCACGGGAAACCCGGTGATATTGGACACCAGCCGCGAGCAGTGCAGGATCTGCGTGGCATCCACGCCGACGTCGCAGGGGAACAGGTCGCGGCGGGTGCGCACCGCCATGACGATCTCCTCCAGCGCGGCGTTGCCGGCACGCTCGCCGAGCCCGTTGATGGTGCACTCGACCTGGCGGGCGCCGTTCAACACCGCCGACAGCGAGTTGCCGACCGCCAGACCCAGGTCATTGTGGCAATGCACGGAAAACACCGCCTGGTCGCTGTTCGGTACGCGCTCGATGAGGGTCTTGATGAGCGCCCCGAACGGGTTCGGCAGGCTGTAACCCACGGTATCCGGGATGTTGACGGTGCGCGCGCCCGCGGCGATCACCGCCTCGAGCACGCGGCACAGAAAATCGATCTCGGAGCGCCCGGCGTCCTCGGGCGAAAACTCCACGTCATCGACGTAGCGGCGCGCCCGCTTGACCGCCTGCACCGCATGCTCGATGACCTGCTCGGGTTGCATGCGCAGCTTGTTTTGCATGTGGATGGGCGAGGTGGCGATAAAGGTGTGGATGCGCGCCGCGGCCGCGCCTTTCAAGGCCTGCGCGGCGACGTCGATGTCGCGCTCCAGGGCCCGCGCCAGCCCGCACACGATGCTGTCCTTGATCGCACCCGCGATGGTCTGCACCGCCTCGAAATCGCCGGGGCTGGCCACCGGGAATCCGGCCTCGATCACGTCCACGCGCAGCCGCTCCAGGGCCTTGGCGATGCGTAGTTTTTCGTCACGGGTCATGGACGCGCCCGGGCTCTGCTCGCCGTCGCGCAGCGTGGTATCGAAGATGATCAATCGGTCTTGGTTCATGATGCGTTCCGCCTGCTGGCCCCGCGGGCATGGGGTGGTTGGTGGTTATCTCGGTCGCTTGGCGTTATGCCCTCGCCAGGGCAATAGTAGAGAGGTATGCCCTAACCGGGCAGCAGCCGCTGCAGGCGGCGTAACACGAGGCGGCCGCGCGCAGTTGCGGACCTAGTAATAAATGCGGCGATTGAGGACCGGGACATGCTCTGAAGTGATGGTTGCGCCAATGTTTAAAATATACCCGGCGTGCGCATGCAAGACAACCGCCGCCGGCTAGGGCTGTTGCTAACACCGCCGCCGGCTAGGGCTTGGGCGGCTCGTCGAGCCCGGCGCGGCGCGCGGCGCGGCGGCGGCGCAGTTGCACCAGGGTCACCAGCGGGCCGGAGGAGGCGTACAGGAAGAAGGTGCTGAACAACAGCAACGGCGGTGACAAGGAATAAAATACGAAAACCAATACGATGGCGAGCCCGGCCATGAACGGCAAACGGTCCTTGACGTCCAGGGTCTTCATGCTCAAATAGCGGATATTGCTGACCATGAGCCCGGCCGCCGCCAGGGTCAGCAATACGGAGATCGGCACCAAGGCCTTGCCGTCCGCTAAACCATAGTCATCGCCGACCCAGATCAATCCGGCCAGCAGCGCGGCCGCGGAGGGGCTGGCCAGGCCCTGGAAATAACGTTTGTCGGCGATGCCGACCTGGGTATTGAAGCGGGCCAGCCGCAAGGCCGCAGCCGCCGTGTAGATGAAGGCCGCGAGCCAGCCGATCCGGCCCCAGGACGACAAGGACCACTGATACATCACCAGGGCCGGCGCCAGGCCGAAGGACACCATGTCGGAGAGGCTGTCGTATTGCGCGCCGAAGTCGGTCTCGGTATTGGTGAGGCGCGCCACCCGCCCATCCACGCCGTCCAGCACCATGGCGATGAAGATCGCCACGGCGGCGATCTGATAACGGCCGTTCATCGCCGCGACGATCGCATAAAAACCGGCAAACAGCGCGGCGGTGGTGAACAGGTTGGGCAGCAGATAGATACCGCGCCGCCGGAGTCTGGGACGAGGATGGGGCTCGGGTAGGGACATCGCCGTGCGTACCTTGGGGCCGTTATTATCCCGTGCCGGCCGGATGAATGCACGTCAAGCGCGCGTCGGGCGGGGCCAGGGGTGGCGTAGCGCGGCGAGTGGTGCACCAACGGGCGGTCCCGGTTTCATCTATAATTATTGGACTTCAGCCGCGCCTGCGATATGGAAGGGATCATCGTACTGCTTTGGCTTGCTTACCACATCGTGGTAATCGCCTATTTCAATTACAAGCTGAACCAAGAGGAGGATTACCGCGCCGCAAAAGAGCGCGCCCGCTTGCAGCGGCTCGCGACGCTCGGCTTCCGCGTGCGGCAGAAACCGCGCCGAGAAGGCGAGGAAGCGGTGCTGATCGCGTGAGCCCGGCGCGCCGTGGACCCTGTGTTGTTGGGAGTTAGGGGTCCACCCGCCGACCGCGCGACGCTACGGGATTGCCGGGGCGAAAGTCAAACCGCGTTTGGGGGATCGGTGGGCTACCCTAGCCTCTACTCGATGATCTCGACGGCTTCGCCCGATCCCGGCCGCGCGTCTATATATCCGATCTCGTAGACGGCCTCGCCCTGCTCGGTCAGCAGCGCCTGCGCCGCAGAGGCGGCCGGCCTAGGCACGATAACCGCCATGCCGATCCCGCAGTTGAAGGTACGCAGCATCTCGCGCGGGGCGATCCGGCCGTGCTCACGCACCCAGTCGAAGATCGCCGGCGCGGCCTGCCCCTGGGGGTCCATCGCGGCGATGAGCCGCCCGAGCCCGGCGTAGGCGTAGCAGACCTCCTGCGCCAGCGCCGATTGGCCCCCGAGCAGCAGGATCAGCCCGGGGTAAATTATTCGTCTCGCGCTAGACATGCGGTATCATCGGCTCGGAGCTGATGTCAAAGGAAAATAAGAGGCTGCAGGGGATGGGCTGCGGGATGGACGCCCGCCTGAAAGCGATGTAGACGGTGGATATGAACGCACAATTTGTCGTCGATGTTGAAGGCCGTAAGACCGCCGTGGTCCTGCCCATTGATGAGTACCGCGCCCTGATCGAACGGCTGGAGGAACTAGAAGACCTTCGCCTGATCGAGGAGCGGAGATCCGAGCCGCGCATTGCCATTTCTTCTTTGGAGGAACTCCTTGCCGCCGTGGAAGCTCCACATCCGCCAGAGCGTCCTTAAGGATCTGCGAGACCTTCCCAAAGAGATCAGGGGTAGGGCGGCTCTCTCCATCCTCGAGCTGGCTGCGACTCCCTACGCCCACGGGGTGGAGAAATTGAAAGGCTATGAGCATTGCTACCGGGTC
Source organism: Gammaproteobacteria bacterium (assembly GCA_050740655.1). Taxonomy (GTDB): domain Bacteria; phylum Pseudomonadota; class Gammaproteobacteria; order JACCXJ01; family JACCXJ01; genus JBOIDW01. The sequence continues at coordinate 9,513 of JBOIDW010000213.1, read as the reverse complement.
CGAATAGGGGATTACCGGATCGCGTATGAGGTAGCCGGTGATGAGGTCGCGATTATTGCTGTCAGTCACCGTAAGGACGTTTATCGTGAGTTAAAGTAATCGGACGTCACAGCGCCGTAGCAGAAGGTTTCGATGACCGACAAGCACGTGCTTACCAGAGAACAGATGAAGGCCACCTATCCCGACCAGTGGCTGCTGGTAACAGACTGCGAGCTTGACCCCGCCTCCGAGCTTGAGTTTGTTGTTGGGAGTGCGGGGTCCCACCCACCGACCGAGTGACGCTAGGGGATAGGGGATCGCCGGGGCGAAAGTCAAGCCGCGTTGGGGGATCGGAGGGCTACCCTAGCCTCTACTCGATGATCTCGACGGCTTCGGCCGATCCCGGCCGTGCGTCTATATACCCGATCTCGTAGACGGTCTCGCCCTGCTCGGTCAGCAGCGCCTGCGCCGCAGAGGCGGCCTGCCTAGGCACGATGACCGCCATGCCGATCCCGCAGTTGAAGGTACGCAGCATCTCGCGCGGGGCGATCCGGCCGTGCTCACGCACCCAGTCGAAGATCGCCGGCCGCGGCCAGGCCGCGGTATGGATGACGGTGCGCAGCCCGGCCGGGATGACGCGCGGCAGGTTGTCGATGAAACCACCCCCGGTGATATGTGCCAGGCTATGCACCTCGACCTCGCGGAGGAGGCGCAGCAGTGCTCGCACATAGATACGCGTCGGCGCGAGCAGCACCTCGCCCAGGGTCTGGCCGGCGAAGGGCTGGTTGAGATCCGCGCCGCTATCCCTCAACACCCGCCGGATCAACGAATAGCCGTTGGCGTGCGGACCGCTGGAGGCCAGGCCCAGGACCACGTCCCCGGGGCGCACCGCAGTGCCGTCCAAGACTCGATCCTCTTCCACAACGCCTACGCAAAAGCCCGCCACATCGTATTCGCCGTCGCGGTACAGGTCCGGCATCTCGGCGGTCTCCCCGCCGACCAGCGCCGTCCCGGCCAGCCGGCAGCCCTGTGCGATCCCGGCAATGACCTCGGCGGCGGTGTCCACCTCGAGCCGGCCGGTCGCGAAATAATCGAGAAAGAACAGCGGTTCAGCGCCCTGCACCACCACGTCATTGACGCACATCGCCACCAGATCGACGCCGATGCTGTCGTGCCGCCGGAGGTCAAAGGCCAGTTTGAGCTTGGTACCGACGCCATCCGTGGAGGAGACCAGCAGCGGTCGCCGGTACTGGAGCGGCGCGAGACTGAACAGCGCGCCATAACCGCCCAGGCCGCCCACCGCACCGGGACGCGTCGTTGCGCGGGCCAAGGGCTTGATGCGCTCAATGAGCGCGGCGGCGCGATCGATATCGACGCCGGAGTCCTTATACGACAGGCAAGTTGGCTCCGAAGCGGACATGTCCGCATGGTAGCCCGGCGGGCGCGGCGCGGTAAACCTTGACGGCGCTTCGCTGCTTCGCATAGCGTGCGCGCCATGCCGAGTCAACTCCGAGAAAACCGTAAGGATTCTAGAGTTTGCCGCCCGCGTCGCTCCAGGCCTTCCGCGCGCCGCCCGGGGATCCGTAACGGGCTCGTTCAACTGACCTGCCTGCTGCTCCTCGCTTGGGCACGCACCGCCGGCGCGCAGAGCGAAAACCTCTACGAGATCGAGGTCCCGGTCCGGAGCCGCGAGCCGATGGAGCAGCGCCGGGCCACGGATACGGCACTACGCCTGGTGCTGGTCAAGATCACCGGCGACCAGAATGCCGCCCAGCGCGAGGAGGTCGCCGAGCTCATCAAAAACGCCGAGGGCTTTGTGCAGCAGTACAGCTACCGCGAGGGCAGCGCGGCCTTGACGCTCTGGATCCGCTTCGATCCCAAGGCGCTGCGCGAGGCGGTAGCCGGCGCCGGGCTGGAGTTGCACGACGAAAGGCCCAAGGTCCTGGTGTGGATGGGCGTGGAGGAGGATGGCCGGCTGCGGGTGCTGAAAGGCGATGACCCGTCCGGCCACGTGCAAGCGCTCCGGAATCGCGCCGCTGCGCGGGGTCTGGCGCTGGTCTTTCCGGACATCGATCTCGGCGACGAGGCCTGGCGCGACTCCATCGCCCCGCAGTCACCGATGAGCGAGCCCATTGCGGCGGCGGCGCGCCATTACGGCACCAGCGGGGTGCTCGCGCTGCGGGTCACGCCGCTCGCCGCATCGCTGTGGCAGGCGGAGTGGACGCTGTTTGCCGGGGGCGAGGCCCAGAGCTGGGCCACGCAAGGCGATCTGCCGGACCTCGCTATCGAGGAGGGCGTGGATCGCGCGACCGATTTGTTGTTTCAGCGTTCCCTGCCCGCGACCGGATTGCAGGAGATCCGCCTGGAGGTGCTGGTCGAGGGCATCGCTCGCTTCGAGCAGGTCACGCACGTCGAGCAGTATCTGCGCGCGCTGAAACCGGTGAGCCAGGTCGCCCTGCTGCGGGTGGAACCGGAACGCGCGGTGTTTTCCGTTACGGCGCGGGGCGGGGCTGCGGCGCTCGATCAGGCGGTGGCCAAGGGACGCACCCTGCTCGCGCTCAACCCCGGCATCGAGCCGGGGCGCTATCAACTGCTGGCCGAGTAACGGCCGATGGCGGTGCAGCTACCGCTACGATTCGTCGAGGGACGCCACGCGAGCCTCGCGCTGTTCGTGCCTGGCCCGAACGCCGAGTTACTCGCCTACCTGGACGGGCTCGGTGAGCACGCGGCCCCACAAACGCTGATCTGGGGCGCTACCGGTACCGGCAAGACGCATCTCCTCGAGGCCGCCTGCCGTGCCCGCAACGAGCGCGGCGAGGCCAGCCTCTATCTGGGCCTGCGGGCGGCGGGCGAGCTGGCCCCGGCGGTCCTGGAGGGCTTGGAGCACTATGCCTTGGTCTGCATCGACGACCTCGACGCGATCGGGGGGCGGAGCGATTGGGAGCTGGGGATCCTGACCTTGCTGGACCGCGTGCGCTGGCGCGGCCATCACCTATTGCTCGCCGCCGCCCACCCGGCCGATGGCATCGGCGCCACCCTCCCCGATCTCGCCTCGCGTCTGAGCGCTTGCACCGGTTTTTCGCTGCATGCCCTCAACGATGAGGAAAGACTCGAGGCCTTGCGCCGCCGCGCCGCCGCGCGCGGCCTGGGGCTCCCGGCCGAGGTCGCGGAGTATCTCGTACGGCGCTGCCGGCGCGATATGGGGGCGTTGTGCACGGCCCTGGACCAACTCGAGCAGACGGCGCTGGCCAGGCAGCGACGGCTTAGCGTACGCTTGGCGCGATTGGTCTTGGATAATCTACACGCGGAGACACAGCATGGATAAGAAAAAACCCGGCTTCGCCGATGTCCTGGCTTGGTATCGATCCGGCTGGGGCCTATTCAGAAAGGACCCTATTACCTGGGCCTTGTTCACGGTGATGTGGGCGGTCCTAGTGCTCGCCCTGTTCCAGGTCCCCTTACTGGGAGCGGTAATGGCCTGGGCCATGACCCCGGCCATCTACGCCGGTTACCTGTATGCCGCCCAGGACTTGAGCGCCGGACGGACCATCGGTACCGAGCAGTTGTTGCGCGGCCTGAAGCAGCGCGATACGCGCATGCGCTTGCTCACCGTCGGCGCCATCACCTTGCTCATCTATTTGCTTGGGGCCGTAGTGCTGTTTACCGGGCCGAGCACGCCGGCCGGAACCAGCGTCACGACCGAGGCCGCCGCCCACGGGATGGGCTTGGCGCTCATCATCAATTACGCGCTGCGCATCCTGCTCATGAGCATGGCCTCGGTATTGGGTGTGATAGCCTTCATCTACGCCTGTCCTGCGATCATCTTTACCGGGGCTGAGCCCATCGAGGCGGTCGTGACCAGCATCGAGACCTGTTATACCTATTGGCGCGCCACCTTGAGCTTTATGCTGGTCTTCACCGCTCTGGCGATACCGGCGCTGGCCACCGTCGGGCTTGGCCTCCTGGTCTTGATGCCGGTATCGTGCTGCGCAGCCTACGCGGCCTATCGCTCGATATTCGGCTGATATCCGATCAGTCCGATCCCCGGCGCAGCGCCAGCGCCGTATTCGCCAGGCGCTGGCCCATGGCCAGACACAACTGGTGTTCGTCCTCGCTCAACGGCCGATCGCCGTCCGGGCCGGCCACATGCGAGGCCCCGTAAGGCGTACCCCCCGTGGCCGTGGACATTAGCGCCGGCTCGCTGTACGGCAGTCCGAGCAGCAGCATGCCATGATGGAGCAACGGCAGCATCATGGAGAGCAAGGTGCTCTCCTGGCCGCCGTGCAGGCTGGAAGACGAGGTAAATACCGCTGCCGGTTTGCCCGCCAGCGCCCCGGACAACCACAGGTCCGAGGTCCCATCGAGGAAATACTTGAGCGGCGCCGCCATATTGCCGAACCGCGTCGGGCTGCCCAGGGCCAGCCCGGCACACTCGACCAGGTCCTCGCGCGTCGCGTAGGGCGGGCCGCTGGCCGGGATCGGCTCGGCCACCGCCTCGCAGACGGCCGAGACCGCCGGCACGGTGCGGATCCGCGCCTGGCAGCCGGGCACCCGCTCGATGCCGCGCGCCACGCGCTGCGCCATCTGCGCCAAGGCGCCGTGGCGGCTGTAGTACAGCACCAAGACCTCGATCACCGTCCAGCCCGGTTGCTTATAGCAGCTCCAGAACGTTCTCCGGGGGCCGGCCGATCACCGCCCGGCCGTCGGCGACGACAATCGGACGCTCGATCAGGATCGGATGTTCAAGCATCGCATCGATGAGCACCGCACGGCTCAGTGACGGGTCGTTCAGGCCGGCGGTTTTATATTCCGGCTCACCCTTGCGCATCAAGTCGCGCGGCTCGAGCCGGAGCATCTTCAACAGCCTTTCCAAGGTCGCGCGATCCGGCGGCATCTTGAGATAGTCGATGACCTCTGGTTCCGTTTTTCTCTCCTGTAAGATTTCCAACGTGCGGCGAGACTTGGAGCAACGCGGATTGTGATAGATCGTAACCTTCATCGGGGACCTCCGGTGTGGAACCTCCGCGCCATTCTAGACCAATCGACGGGATGGGAAGTGTAGCGATGAACGAACCTCGCCTGCGCTGCGTGCGCTGCCTCGTTTCCGGCCGTGTCCAGGGCGTGTATTTCCGCGCTGACACCCGCCAGCAGGCCATACGCCTGGGTCTCACCGGCTGGGTGCGCAATCGGCCCGATGGGCGCGTCGAGGTCCTGGCCTGCGGCCCTGTCGATGCGATCGGGGAGTTCCACCGCTGGCTGTGGCAAGGGCCGGAGGAGGCACAGGTCAGCAACGTTCAGTGCCGGGACGAGCCGCCCGGCGAGTATTCCGGGTTTGAGGTCCTGAGAAACGCCGGTGACTGAACTACCGGCAGATGAATTGGCGGAGTGGCGCTGATCCCGACTTCGTGGGACACTAATTGCTCCTCGGCGTGCCACCGGATACCGATAACCTGCCTGATCGGCACCGTTTGCCGTCGGGGTTTGCCAAAGCATAACCCTATATTACGTCTACGTCCCTCAACGTGGAGGATCCCCATGCCCCGTACCTTTGTTAGCTTCTCAACGGCTGCCCTGCTTGCCTTGTGTGCAGCGACCACCGTATTCGCCGAGGACCAGGCGATCATTACCGAGCCGGGTTTCATCAGCGGCAAGATGAGCATCGATTTCGATACCCGCAAGGATCTGGATACGAGCGGCAACTTCGTCGAGGGCTCGCCGGCCCAGAATGCCGCGGACGTCTACGACTTGCAGTTGAACGTCGCCAAGACCACCGAGTACGCGGGAAAGATCGTGCGCAAGCCGCGGCTGGTCAGCCGCGTGCTGGGCCGCGAGGAGCAACAGGCCAGCCTGGCCTATGCCGTGAACCTGGCGGTGCGGAATCCCAAGGACCTGGAGCAGAAGAAGATGGTCGGCAAATGGGCGGGTAACATTTACATCGACAAGAACGGCGTCTATGACCTGAGCGCCGGCAACCTGCGCATGGCCCTGGACGCCGTGGGGCGCTCGCCGGCCTTCACCGGGGTATTTGCCGGACGGATCTACGGTAAGGGGGAGACCAAAGAGGGCCTGGTCAGCCAGAAGATCAGCGAATACAGCCGTCTCATCAAGGGCAAGAAGGTCTCGGTCAAGGTCAAGAACAGCGATCCGCTCAAGTTCTCCAGCCTGCTGCTCGGCGAGGGCCCGGCCCAGATCTACCCCAAGACCATGGTGGACGGCAACCTCGACTACGACTACGAGACCGGCAACTGGTACACCAACGGCGTGCGCTTCAAGTACAGCTTGAACGGCAAGGAACACGAGGACGTGATGACCGGCTCGATCAAGTGGGTCGAGGACCCCAACCGCGCGAGCAACGGCAAGGGCCAGTACGAGTTCAATCTCCGCTTCAACGAGGAGAGGACCAAGGGGGCGGCCGACGAGGGCGCGGCCTTCGCCGAGGCCAACCTCGATGAGGAGGCGTTCTTCTCCGTGGACGACTCGATCCCGAGCATGACCGGCACGGTGAGCTACGCGGATACCTTTGCGCCCTCCGGTGACGAGGAGGAACCGACCGTGACCCATAGCGAGGTGGTCTACAACCTCGACGCCACCAAGCTGACCAAGCAGCAGGCCGTCAACTTCTTCAAGCTGTGGTTGGTGGTCGTCGGCCCGACCAATGACGAGTGATCGCGCGTAACCGGCAATATCAGGTAATTAATAAGTAGCCATGAGCAAAGACCGGCGTATCGTCCTCCCCGGCCGCCCCATGTCGCGGCGCACCGCCATCAAGCTGCTGGGTACAGGTACCCTGGCCCTGTATCTGCGGCCGGGCCTCGACGTCCACGCGGCAGCGAGCGCCAAGCCCGCGCCGGGCGGGACGCTCGCCGATTGGAGCCCCATCGATCGCAGTCTGGGCGACATCGCACCGCCGCAATTCTTCGGTGACGAGCCGGAGCAGGCGCATAAGATCCTGTGGGACAAGCCGGGATACCTCGCCGGCCTCGGGGGCCAGTTACCTAAGCCCGGCGAGCGCGTGAAGCTCGCCATCATCGGCGGCGGCATGGGCGGTCTGTTCAGTGCCTGGCTGCTGCGCCAGCATCAACCGGTGCTGCTGGAGCAGGCGCCCCGCTTCGGGGGCAACGCCAAGGGCCAGTCGTGGCGCGGTGCGGATTACTCGATCGGGGCCGCCTATTTCATCGAACCCGAGGCCGACTCGGACATCGCTAAATTAGCGGCCGAGACCGGGATCGACCAGTTGTGGAAGGTGAGCGGCGGCGAGGCAGAGACCTTCGAGCTGAACGGCAAGCTGCACGAGGACTTCTGGAGCGGTAACACCGCACCGGAGGCCAAGCCGCAGTTCGAGAAGCTCGCGGCTTATTTCAATACGATCTGGGAAGGCGAGACCGAACCGTACCCGGATATCCCCATCGTCGATCCGGAGCAGGAGGCCTATATCAAGGGGCTGGACCAGGTGTCGTTCGCCGCTCACCTGCAAAAAATTGCGGGCGGCAAGCTGCATGCGCAGATCGAGACCGCCATCGAGCATTACTGCTGGTCCTCCTTCGGCGGCTCGATGAGCGAGATCAGCGCGGCGGCGGGCCTGAACTTCTACACCGCCGAGCTCGGTAATTTAATCGTACTCCCAGGCGGTAACTCGGCCATCGCCGAACAGGTGCTGCATAAGCTCTCCGGCGCCCTGCCCGCCGGCCATCTGCGCCCCGGCTCCCTGGTCTACGACGTCACGGTCGTCGAGGACGGGGTGTTGGTCAGCTACGCCGATCGCGACGGCAAGCCGCACATCCTGCACGCCCAAAGCGTCGTCATGGCCTGCCCCAAGTTCGTGGTCGCGAAGATATTGAACGGCATCGAGAAGGAGCGTGCCGCGGCCATCGCGCGCCTGAGCTACCGCAGCTATCTGGTCGCCAACGTCCTGCTCAAGGGCGACATCGGCAAGTCCTTCTACGATCTCTACCTGCTGGGCGACGGCAAGACCAATCTCAACAAGGTGCAGCAATCGCAGTTGGAGCAGAAGGCCACCGACGTCGTGCTCGGCACCTATGCCAAGCCGACGCCGGACGTCACGGTACTGACGCTCTACCGCGGGCTACCGTATGACGGGGCGCGGCCCGAGCTGTATGCCCCCGGGGTATTTCCCCGCTACAAACAGGTCTTCGAGAAGCAGGTCGTCGATTCCATCCTGCCGCTGCTGGGGCTGCAACGCTCCAATGTCGTCGATCTGCGCATCGCCCGCTGGGGGCATCCCCTGCCGCTCGCGGCCACCGGGCTCATCGCCGACGGCACCGTCGATCGGCTACGCAAGCCGTTCCGCGAGCGGGTGTTCTTCGTAGAACAGGACAACTGGGCCCTGCCGGCCTTCGAGACCAGCGTCACCGAGGCCCTCACCTGGTCGCAGCCGATCAACAAGCTGCTCGGCGGCAAGTCCGCTTAAATACCTTACGGAACCTGCTATGCGCTTCATTAAATCCATCCCCTTGTTCGCTTACCTGTGGGTCCTCTACAACGTGCTCATGGTGGGCGGCGATATGCAGGAGACACTGGCCGCGGGCCTCTTCGGCGTGACCCTGCCCTCGGACGCCGAGTGGATACTGAGCATAGCGGATCTGTTCACCCTGGTCGGCGTCGTCGCCTTGTACATCGAGATCTTCAAGTCCACCCGCACCGGGGTCAGCAGCATCCTGGACCATACGCTGTCCATGGGGGTGTTCATCCTGTTCCTGGTCGAGTTCATCGTAGTACCCGGGGCCGGGACCTCGCCGTTCTTCATCCTGACCATGATGTCCCTACTCGATGTCATCGCCGGCTATACGATCTCCATCAGCGCGGCGCGGCGCGATTTCCAAATCGGGCCGGGAGAGTGATGGGGCCACGTGCGTATCGGCGGCTCGGGGGCGCAGAGGACACACGTACAGATGGCGTTGCATCAAGAAGCCGATCGGCGTGTCGCAGTGGAAGACGAGCCTCGTCAAGTCGCTGCCGGCGGAGCTGGAGGGGATCCTGCCGACGGTCGAGGAGATCGAGGCGGAGCATTCCGGAGAATCGCAAGAGACGCCACGCGCTCGCCGCCGTGAGCGGTACGGAAGCGGCCAAGCTCGTCTGGATTACGACGCCAGGATGTTAACATTGTTAACCCTGCCCGATAGGCACCATCGTCGAGAGGTGTCACGCATGAAAACCACGATCCGCAGGATGGGTAACTCGCAAGGCGTCATTATCCCGAAGCCATTACTGGCCCAGATCGGACTCGAGGACCAAGCAAAAATGGTGGTGGAGGACCACGCCATCGTCATCCGCAAGCCGCGGGGAGCGATTCGAGAGGGTTGGGCCGAGGCCAGCCAGGCCATCGCCGCTACGGGCGATGATGGGCTCGTTTGGCCGGAGTTCGGAAATGAAGACGACAAGAAACTGCAATGGTAGCCCGTGGCGAGGTCTGGTTGGCAACGCTTGATCCCACCGTGGGCAGCGAGATCCGCAAGACCCGCCCCTGCCTCATCGTGTCACCGCCCGAGATGCACGACCATCTGCGCACCGCGATCG
>JBOIDW010000212.1:0-8196 GCA_050740655.1 Gammaproteobacteria bacterium | reverse complement strand
TATCCATTGATGAAAAGCTTGCGGAGCAGGCGCGCCTGATCGCCAAGTCCATGGGCAAGAGCTTGAACCAACTGGTACGCGACCACCTGGAACAACTGACGCGCCAGGACGAGGCGCAGGAGGAAATGGCCGAATTGCGGCGCCTGAGCGCGGAAGGCCAGGGGCATTCTCAGGGCTGGCGTTTTGATCGCGACGAGCTGCATGAGCGCTCGTAGCTTCCTCGACACCAACGTTCTGGTCTATACGGATGACCACGATACCCCGACAAGCAGCGGGTGGCGCTGGACCTCGTGGAACAATTCCGCCTGCAACGCACCGGCGTGGTTTCGACACAGGTGCTGCAAGAGTATTTTGCGGCCGCCACTCGTAAACTTAAGGTGCGGCCCGACCTTGCTCGGCGCAAAGTGGAGATCTTCGCCCATCTGGATCTCGTGCATGTGGATCTCGACCTTATCTTGTCCGCCATCGATCTCCATCGCCTGCAGGCGGTGTCGTTTTGGGATGCCTTGATCGTACGCGCGGCGCTCACGAGTGGATGCACAGTCCTGTTGAGCGAGGATCTCCAAACCGGACAACGCCTCAACGGCCTACAGATCGTTAACCCCTTCGCTTAGCCCCAGCGTGAAAATCGCACCCGCGCATCGTCCGCGCAAGGGGCCGTCTGCAATTACGTCGTAGGGTGTCGTAAGCGTCGTAGGTCGGAACCGGCTCCATCGGGTTCCGACAGCATCCAAGCACCCCAAAGTGCCGACGGATCGCGCAAGGCCTATCGATTCCTCAAAGCCGTTCGCCCGTCCCCGTAGGTCGGAACCTAGCCGATCGTAAGATTCCCAAGGCTGTAAGCGCGAGCGCAAGGGCTATCCGGGCCGAGGTTTTGACTCGTCTTGCCGAAATAGTGCGGGCAGGTGCTGGTCTGCTCTGGTGGCTTATTTTTCCGAGGCATTGGTTTTTAGAGATCATCGAGTTCCCCCTTGTTGCTGGTCTAGAAAGAGTTTGTTCTTACGAATTAAGTCGCATGAGGGGAACGATCATGAACTGCCCGGAAATTCTCTTTGCCCGAGCGTCCGGAGCTAGTCGTGCAACAAGACGAGCCAAGGACTTACATAGGTCAGATCGAGGTCGAGGGCCTTATGCACGGCCTCCAGTGCCCCGGGATCGTCGAGAGGAAAGATGCCGGAAACGCGTAGCCGCTTCAAGACTGGATCGGTGATGAGGATGACGCCGCCACGGTATCGGTCGGTGTCCGCGATCACCTGAGACAGGGGTCGGTCCTTGAAGAGCTTACGGCGCTGCCACGCGCTCGTTTCCCGCAGATTGACGGGCTGGGGCGCTCCGAGCCTCTGGCTGGAGCGGTATCGCAATTCTTCTCCGTGGCTCACCTGCACCGAGCAAGCGTAGCCCGCATGAAGCAAGGCGCAATGCGGGAATTTAGTGGGTAATACATTTCCCCGAATCCGCTCCGCTATTCCCGGGCTACGCTCGCCTGTCCCCCCATTGTCGTTATTGTCTTGCTAGCGTTTGAAAGCATGCTCGCAAAGTGCGCGTTATTCTTTTTTGCTCAGTGCGGCACTTCGCAATGATCGAGTACTGCGTTTAGTTACACAGCCTATTAGATATACAGTCTTAGCAGGTCGACTATGTTGCGCGAGCAGAAGGGCAAGAGTCAATGCGGCAAATTGTCGCACCCCTCGCGAGGCAGATCGACCGATGGAAATCTACCGGTAGCGGGATCCTCAGCGAGGGCCATGTGTCTGGATCCGATCGGTCGCCTTGTCACGCAGAACACGGTGCGACAATTTGTCGCATTTGGAAGCATAGCCGGCTTGTCACTCGCAGATTGTGAGATTTGATCGTGATCTGCGCACGAGAACCCTCCGTGCGCCGAGCACGGTGACGCGACGACCTTCACCCTAGCCCTCACCCCATATCGAGGGGGCGGATGGGAGCAGCGCTTGTAGTCGGTAGCCGGGCGCGCTACAAGAGCACCACCGGTGAGTCATTGTATAGGGTGCTTCAGCCTACGGACCCTCAGGTGCGACAAAATGTCGCATGTTAGAAAAACCGTGGTTTAGTTATCATGGGCTAATAATGTTACCAGATGCTCGGGTCATGCTCGGTAATCCTCTGCGAGGGGATTGCCAGGGGCGTCATGCCCCGTATCGGACGCTGCGTGGTCTTGACGGCTATTCAGGATATCCATAACGTTTAGCGAAACGATTGAGCGGGATGGTCACGGCGCAGGAAATGAATCGTCGTACGGACACGCTGGAGCAGCCGATCCGCAGCTCGGGTCCTGCCACGACGGGGTTCCCGAGAACCGTGACGGCGCTATTCCGCCGCGAGCCGGATCGCTATAGCCTGAAGGACGAGCATTCCGTCCTTGTCTTGGGGCTGGCGATTGCTTTGCATGCGGCCGCTGTGATCGGCATTGCACACTACCAATCGACCCCCGTCATGCGCTTTCAGGCGCCCAGCCCGATGATGGTCATGATGGTTCGCCCGCCGGAACCCCCCAAGGCCGAGCCGATCCCGGTGCCTCAGCCGCCCCAGCCCAAACCTAAACCGATCGTCAAGAAGAAACCCGTCTTTAAACCTAAGCCGAAGGCGATTCAGAGCCCGGCACGCGAGGAACCGACGCCTCCGCCGCCGGTTGCACCCGCCGCACGCGGGCAACCCGAAACAGACCTTCCCCCCGAGCCGACACCGCCGCTATTCTCGGCGGATTACCTCAATAATCCGGCCCCGCGCTACCCGGCGGTCTCCCGCCGTCTGGGCGAGAAGGGGCGGGTACTCCTCAAGGTCCTCGTGAATCCCCAGGGACGTCCGGAGCAAGTTACGATTCATAGGAGCAGCGGCTTCGACCGTCTGGATGTCGCGGCGCGCGACGCCGTGACGCACTGGACGTTTGTGCCCTCCAAGCTCGGGACGCTACCGGTACGGGCCTGGGTTATCGTCCCGATCGTATTCACGCTCAGAGGATAGATACTATGGCCGAGACCCCTCCCGCGGCGGCGCCGGCGGCGGCACCCTTAGTGACGCCGGCAGCCGGAACGGCCGGCTCCACGGGCACGGAAACCGTGCCTCAAACGCCGTCGGCGCCCGCGCCCGGCGATCCGGCCCAGCAGATGGTACCGATACAGCCCGGTGCGGCGCCGCCGACATCGGATAGCCTACCGTTGCAAACCGGCGCACCGCCCGACACGAGTCCCAAAATCGATCCGGGCACGACCGACCCGGCCAGCGGTATGCCGATCGACCCTACGCTAGAATTCGGCTTTGTTTCCTTTCTAGCGCAAGCGGATGCCGTGATCCTCACCGTCCTCGCGATCCTGTCACTGATGTCGGTGGCAACGTGGTACCTCATGATCAACAAGGGGATCCGTTCCTGGGTGCTGAGGCGCCGGGCGGCTAAGGTCGTTCGCCGCTTCTGGGCCGCGGCGTCCCTCACCCAGGCCCAAGCGGACCTCGATAAAAGCCATTGGCGCGACGCCTTTGTCGAGCTGCTCCGGCAAGGCATCAACTCGGATAGGCATTACCGCAGGCACCAACCCCAAACACTCGGTGAGGCCTGCACGCACAGCGAGTTCATTACCCGCGCGCTGCGCCAGAGCATCGACTACGCCACCGCGCGTCTCGAATCGGGGCTTACCGTCCTGGCGTCGGTGGGCAGCACTGCGCCTTTCGTTGGGCTCTTCGGTACCGTATGGGGCATTTATCATGCGCTGGTCCGGATCGGGATCAGCGGCCAGGCCTCGCTCGAGCAGGTCGCCGGCCCCGTGGGTGAAGCACTGATCATGACCGCAGTCGGTCTGGCGGTCGCCGTTCCCGCGGTCCTGGCCTATAACGCCTTCGTCCGCGTAAATCGCGTCGTGCTGGCTCAATTGGACGCGCTCGCCCATGACCTGCACGCCTTCCTGACTACGGGCGCCCGCGTCGAGCCCGGCATCGGCCGCATCCAACCCGAGCAGTCCGACGGCGCTAAGGTCGTCCACGTCTCACCGCGAGGCAAGGCATGAGCTTCGGGAGTTTCGAGTCGTCGGCCCGCAAGACGCCGATGGCGGAGATCAATACCACGCCGCTGGTCGATGTCATGCTGGTCTTGTTGATCATCTTCATCATCACGGCCCCGCTCTTGACCCATGCCGTCAAGATCGATCTACCGGAAGCAAGCAGCCAGCCGAATCCGGACAAGCCGGATATCGTCACGCTGGCCATCGACGCGGATGGATCGCTGTACTGGAACGATCAGCCGATTAACGAAGGCGAGCTGGAAGCGAGACTGATGAGCGCCGCCGGTCAAAAGCCGCAGCCCGAGCTCCATCTGCGGGCCGATAGAACCACGGTGTACGAACGATTGGCGAAGGTCATGTCTACGGCCCAGAACGCCGGTATCGAGCGCATGGGTTTTGTCACCTTGCCTGAAGAAACGCATTAACGCCGATACCCCGTTGTCATTGCGGATCGCTATTCCCCCGCTCATCCAGGATGGCGCGGGCCGTATCGAAGACTGCCTGAAGCATCGCCCGGGTCAAGCGCCCCGTAAAGGTGTTTTGCTGGCTGGGGTGATAGGAGATCAGCAGTGTCACGTCGCCCAGCTCATGGCGTTGCCCGTGGGCGTAACGCGGACGTGGCCTCGGGACGGCGAGATCCAAGGCCATGCGCGCGCTCCAATAGCTCGTGACGGCGATCCGGCCCAACGCGACGAGCACGCGCACCCGGCGCAGCAAGCGCAGCTCCTCGAGCAGATAACCCTGACAACTCGCCAGCTCCTCGCGCGAGGGTTTGTTAGCGGGCGGGGCACAGCGCAATGCGGCGCTGATGTAGCAATCCATGAGCTGCAAACCATCGCCGCATTGCACGGTGCTCGCCTGATTGGCGAAACCCGCGGCATGCAAGGCCGCAATGAGCCAGTCGCCGCTGCGATCGCCGGTGAACATCCGCCCAGTGCGATTGGCCCCATGAGCGGCGGGTGCGAGCCCCAGCACCAACAGTCGCGCATCGGCCTTGCCCAGACCCGGTACCGGCCGGCCCCAATACGCCCAGTCCTGAAAACGCCGGGTCTTGTCCCGCGCGATCTGTTCGCGATGGGCCACCAAGCGCGGGCAGCGGCGGCAGGCGATGATCCGCCTGCGGAGGTCGATGAGCCTAGGCACGGACTGATGGGCGAGCGGCAAGCGGATATACTGCGAGAGATGATAGAGGATTCCGAGCATGGCGACCCGAGGGCACAGTTGCAGTAGCCATTCCGTGGTGACCACCGATCCGGTCTGCGGCATGCAGGTGCGCGCGGACAGCGCGCACCGGTACGAGCATGGGGGCAAGACGTATCTATTCTGCTCCGCAGGCTGTTTGGCTCGCTTTGCTGCCGTGCCTGAGCGTTTTCTTGGCCGGCCCGAGGCTAGCGTTCCGCCACCCGCCCATACGCCCATGAGGCCCGGCGGGACGGCCATGTATACCTGCCCGATGCACCCCGAGGTCCGGCACGAGGGACCGGGTACTTGCCCCGATTGCGGCATGGCCTTGGAACCGGAGATTGGCGTCGGCGCGCCGGCCGGCAGGGAATACATCTGCCCGATGCACCCGGAGCTTGTAAGGAATGCACCCGGCGAGTGCCCGATCTGCGGGATGGCCTTGGAGCCACGCGTGGTGACGGTAGAGGAGGACAATCCGGAACTGCGTGATATGACGCGGCGTTTCTGGT
Source organism: Gammaproteobacteria bacterium (assembly GCA_050740655.1). GTDB lineage: Bacteria > Pseudomonadota > Gammaproteobacteria > JACCXJ01 > JACCXJ01 > JBOIDW01. The sequence continues at coordinate 2,495 of JBOIDW010000212.1, read as the reverse complement.
TGGGGGTCATCCTGACCGTCCCGGTCATGCTCGCGGCTATGGGCATGGAGCTCGTCCACGAGCGCGTCACTGCCTGGGTTTCCATGGCTCAGATGCAGTGGCTGCAACTGGTCTTCACCACCCCGGTCGTGTTGTGGGCCGGTTGGCCGTTCTTCACGCGCGGTTGGGAGTCGTTCCGGCGCCGGCGGCTGAACATGTTCAGCCTCATCGCGCTAGGCGTAGGCGTGGCCTGGACCTATAGCACGATTGCGGTCTTTGCACCGGGACTGTTTCCGGCGTCCTTGCGCAGCGTGGACGGCCTGGTCGCGGTTTATTTCGAGGCGGCCGCGGCGATCACCGTGCTGGTGTTGCTGGGCCAGGTGTTGGAGTTGCGGGCGCGCAGCCGCACCAACGCCGCCATCCGCGCCCTGCTCGCGCTGGCCCCCAAGACCGCACGCCGCCTGCGCCCCGACGGCACGGAGGAGGACATAGCGCTCGATCGGGTGCAAGTCGGTGACGCCTTGCGCGTGCGTCCGGGTGAGAAGATACCGGTAGACGGCGTGGTGCTGGAAGGCCGTAGCGCAGTCGATGAATCGATGGTGACCGGCGAGTCCATCCCGGTCGAGAAGACGCCCGGCGCACGGCTCGTCGGCGCCACCGTCAACGGCACGGGCAGCGTGTTGATGCGCGCCGAGCGGGTCGGCACCGAGACCCTGCTCGCGCAGATCGTGCGCATGGTCGCTGCAGCGCAACGCAGCCGCGCCCCCATCCAGCGCCTGGCGGACCGGGTCTCGGCCTATTTCGTCCCGGCCGTGGTGCTGGTCGCGGTCCTGGCCTTTATTGCCTGGGGGACGTGGGGCCCCGAGCCGCGCTGGGCGCATGCCCTGGTCAATGCCGTCGCGGTGCTTATCATCGCCTGCCCCTGTGCCCTGGGCCTCGCCACACCGATGTCCATCATGGTCGGCACCGGCCGCGGGGCGCGCGCCGGGGTATTGATCAAGAATGCCGAGGCCCTGGAGCGTATGGAGGGCATCGATACCTTGATCGTGGACCAGACCGGCACCCTGACCGAAGGGCGGCCGGCGCTACAAAGCGTCGAGGCCGCGGCGGGGATGGACCCTCGTACGGTACTGGCGCTCGCGGCCAGCAGCGAGCGCGGCAGCGAACACCCGCTGGCCTCGGCCATCCTCAGGGCTGCCGAGGCGCAAGGCCTGGCGCTATCCGCGGTGACGGACTTCGAGTCCAGGACCGGCCTGGGTATCGTGGCCAAGATCGATGGGCAAGCGCTCGCGATCGGCAATCTCAAGCTGTTGGAAATCCTGGGGATCGATACGACGCCGCTCGCGCAACGCGCGGCATCGCTGCGGGCGGACGGTCAAACCGTGATGTTCGTGGCCCAGGGCCGGCGACTCGCCGGCATCATCGGTGTCGCCGATCCGATCAAGGCCCAGGCCCGGGAGGCGTTGCAAGCACTGCAGGCGCAGGGCCTGCGGGTGGTGATGGTGACCGGCGACCACCGCGCCACCGCCGTGGCCGTGGCAGCCAAGCTCGGCATCACCGAGATCGAGGCCGAGGTCCTGCCCGAGCATAAGCTCGCCATCGTGAAACGCTTACAGGCACAAGGCCAGCGCGTGGCCATGGCCGGGGACGGTATCAACGATGCGCCGGCACTGGCCCAGGCGCACATCGGGATCGCCATGGGTACCGGCACCGACGTGGCGATGGAGAGCGCCGGGGTCACGCTGGTGAAGGGCGATCTGCACGGCATCGTGCGGGCCGTGCGCTTGAGCCGTGCGACCATGCGCAACATCCGCCAGAACCTATTCTTCGCCTTTATTTACAACGCCCTCGGCGTTCCCATCGCCGCCGGGGCGCTGTATCCCGTGTTCGGGCTGCTGCTCTCGCCGATCCTCGCCGCCGCGGCCATGAGCTTGAGCTCGGTGTCGGTGATAGGCAACGCCCTGCGCCTGCGCCGGCTGACGCTGTGAACGCCAAGGATTCGAGACCTCGAGGCCTTCGGGTAGCGCTATTTTCCGAAGGTGGCGGGAGGCCGCGAGCGGGCACACACCGTAGCGGCCCCATCATATGGGCGGCGTGAATACCCCGAACAATTTGAGGCCGCCGAAGAACAGCGCGGTCACGCCGGAGATGAATCCCAGACCCGCCAGCTTCTTGCCGCGGTAGTCCTCGGCATCGGCCTGCGCCATCGACTGGTATCCGAAGTACACGGCCATGAGCGGACACACGAGGTAGTAGGGCACCACGAAACCCAGCACGCCCGCGATAAAGCTGATCGCGGCCCGCTCCGATGACGCGGTCACGGGCGGCAGTCCTTCCCGGGTCCGCAGCTTCATCCAGCGATACCAGGTCCTGCCGCCCATGATGACCAGAAACGGCCAGATCAGGACCAGATCGAGGCGCACGTCGCCCGGCTGAGGATCGATGTCCGGGCTGGTTCGATAGGCGAATTCGTAAAATAAATAGGCGGCTAGCGGGATGATCGGGTAGTACAACAC
>JBOIDW010000211.1:0-4540 GCA_050740655.1 Gammaproteobacteria bacterium | reverse complement strand
GTCACACCTTCAGAAGTGACAGATGCCTTGGCTCCGAATCCGACGCCCGGTCCCACCGCAAGGACCTTGGCCCAGCCCCTCTTTCCGTTGATGCATTGGCTCTTTAGATTGAAATAGAAGAACCCGGCCGCAATGATCTCACCACCTGATTGCGAGCCACTCCACTTTACAAGACCCATCGGATCGAAATAGCTGACGGGATTTTGGCCCGCGTACCCGTAGGTGGACAGACCGCCGCGCAAGCCTATGGGATCACTTTGGAGATAACGACCAACGCTGGGGTCGTAGTCCCGATGCCAGTTCTGATGCAGCCCCGTCTCCGCATCGAAATACTGGCCCGGGAATCCGATCATCGCGTCGTAGTTGAATTGGGTCTACTTGTGCTAAGTAAAATCACCGCTCATCGGAGCGCGCTCGGTCGGCTTCCGCGCGCTTCCAATAGACGATGCCCATGATGACTGATTGGATCAAAACGACATGGATCGCAACGCTGCCCGCCAAGTGTGGGCCTATCCCTAGGGCGCCCACCAAACCGAGAAGCCCGCCGAGAGCACAGGCAATCAGTATCTTGCTTGGCGGACGCTTGACTTGAGATGCGCCGATTAACAGCGGCACCAAAGGCAGCAAGAAGAAGCCGTAGAGAATTGTTAGATCTCCCCAATCTTCTGCATACATCCAGAACAGCGCGGCGACGAGGCCGATCTCCATCGTCAGAGCCGACAGAAGCAGCCAGCGGCCTGGCATAGCCGGACTTGGTGCTACTTGCTGACGCAGGAGCACTTGTCCCTCCAGTGCTGGATCATCTCTCGGCTTCCTCGGTTGCCGAGAAAGCTCTGCGTGCGCGTCGGCGAAAGATCGTTCCAGAGATGAATCAGGAGAACCGGCGGAATATAGACATCGTAGTTGTGGACCAAAGAGTCCTGGAACGCATGGATTGCGTTCGCCAACCCTTCCTCGGTGCACTTGGCCAGTTCCGAATCAATGAAATCCTTGACCATCTCCCGGCACTGCGAAGCCGACTGGCCCCAACGCGAAGGGCGGCACATCGCGTGACGATGTGCATCCTGCAGGCCCTGCGTTCCTCTATCAGCGTCCACTACCCCTTGGGCCAAGGCTGCCGCTTGAGCTGCGGACATTCCCTCTTGAATCGCAGCCGTGTTGGTCATGCCTCTGTGGACACCTGGCGTAAATAGCCCCGTCGGGTCAATCCAGGTAAGCGGATTGTTCAACGCGTATCGGTAAGTGTTGATGCCGCCAAAAAGCCCAATGGGATCCGATTGCAGATACCCGCCAATGCTCGGGTCATAGTCCCGATGCCAGTTTTGGTGGAGCCCCGTCTCCGCATCGAAATACTGGCCCGGCAGTATTGCGAAGGGTCTCTCCCTTAAGGAGCTCAATCGCGCTTTTCCACGAGGTTCGCGCGCTCAGAGGGCTGGCCTTACATCTCTGGCCCTACATTTGCCTCTGGCGCCGCTACCGGAACGGAACGTCGCAGCACAAGGAAAGGGAGTGAGTAGCCCACCAGCGCAATGCTCAACGCCGCAACACTCATGAAACGAACATCGAACCCCGAACCTACGAGACCAAGGGTGACTACGGCGGCGCCAACGATCAACCACGCTAGTAGCAATCGGCGCCTGTTGGTGCTGATCGCTCCCACACCCGCTCCAATCACTGCAAAGAGCAGCATGTTGCACAGCGTTGCCACAGCGATCGCGGCAGGCTGACCGATAGTAGCCTCAGCTGACGCAAGTCCCTGGGTGGGCCACAGGAGGAACACGAGCTCATAGATGAGGCCCTCCACACCCGTCGAGCCGGGCGGCCAGCCAGCCAAGCGAATAACGGGGCCTAGGAGAGAGGCGGCCGCAAAGAGCAAGACTGCGACTGCAATGCGTTTCATTTCTTCTTCCCCGGTAGAGCGTCAAAGAATGGCTTGGGCTTTGGCCCTTCGTAGTCACCGTTCGGTATCGAGCACTCGGCCATGCAGTCACGAACAAAGCTCGTGCATTGGCGCGAAAAGAGTTTGTACCGCCCCGGGTTGGCGATGCGCTCGGTGCGACACTTCAACATGCAGCTCTCTTGATACTTGTTAGTGGGAATCGTCTTGCACGAACTTTCCCACTGGGCATCTGGACGAACCTCGCCCGGACTATCCAGTGGGTCTCCCGTCGGGTAGAACCCCCTGGTGCCGTGCTCGCCAGGCAGGCCAAACCCGATATGGCCGAACCCGGCCGCGGCGTCGGCGTAGTAGCACGCCTCTACGTGTAGCCCAAAGGGGTCGACGAACACCAAGGGGTTATTCAGAGCGTATGTGAAGGTGTTTAGCCCCCCGCCGAGGCCGATTGGGTCTGACTGCAGATACCGCCCAATGCTCGGGTCGTAGTCGCGGAACCAGTTCTGATGCAGCCCCGTCTCCGCATCGAAATACTGGCCCGGAAAGCGCAGCGGGTGCTCCACCGCATTGGCAAGCAGGGTGCCAGTGCCGAAGGGCTCATTGCTCGTGTCCCAAACCACCTGCCCGCTCTCGTCGGTGAGCTTCTGCGGCGTGTTGAGGTGGTCGGCGTGGATTGCATACGGGGTGTCGCCGGCGCCGTCGAACTGCGCCAGCGGCATGTCGTCGAGCCAGGCGTACTCGCGGACCGGGCTGCCGTCGTCCCGGTATTCGCCGAGGATCGAGCCGCTGCGGCCGTAGACGAAGTGCGTCGTGACCTGCGGCGGATTCTGTTCCTGCTCCTGCGCGAGGCGCCGGTACTCGGCAGCTTGCTGCTCGGCCGCTTCGGCCTGCTCAATGCGCTGCTGTGCCTCGGCCCGTGTCGCCTGGGCGAGCTCGGCCAGGCGCTGGGCTTCGTCACGCAGGGCCTGCGCGTCGGCCAGTAGCGACTGCGCCTGCTGGTCGAGGGCTGCGGCGCGCTCCAGCGCCTGCAGGTGCAGGTCCATGAACGGCTGCGCTTTGGCCAGGTAATCGATGGCCTTGGCTTCTTCGCGCTCCGCTTGCCGGAGCAGCACCTCGCGGCGCTTGCCGGTCTCGAGTTCGGCGGCGGCCCGGTCTTCATCCGCGCGCTGCTGCCAGGTCGCGGCCCGCTCGAGATACGGCGACGCCTGCTCAAGGTAGCCGTCTGCCTCCAGGCTCGCCTGCTCGGCGTGCGCCAGGAGCGCATCTGCATCCTGCTCCACGCGCGCCGCTTCCGCGAGTAGCGGCGGCGCCTGCTGCTCGTACTGGTCCGCCAGCACCATGAGGCGCGCGGCTTCCTCGTGGTGAGCCTGCGCTTGCCGATCGGCCTCCTCGGCCAGCGCCAGATAGTCCGGTCCCGGCTCGCCCGCAGTCTTGATCGCGCGCTGGCCGGAAGCGTTGTAGACGTAGTGACCGAGGCGCCGGCTGCCGCGCAGCACTTCCTGGAGTCTGCCGGCCACGTTGTAAGTGAGGGTCAAGTCGCCACGCCCGATCATGTTGCCGGCGACGTCGTAGGAGAAGCCCGAGCCGTTGCTGATGGCGAGCAGGCGGTGGCTGTCGTCCGCATAGGTGTACACGTGCGTGAATTCCGCCGTCGATTGCGTGAGGCGGTTGCCGACGCCGTCGTACGTGTAGCCCTGGATCCCATACAGGCCCACCGCCGACGTCAGGCGCGACAGCGGGTCATAGCCAAAACTCTGCGAGCGGGACGCGTCGAGCACGTTCTCGGTCGCGTCCATGTTCCCGCGCAGGTCGTAGTACAGGCGCTGGTGCTGGATCGCCCCGTCCTGGTACTCGGCAAGACGATAGTCCTGGTCGTAGGTTCGTGTCGAAACAATCCCGTTGCCCATCGCGTAGCTGCTCATCGGCCCGAACGGGAGATAAGCGATGTCTTGCGCCAGCGTGGTGCCCGCGCTCGTCTTGACCGCATCGACCTGCCCCAGCGCATTGCGCTCGTAGCTCACCGCGCGGCCGCTTGGGTAGGCGATACCTGTCAGGCGATCAGCCGGGTCATAGCTGTAAGCGGTGAGATAGTTCGTGCCCGCGATCGTTCGGCGCTCCTCGGTGACATTGCCTCGCGCACTATAGGTCAGGGTCATCGTACCGCTTGCGTCCGCAATCCCGGTCAACCGGCCGTTACCGTAGGGCTGCGCCTGGCTGTCATACGTGTAGGCGACGTCCTGGTCCGCTCCGGGATAGTCGATCAGCGTGAGGCGGTTGAGAGCGTCATAGGCGTAACGCACCTCCACGCCACGCGCGTCAACCTGCGAGGTGCGGTTGCCGGCAGCATCGAACGTGTACGTCGTCACGCCAGTGTCCGGGCTGGATTGTTGCTTCAGATCCCCGAACGCGTTCAGCAGGTAACCAGTCGTCAGGCCTTTTGGGTCGGTGACGGCAATCAGCTGATCCAGTGCGTTGTAGCCGTACAGGGTGTCGCTGCCTGCGGCATCGCGCACTTGCCTGATGCGGTTGAGCGCGTCGGGGGTGAACGTCGTCGTATGGGCCGTCGCGGAATCGCTGAACTCCTTGTGGCTCGTGCGATTGCCTTGCGCATCGTAGCCGAGCTCGGTTACCACCTGACCCGCGGCG
>JBOIDW010000210.1:0-8416 GCA_050740655.1 Gammaproteobacteria bacterium | reverse complement strand
GGAAACCTGCCAAGGTCGTCATCGTCGCCTGTATGCGTAAGCTACTGACCATCATGAACGCCATGCTGAAAAACAATACCGCCTGGAACCCGAAAACCGCTTGACATGCAACACGGTTGCTCTCCCGGGGGGCCCGGGGGGAGAGGGAATTTATAGAGGTGCTCTCCCGGACGGAGGTCGAGGTGCTTAAATTTCAAATATCGTTGTCTAGTCCTCCTTCTCATGCGTAAGGTCCTCCTTGCATAGATCGCAGGCTGACTACGGGAGGCCGGCCACTCCATGCCCGGAATGACGGAAATGAAGCGCCCCTACAACGAAGTGCAGCATAGCCAGTGGCGAAGTGGATGGAGCACCTCGCTACGCCTCCATGCCTCGTGGAGTAACGCAACGCGGGGCTTGTCGATCGGTATCCGCAGCGGCGATTCCCTTTCTCCTTCCGAACCGTCTTATAATCCCCGCCCGTGAACGCGGCCCCGGAACCGAAACTCGAAATCACCACCTCGCGCCAGTTCACCGCATGGCTGTTCGAACAAAACCTCAGCCTCGCCTTCAGCACCTATCAGAGCGGCAAGCTGTTTCTGCTCGGCCTGCAACCCGATGGCCGGCTCTCGGTCTTCGAGCGCACCTTCAACCGCGCGATGGGCCTGTGGGGCGACGGCCAGACGCTCTATCTCTCCACGCTCTATCAACTCTGGCGCTTCGAGAACGCGCTCGAACCGGGCCAATACGCCAACCGCTACGACCGGCTCTACGTGCCGCAAGTGGCTTACACCACCGGCGATATCGACATTCACGACATTGCCCCCGACTCCACCGGAAGACTGATCTTCGCCAACACGCTCTTTTCCTGTCTCGGGGCGTTGAGCGAACGGTATAGTTTCGTTCCGGTCTGGCAGCCGCCCTTCATCTCCAAGCTCGCCGCCGAAGATCGATGCCATTTGAACGGGCTGGCGATGAAAGACGGCCAACCGGCCTATGTGACCGCCGTCAGCCAGAGCGACGCGGCCGACGGCTGGCGCGACCGGCGGCGCGACGGCGGCGTGGTGATCGACGTGCAGGCGAATGCAGTGATCGCCGACGGCCTCTCCATGCCGCACTCGCCGCGCTGGCACCGCGGCGAACTGTGGTTGGTCAATTCCGGCGCGGGCTATTTCGGCAAGCTCGATCCCGCCGGAGGCGCGTTCGAGCCGCACACCTTTTGCCCGGGCTACATCCGCGGTTTGGCCCTGCACGGCGACTTCGCCGTCGTCGGGTCTTCCAAACCGCGCGAGAACAAGACCTTCTCCGGCCTGCCGCTCGATGACGTCCTACGCGCCAAAGACGCCGAGCCGCGCTGCGGCTTGTATGTGATCGATCTCCGCACGGGCGACGCGGTGCATTGGGTACGCATCGAGGGCGTTGTGGAAGAACTGTACGACGTGGTCGTTTTGCCCAACGTCCGCCGCCCCAGCGCGCTCGGCCTCAAGACCGACGAAATTCGCCGGACGTTGACGATTGGAAAGGCGTAAACGGCAATACCCGCGCTGCGCGACTCCGGCTTCAACCGGTTCTCCATGCCGATCCAGGTGGGCTCGATTTTTGGTTTCTTGATCACCGAACCTGGTGTTTGAGTTTTCGCAGCTCGGGCAGCAAGGCGGGGATGTCGTCGCGGACGATGCTCCAGAGGGTGTCGTTGTCGATGCCGAGATAGCCGTGAATCAGGCGGTTGCGGGTGGCGATGATGAGCCGCCAGGGAATTTGCGGCGCGGCATCGCGTAGCGGCTGCGGAACGTTAGTGGCCGCCTCGCCGATCAGTTCCAGATTGCGTACCGTGGCGTCGTAGTTGAGACCGCTGGCCACGAATGCCGTCTGGTCGAACCCCTCCGTGTAGGCCAGCACCTTTTCGGCAAAGCCGATCATGTCGTCCAGATAGAAACGCCACTCGCGCTCAGACATTCACCGCCTCCCGTTCGATGTAAGGGCGCAGCTCCGGGCGCAGCGCTTTGTCAGTCACCAGATCGACCGGGCAGCCCAGCAGGTCTTCCAGATAGAACTGAACGCCGAAGTAGCGTTGTGACGTGGCCGGGCCATCGAACGACACCACGATATCGACGTCGCTATCGGAGCGCGCTTCGTTACGGGCGGTCGAGCCAAACAAGGCCAGCCGCGTGACGCCAAAGCGACGCACCAATTCAGGCTTGGCGCGGGCAAGCGCCTGCAATGCCTGCATTCGATTCATGGTCACATCTCTTCTCCTCTGTCATCCCCACGCAAACTCCGCCAAAAGTGTTTCAGCACCCGCAGGTTAGTGGCGGTCCACGTTCTCGCTTATCAATTGCCGACACGGCCGAGTGACCTGCGGGCGCCGGCGCGCATCGGTGCGCATCACGGCGGCGCGTTCCCCTCCAAGGCCGGTAAGGTCAAGCCCTCAATCTCTTGCAAGGACTTGCCGGCAATCCCCTGCAAGTCCCCATACATCCCGACGGTCGCCTGCATCACGCGCTCAATCTGCTCCTCGCGCATGGCCCACTGTTTCATGATGGCCTTACGTTCCTTGTAGAGGTCTTCCTGCATGGTGGAAAACGCTTCGACAATGGCCTCCACCCGCTGGCGGAATCGCCCGCCGGTGAGGTACTGGTAAATCATTTCCGTCTTGGTTTGCTGTCCCTCGGAGGCCTGCCGCGCCATGGCAATTTCCAGCAATGACTGGCGAAGAATCACGGCCACGGGCAACGCGGCACGTGGGTGCGTTACCCAGACGCCATCCACCATTTCGAAGGTTTCGACCCCCTTCGGCAGTGCCTGGCTCACCAGCACGGCGATTTCCGCTTTGGCGGTGCGCTGGTCTTCCCGCAGCTTTGTCAGCCAACCCTCGCTCCAGTTCTTGGTGCGCTTGGATTCCCAAAGAATCGTTCCGCTGGGCTGGCCACCCGCGCCGACGACACGCTGCACCACGTCCCCGCCATATTCACCCTTGGCTACAGGTTCAACGGCATCGAAGGGAAATTTCGTGCGTAACAAGTTTTCAAGCTCCAACTCTTGCACCTCACCCTGCAATTGTTGCGAGCCTTGTTCGGCGCGGCGCTTGAGCTCTTCGATCTTTTGCTGCATCGACGCAATGGTCAGATCCTTCTCTGCGACTTTCAGCTTTAAAGCCTCTTCGGCTTCTTTTTTCGCCTGCTCTCGCGTCATCGTCAGACCTTCCTGCACGCGTTTCTCGACGGTGAGGTCCAGCTCGCGCCTGGCGTCGTCCAGCTCGCGCTGCTTGCGGATAACGTCGGCCTGCGCCTGCTGGGCCTCGGCGAGCTTCGTCTCGCGCTGCTGGATGAGCTCCTTCAGATCCGTGATCTCTCGCGCCGTCTGCTCGATATCCGTCGCTAGCGCCTGCCTGGCCTTGCGCGCCTCTTCGGCGGCGATCCGGGCGCGTTCCTGGCGGAGCCTCTCGGCCACCTGGTCGTCGAGAGTATCTCTGGCCTTGAGCAGCGCCTCCTCACGTTCGCGCAGGGCGGATTCCCGCTGGGCAACGTCGGCGTCCTTGTGCGCCAGCCGCTGCTCGTAGTCTCGCCGCGTTGCGTCGATCAACGGGGCGGCCAGCGACTCGGTGAGCTTGATCTCGCTCTTGCAGCTCGGACAGTAGACAGTCGGTTCGGTCATGGCATGTGGGGGGGCGCGTTACCTCAACGGTTGATCGTGACCGCGTCGGCTATACTGCCGGTGTTACCGGTCGGCGCGCGGGGCGCTAATCCTGCGCGGAAAGCCTGGTCTTCAACAGCTCGTTCAACTGCTGGGGATTGGCCTTGCCGCGCGACTTCTTCATGACCTGGCCCACGAAGTAGGCGAGGAGCTGCTCCTTGCCGCCGCGGTACCGCCGGACCTGGCCTGGGTTTTCCCTCAGCACCTCGTCGATGAGCGCCGTTATCGCCCCGCTGTCGGTGATCTGCTGGAGCCCGCGCCGCTCGATGATGGCATCGGCCTCGCCGGCGCCGGCCCAGAGGGCCTCGAAGACCTCTTTGGCGATCTTGCCGGAGATGGTGTCGTCGGCGATGCGGCGGATCATACCGGCCAACCGCTCGGGGCCGACGGGGCATGCGCGAAGTTCGCGATGGTCGCGATTCAATGCAGCGCTCAGATCGCCCAGCACCCAGTTGGCACAGAGCTTGGCCTGTCCGCCCACGGCGCCGCACGTGGCCTCGAAGTAGTCGGCGAGCTCGCGGCTAGCGGTGAGGACCGAGGCGTCATAGCCGGACAATCCGTATTGGCACATGAAGCGCGCCTTCTTGCTATCGGGCAGCTCGGGGAGTTCCTTGCGGAGGGCGTCGATGAATTCTTCGCTCAGCTCCAACGGGAGCAGATCCGGATCGGGGAAATAACGATAGTCGTTGGCCTCCTCCTTCCGGCGCAAGGCACGGGTCTCATCGCGCTCCGGATCGTAGAGCCGCGTCTCCTGCGCGACCTTGCCGCCGGACTCCAGCAACTCGATCTGGCGTTCGATCTCGAAGTGGATGGCGCGCTCGACGAAGCGAAAGGAGTTGAGGTTCTTGACCTCGGCGCGCGTGCCTAGCCTGGCCTCGCCCGGGGCTCGCACCGAGACATTGGCATCGCAGCGGAACGAGCCCTCCTGCATATTGCCGTCGCAGATCTCGAGATAGCGCACCAGGGTATGGATCTTTTTCATATAGGCCACCGCCTCCTTGGGAGAGCGTAGATCGGGGGCGGATACGATCTCGATGAGCGGCGTTCCGGCGCGATTGAGATCGATGCCGCTCTGGCCCTGGAAATCTTCGTGCAGGGACTTGCCTGCGTCCTCCTCCAGATGGGCGCGTACGATGCCGATGCGCTTGGCGTTACCGTCGTCCCCCTCGATCTCGGTGCTGCCCTCGCCGACCACCGGCAATTCGTATTGGCTGATCTGATAGCCCTTGGGCAGATCGGGATAGAAGTAATTCTTGCGGGCAAATACCGAGCGGCGGTTGATGCGGGCCCGTATGGCGAGGCCGAAGATCACCGCCATGCGTACCGCCTCGCGGTTCAAGACCGGTAACACGCCGGGGAGCCCGAGGTCGATGGCGCAGGCCTGGGTGTTGGGTGCGGCCCCGTACGCGGTCGGCGCACCGGAGAAGATCTTGCTCTTGGTGGCCAGTTGGGCATGGAGCTCCAGCCCGATGACCGATTCCCATTGCATCGCCGCCGGCCCCTAGTCGATCCCCGGCGGCGCGCGCCGGTGCCAATCGGTACTACGTTGGAAACGGTGCGCCGTGTTCAAGACGGCGGCCTCGGAGAAATAGTCGCCTATGATCTGGAGACCGACGGGCATGTGCCCGGCGAAACCGGCGGGGATGGACATGGCGGGGAGCCCGGCGAGGTTAACGGCAATCGTATAGACGTCGGAGAGATACATCGTCACCGGGTCGCTGGTCTTCTCGCCGAGCTTGAAGGCCACCGTGGGTGAGGTGGGTCCCATCACCACGTCTACCTGGTCGAAGCAACGCCGGAAGTCGTCGCGGATGAGGGTACGAAGCTGCTGGGCCTTGCGGTAATAGGCGTCGTAGTAGCCGGCGGACAGGACATAGGTGCCGATCATGATGCGGCGCTGGACCTCCGGGCCGAAGCCCTCGCCGCGCGAGCGGCAGTAGAGGTCGGCAAGGTCCACCGGATCGGCGCATCGGTAGCCGTAGCGCACGCCGTCGAAGCGTGCGAGGTTCGACGAGCATTCGGCCGGGGCGACCACGTAATAGGCCGGGATGGAGAGATGCGTATTGGGTAGCCGGACCTCGTGGACCCGGGCGCCGAGCCGCTCGAATTCCCGGATGGCCTCTTGCAGCACCGCAGCGACGCTTGCGTCCAGGCCGGGGCCAAAAAACTCCCTGGGCAGTCCGATCTTGAGCCCCTCGATCGATGCGCCGAGGCGCGCGGTGTAGTCTTCAACGGGCCGGTCGACGGAGGTCGAGTCGCGCGGATCGAAGCCGCTCATGGCGTTCAAGAGGAGCGCCACGTCCTCGGCCGAGCGTGCCATCGGTCCGCCTTGGTCGAGGCTCGAGGCGAAGGCGATCATCCCGTAGCGTGAGACCCGCCCATAGGTGGGCTTGATCCCGGTAATGCCGCACAGCGAGGCCGGTTGCCGGATCGAGCCGCCGGTATCGGTGCCGGTCGCGGCCGGGGTGAGGCGCGCGGCTACCGCGGCCGCCGAGCCGCCGGAAGAGCCGCCCGGCACCCGAGTCCGGTCCCAGGGGTTCTTGACCGGGCCGAAGTAACTGGTCTCGTTGGAGGAGCCCATGGCGAACTCATCCATATTGGTCTTGCCGAGTAGCACGCCGCCGGCCGCCTGCAGGTGCTCGACGCTGGTCGCGTCATACGGCGAGACGAAGTGGGCCAGCATGCGCGAGCCGCAGGTGGTCTTGACGTCTCGGGTGCAGAAGATGTCCTTGTGCGCCATCGGGATCCCGGTCAGGGCGCCGGCCTGGCCCCGGTGACGCCGCTCATCGGCGGCGCGCGCCTGGGCCAGCGCCAGCTCTGGAGTGACCGTGATAAAACTATTCAGCGACCCATCGAGGCGCTCGATGCGGGAGAGATAGTGCCGGGTCAGCTCGACGCTGGAGACCTCGCGCCTGGCGAGGAGACCGGCAAGTTCGACTAGGCTGTGCTGGTGCATGCGTTCCCGTCCGCTATGCGCGCCGGATCACCGCGGGTCGATAACCGTGGGCACGAGATACAGTCCGGCCTCGACCCGCGGGGCACCCGATTGCAAGCGCTCGCGTTGATTGGGCTCGCTCACCTCATCCTCGCGCAGCCGTAAGGACAGGTCCATCGGATGGGCCAACGCTTCGACGCCCGCGGTATCGACGGCATTCATCTGAGCGACGAAATCCAGGATGCCGGACAGCTGCTCCGTGTATCTCGAAACGTCGGCCTCGGCGATGCGGATGCGTGCCAGCCAGGCGATCTTCTCAACCTCTGCGCGTTCTAGTGCCATGCCCACCGTCGTCCACCCCGTTGCTCGGCAAATCTACCATAATTCCAGCCTTGCCCAAACCTCTGCTCACTGCTACAGTGCCGTGACGGTACGCGTGGCATGGTGTTTGAGATTGGCCGTGCGCGACAAATACAAGTCGAATTGAAAAAGGTCTGCGGCGTGCCCGTGCTTGGCGCGGGTCGCCGGTCTCGCAGAGTTTCCTGGCCTAATACAACGAGTGGCCGCTGATATGATCGGTACTGGCGGGCGGTACTGGCGGGGTCAGGCAGGCCGTACTTGAAATCATCGGAAACGTCTGATCGGATATCGCCATGTTTAATCGCCTGCGCGGCTTCTTTTCCAACGACCTATCCATCGACCTGGGCACGGCCAACACGCTCATCTATGTGCGCGGCCGCGGCATCGTGTTGAACGAGCCCTCGGTAGTGGCGATCCGCCAAGGCCCGTCGAATCAAAAAACCATTGCGGCCGTGGGTACGGAGGCCAAGCGCATGCTGGGCCGCACACCGGGGAATATTACCGCCACGCGGCCCTTGAAGGACGGCGTCATCGCCGACTTTACCGTCACCGAGAAGATGCTCCAGTTCTTTATACACAAGGTGCATGGCGATCGCTTTTTCCGCCCCAGCCCGCGCGTCCTGGTGTGCGTACCGTCCGGCTCCACGCAGGTCGAACGGCGCGCCATACGCGAGTCGGCGGCCGGGGCCGGTGCCCGCGAGGTGTTTCTGCTGGAAGAGCCGCTCGCGGCCGCGATCGGGGCCGGGCTGCCGGTGAGCGACGCGAGCGGCTCGATGGTCCTGGACATCGGCGGCGGGACCTCGGAGGTGGCGATCATCTCCTTGAACGGGATCGTTTACGCCGATTCGGTGCGTCTCGGAGGGGATCGGCTGGATGACGCCATCGTCAATTACGTGCGGCGCAATTACGGGACCTTGATCGGCGACGCGACGGCGGAGCGCATCAAGCACACCGTGGGCTGCGCCTATCCGGGTAACGAGGTGATGGAGATGGAGGTGCGCGGGCGCAATCTCTCGGAGGGACTGCCGCGCAGCTTTACCTTGAATAGCAACGAGATCCTCGAGGCCTTGCAAGAGCCGCTGTCGGGGATCGTGACGGCGGTCAAGACGGCCCTGGAAAAGACCCCGCCGGAGCTGGCCTCGGATGTCTCGGAGCGCGGTATGGTCCTGACCGGCGGCGGTGCCTTGCTGCGCGACATCGATCGCCTGCTCGCCGAAGAGACCGGCATCCCGGTGGTGGTCGCCGAGGACCCCTTGACCTGCGTGGCGCGAGGTGGCGGGAAGGTGCTGGAGATGATCGATGAGTTGGGCCCCGAGGTCCTGTCGCTGGAATAGCGGGCCTAGTCGGCGGGCTCGAAATCACGGGGTATAGTATTTTCTAATCCTAAAATGAGCCTGAAAAGGTAATAGAGCCCGGGACCCTAGGGTGAAGGACTACGCCCCTCTGGGG
>JBOIDW010000209.1:0-2718 GCA_050740655.1 Gammaproteobacteria bacterium | reverse complement strand
TGGACCTGCCGGTGGCCGGCCTGGGCGCCCGCAGCTACGCCTTCGTTATCGACTGGCATATCCGCATCGCCCTGCTGCTCGCTTGGTTCTTATTCGTGATTGCCCTGGGTCTCGACATCGCCTCCGGCTGGTCCGAGGTATGGGCCGGCGTACCGGATCTAGGGTTGCTAGTCCTAGCCCCGCCACTGGCGCTGTATTTCCTCTACCATCCCGTGCTGGAGGTCCTGTACCGCGGCAGCACGCCCGGCAAGCGCCTGGCGGGGGTGCGCATCGTCGCCAGCGACGGTCAGGATGCAAGCACCGGCGCCCTCGTCATCCGCAACGTCTTTCGGCTGGTCGACTCACTGCCGGGGTTTTACTTGGTTGGTATCATCACGGTTTTGATGACCCGCCAACAGCTACGCATCGGCGATCTGGCCGCCGGCACCCTGCTGGTATACGAGTCTGGACTCAGCAGCCTAGCCTTTGCAGCACTGGGCGAAGCACAGTCCGATCTGAAATCCTGGGAGGCGCGCGAGACGGCGCTCGCCTTGCTCGAGCGTTGGGGTAGCCTGGATAAGACCACGCGGCGCAGCCTGGCGACCGCGCTCCTGCGCAAGCGCGGGATCGAGCACGCCGGAGCCACGGACCGCAAGTTGCGTGCGGCGCTCACGGCCATCACGAGGCAACGCCGTGCGGGCTGATCCCCGAGCGGACCGCAAGGCCTTGGCCGTGTGGCTTAAGGCGCGTCAATCCGCGTGGCAGTCGCTCGCGCGGCAGGTGCTGGCCGACCGAGAACGGGCCGCCCCAGAGTCCCAAGCGGTGCTGGCGCTGGCCAGTGGTTTTCGCCAGGTAGTCGCCGACCTTGCATTGGCGAGAACGGTGTTACCCGGCAGCGGCCTCACCCGACAGTTGGAAGAACTTGCCCTGCGCCTGCATCGCATCGTCTATCGCGCCCCGCGCAATGCCCGCGAGGATTTGCTCGGTCTGTTCGCCTACGAAATCGGCCCGCTCATGCGCCGGCTTGCCGGCAAGCTGCTAGTGGTCACGCTGTGGTTCTCGGGGACCGCGATCGCCGCTTGGTGGTTGGTCTCCCACAACCTCGAGCTCATCGGTCTCTTCGCGTCCGAGCAGATGATTGAAGGGGTAGAGCGTGGTGAGATCTGGACCGATGGTCTGCTCAACGTCGTACCCTCGTCGGTCCTATCCTTGTCCATCTTCACCAACAATCTGGTCGTGACCTTGTTCTGTGCCAGCCTAGGGACGCTCTACGGGGCCGGCACGCTGTACATCGTCGGTATCAATGGCTTGATGCTGGGCGGGCTCTTCGCCTTTACCGCCCACTATGGCATGGCCGAGCGCCTGTTCCAATTTATCGTTCCCCACGGCATGGTGGAACTGAGCGTGATCATGGTGGCCGGCGCCGCGGGTATGGGCATCGGCGAGGCATTGGCGCGGCCGGGGAGTCTGCCGCGGGCGCTCGCCTTTCGCCGCGCCGTGCACGAGGCCAGCCGCGTGCTCATGGTCTGCGCGCCATTTCTACTCGGCGCCGGCCTCATCGAGGGCTATGCCTCCCCGGACCCTGGCCTTTCGCCGGCGGCCAGGCTGGCCATCGGGATCGCCTATGAGCTCGTGTTTATACTGGTCTTGAGTGGCGGGCTCTCGGCGGTGCACAGGCGTTATCGCGGGCCCCGGAGGTGAGCTCGCCGTGACGATTTGTGGACGCCTCGGTCCGGCACCGCGGGATGCCCCACCTGGCTCTCTCCCTCCCGAGGATCTACAGGCCGGTAGCGATCCGTTCGAGTTATTGATCCTGTCGGCACAGTACAACGGCGAGCACTGGAGCTTTACCGGGGAGTATGCCCTGCGGCATACGGAGGACCAGGGATTCGGGCCCGATTTCCCCGATGTGGCCGTGACCGGCGAGAGCTATTATTTCCAAGCCATGTATCGCGCCAGCCCAAAGTGGGAGGCCTTGCTGCGTTACGACGTCTTCTACGCGGACCGCGACGACCGCGACGGCGAGGAGTTCGAAAAAATCACCGGTTTACCGGGTCAAAACTTTTTTGCCAAGGACTGGACCATCGGCGCCCGATACTACGTTACTCCAGCGTTCATGGTTGCAGCCGAGTACTACCACGTAGATGGCGCGGGGTGGTTACCGCGCCAGGACAATCCGGACCTGAGCGCGTTAAATTTCGATCGGCCACCGAAAACGGACCTGTCCCATGCGCGATCACCCATCGAGACGGATAGCCTTACATGCGTTCTGGTAGGGATTATGCTGCGCGGCCGGCCTCTATAGCGTCAAGGAGTGCGTGCTGCGCCGCGTAGGCGACGAGACGCCATCGATACTCAAACGGTGAACAAGAACGTCGAAGCCGATTGCGAGCTGCCGTGGTACACTTTGCAGCTCTCCAACGGCCAGCACATCGTGCTATGATGCGCGCATGACCAGATCAAATGTAGGGTGGGTTAGGCGCGCTGTTTGCGCCGTAACCCACCAACTTGGCGCGCCTGGTGCGTCACTTCAATATGGGATCGTGGATCTGCAAGGCGTTTATAGGTAATGTAAACCCGAGATAACGTTAAAACCCGCTACTCACCCACCATGCGCCGGATCATCATCCCTATCGTCGCGGTCCAGCTTTGCCTGTTACTTACCATCGCGGTAACCGCCCAGGACCTGGGGCGATTGTTCACCTCGCCGGAAGAGCGCGCGGCGCTGGATGCCTCTCG
>JBOIDW010000208.1:0-9071 GCA_050740655.1 Gammaproteobacteria bacterium | reverse complement strand
GAGCTGAGAGACGCGCTCGTACCGGAAGGGGTCCTATTCTCCTCCAATCCGCGCGGCGGGGCAGAGGGATGGTCGGGAGAACGTTACGGCGCTTACCTCGATTGGGACGCGTACCGAAAGTACCTGGAGGGCTCCGGATTCGAGCCGGTCCACCACTACTATCGGCCCGCGGGTTTACCCCGCGATCGGCAGCCGTGGTTGGCGGTGGTGAGCAGAAGGCGGTCGTGAAGTCCAAGATGAAAGCGGTCCTCCTCGGTGCTACGCATTGACGAAATGGACGCCCGCCCGCATGCTCTGTCGAATAATGACCGGTGCAATCGGCTCGAACGGGAAAACGTCCGCGCCAAGCAAGACAGGCTTTCCGACCGGCGGCCAGTCACAGGTCTTGTTTTCTGACGGACCGCCGATGGGCCCAGTCTTTTCTCACTGAGAGCCGCTACGAACCGTATGCGTCTGTTGATTCTCGATCGTGATGGGGTCATCAACGAGGAGTCGGAGGCCTACATTAAGAGTCCGGCCGAGTGGACCCCCATCCCCGGTAGCCTGGAGGCGATTGCGCGGGCCAACGCCGCGGGCTATC
Source organism: Gammaproteobacteria bacterium (assembly GCA_050740655.1). GTDB lineage: Bacteria > Pseudomonadota > Gammaproteobacteria > JACCXJ01 > JACCXJ01 > JBOIDW01. The sequence continues at coordinate 8,491 of JBOIDW010000208.1, read as the reverse complement.
GGGTGGTGGTGCTGAGCAATCAATCGGGGCTGGCGCGCAAGGTGCTCGATATCCGCGCCCTGCATCTCATTCATCAGACCATGCACCAGCGCCTCGCCGAGGTGGGCGGACGCGTCGAGGCGATCTTCTTCTGTCCGCACGGGGCCGAAGCGGATTGTCCCTGCCGCAAGCCGCGTCCCGGTCTGTTTCATGACCTCGCGGCGCGCCTGCACGTCTCGCTCCAGGGCGTGCCCGCGGTCGGTGATCGCGAGCGCGACGTGTTGGCCGCGCGCGCCGCGGGTGCGATGCCGATCCTGGTCCGCACCGGTCACGGAGACGCGAGCCTGGCAGAGGGGCTGGACCTGAGCGGCGTCGCGGTCTATGCCGACCTCGCCGCGGCGGTCGAGGCGCTGCTCGCGGGCGCCGTAGCGGCTCACTAGGGTGGTGACTCGGGCACGTAGCCCGGAGGTCTGGCGGAGCCCGCGCCGAAAAAGAACTGCTCCATCTCGCCTTCGAGAAAGGTGCGGGCGCGCGGATCGACGGGCGTCAGCCGATTCTCATTGATGAGCATGGTTTGATGCCGCAGCCAGAGTTGCCAGGCCTCCTTGGACACCTGTTCGAAGATCCGGCGGCCGAGGTCACCGGGGTAGGGTGGGGCGGCGAGGCCCTCGGCCTCTTTGCCGAGCTTGACGCATTGGACGAGGCGTGTCATGCGAATGGTTCAGTTCCTCGATACGGTTGGATAATCGCTGCAATAGTTTGAGTACCGGCGCCGGCATACCGAGTGCGGCGCCGCCGTCGGGGCCTTTATACCAAAGCCGGTCCTTGTGTTCCATGACCCGCGAGCCGGCCTCGGCCACGCGCAGCAGCACCGGGGCGATGACCAGGGTGTAGTGCGTAAAGCTATGGCGCAGCCGGGGCCAGCGTTCCATGGCTATCGTTTGGCAATCCAGCGCATCGAGCGCATGGCGCTCCGGCGCCGCTCCCGGCTCGCACTCCGGGAAGCTCCACAGCCCGCCCCAGATCCCGGCCGGGGCGCGACGCTCGAGCAAGACCTCGCCGGCTGCATTGCAGGCCATGAGCACTTGCGTCTCCCGTTCGGGTAGCGTGCGGGCCGGACGCGGTGCCGGGTAGGCCTCGACGCAACCGCCGCGGTACGCGGTACAGTCGGCGCGTACCGGACAGCGCCCGCAGCCCGGCGCCCTGCGGGTACACAGCGTCGCGCCCAGGTCCATGATGGCCTGCGTGTAATCGGCGACCCGCCGCGCGGGCGTATGCCGCTCCGCGAGCCGCCACAACTCATCCGCCACCGCCGCGTGGCCCGGCCAGCCGGGGATGGCATGGTAGCGCGCGAGCACGCGCTTGACGTTGCCGTCGAGTATCGCTTCCCTGCGGCCCTCGGTCAGGGCCAGGATCGCCGCCGCCGTGGAGCGTCCGATCCCCGGCAGGGCCATCAACGCGTCCGCCGTGCGCGGAAGTACGCCGCCATGCGCCTCGCAGATCCGCCGGGCAGCCGCGTGTAAATGCCTGGCCCGCGCGTAATAGCCCAGGCCGGACCATAGGTTCAATACCGCGTCCAATTCCGCCGCGGCGAGCGCCGCCGGATCGGGAAAGCGGGTCATGAAGCGCTGGAAATAGGGGACGACGGTCTGCACCTGGGTCTGCTGCAGCATGACCTCCGAGACCCACACGCGATAGGCGCTGCGCGGCTGCTGCCAGGGCAGATGGCGCCGGCCGTGGCGTTTATACCAACGCAGGAGCCGCAGGCCGAATGCGTCCATCGAGTTGGCTCAAGGCCCCGGTATTACCTTGGTCCAGCCCGATAATCCGATCGAAGCGGTTTATGAGGAGGTGTGGTAAGGCCCGCCCCTCGCGCCTATAACCCCAGGGCATCCTTCAATGCGTCTGCGGCATTCTTGATGGCCTTATCCGAATCGTCTTTCGGCTCCCCCTGCTTTCCCTGCTGATTCTTCCGGCGTGCCGCCTGTTGCTCCGCCGCCGTCTGCTTGCCCGTCGGGCGGGGTCGATCGCCGGCCTCTGGCTGCGCCGACTCGGCTCCCGGCGCCGGTTCCTCCTTGCCGCCGAGGAACTTGCCGAGCACGCCGCCGAGCACGCCGCCGGTATCGTCGCCTAGCTTCTCCTTCAGCTTCTCCGTGATCTTCTCCTTATTCTTGGAAAGGAGCTTCTCGGCCTGGGCCTTGGCGATGGCTGTAAAGTCCGGTAAGAAGCTCGGGGCGTCGAAGCTGCCGGTGATGCGTACCGGGATCTTGACCCCGCTGAGGTCGGCCGCTTCCTTACCCCCTTGTCCTTTGAAGGTATCGGTCAACAGCGCATCGACCAGATAGTCGATGCGTTCGTTGACTAGATCCGCCTTGCCCTTACCGTCGACGCGCAGCAACGGGGACTTGGCAGCCAGGTCCTGATTGTGGACGACGCCCTGACGGATATTGAAAGTGCCGCCGATCTCCGAAAAATCGGTCTTACCACTCCCGACGGCTTTGCCGGACAGACCGCCCTTGACCTGGCGCAACAACTGGCCGAGATTGACTCCCTTCATGGCCCCGTCGCGCAGCTGTATGGACCCCGTGCCGTCCAGCGTGCGCTTGATCGAGTCCCCGTCCGCACCGCTCGCGGTTATCTTGGCCTCCACGTTCCCGCGTCCCGACCACTTGGATTCCCCGCTCACATCGACCAACAAGGGTTCGATCTCAACGTTCTTCAAGTTCTGGTCCAGAGTGATCTTGGGTTGCGCGCCGCGCGCATCGATCCGCATCTGTCCCGCCAGGCTGCCTTGATACAGGTTGGCGGCGATCGGACTCAGGACAATCTGGCCATTGCGTGCATCGATAGTCACCTGGACGTTGCTCAGGCGGGCGTTCGAGACCTTGAGCTTGGCCACGCTCAATTGTCCCTTGAGGTTCAGACCGCGCAGACCGGCGGGTGCCGGTTCCCCGCCGCCACTGCCCCCGGCCTGTCTCTCCTCGGGGGCGGTGTGTTTCTTCTCCGGCTTGGGGCCGGCGGGCCTCTTCTCCGGCTTGAGCGCGGCGGGCTTCGCCTCGGCGCCGGGCTCCCCCTGCCCTTCACCTTCCGAGGCGAGATACCGATCGAGATCGAGTTGATCGGCCGCGAGATTGAACTCATAACCGGGATGGGAAAGGTCCACTATCGCGAGCTTGCCCTTGATCTGCGTGTCGTCGAGGCGCATGACCAGATTGCTCAGGCTGACGCTGTTCTTGTTCCCGGCCACCGCCGCATCCAGCCCGACTCGCGTCAAGGCCTTGGGATCGGCGGTGTCGGGCGCCTCCTGGCCGAGTTGTTGGAGTAACGCGCGGGCATCGAAGGGTGCGATCTTCATGTTCCCGCTCAACTTCGGATCGGATGGTATGCCCGTGGCGCGCAGGCCGCCGCTCAGGTCCAATCCCAGGCCCTTCAGGGCCAGGTCGTCAAGGACCAGGGTCTGTTGCTTCAGGTCCAGATCCGCGCGCGTCGCCAGGCTCACCTCCGCCGAGCCGCCGGGGATGCTCGCGCCGGCCAGCGTGGCCTTGGCGTTGAAAGGCGCGACGCTCAAGCGCGTACCCGTGCCGGAGAACTCGCTATCGCTATCGAGGGCAATGGCGAGCTTGGCAAGCCCCGGATCGGCGAGACCCAATTCCTTCAGCACCGGCACGACATCCGCCCCGCTCACCTTGAGTCGGCCGGCGCTGACCGCCACCGCCTTGCTATCCAGATCGAGGTCCAGCCGCTTAGCACTCAAGGCCAGGGTGACCGGTCCCTTGGTACCGCTAGTGCTGAGCGCCGCGTCGACCAGCAGGGGCTCGACGGCGACGCGGCTCAGGTTTCCGGCCAGGCCTAGATCGACGCGCAATCGACTCAGTGATTTCGGTACGCCATCGATCTCGAACGTGGTGGCGAGCGCCTGCATTAACGCGGAGAGGTCATCCCCCTTGGCCTTGAGCTTATAGCTGAGACCGGGCCTCGCGCTGCGCACTTGCGTGACCTCCACGCCGCCCGCCACGCTCAAGCCGAAGACCGCCAGGTCCAGCCCTTGCACCGAGGCCGTATCTTTGGCGAGATCGCTCTCGACATCCGCCTTGAGCTTGAGATCGGTCTGCCCGCCGGGAATGGACTTGCCCTTGAAGCGTCCCTTGGCCTTCAGGCCGCGGACGGCGTAGCGCTCGGCAGCGAGATCGGCCGATACCCGGCCGCCCAAGTCGAGGTGACCCGAGATCCCGGCCCGGCCGGCGTCGAAGCCGAAGGCCAGCGCCACGTCGACCGGATCGCCGAGGGCGATCGGTCCCGTCTCCAAGTCCAGTTCCTTGACCGCGTAGCGCTCACCGGTTTGCGCGTCCTCCCAATTCACCTCGGCGTGCTCGATGTCCAGCCCGCCGAAGACCAGCGCGGCGATGGCCGGGGGCTCGGCGGCCGAGCCGGTCTCGGCCGGTGCCTCCGGACCGGCTAGGTCCTCGGTTGGCCGATCGGGTCTGGATCGCCCTCGCACCAGATCGTCCCAATTGCTCGTGCCGTCCTTGGCGCGCGCCAGATTGAGCACCAGGCCTTGCAGGCTGACCTTGTCCACCCGGACCTCCCGGCGGAGCAAGGGCAGCAGCTCGACATGCGCCCGCGCCCGTTCCGATTTAAGGAACGGCACCGTACCGAAGCCCTCGGCATTACCGATGCGGATGGCACCCAGATCGAACCCCAGCCAGGGAAACACCGAGAGCTTGATATCGCCCTCGATACTCAAGCTGCGCCCGGTCTGCTCCTCGAACGGCACCGTGAATCGGTCCTTGTAATCGTTAGGGTCCAGCACCAGCGGCGCGATGATCACCGTCCCGGCCAGCAGCGCGAGCACCAACCCGATGAGAACGAAAATGGCCTTGATCAATCGTTTCATAACGCGACCCTCCGAAGATTGCCCTAGAAAGTAAGGTGAGCGAGCCGAGCCGCTTTGCCTCACACCGAGTGGAGATCCTGCGGACTTCGTTGGCCTGTGAAAATCCGCGGCCGGGCGCGGCTAGGCCATCGAGATGTACTCGCGCAGGGCGCGCGATTCGTTTTCGATCTCGGCCAGCCGGCACTTGACCGCGTCGCCGATGCTGACGATCCCGCTCAATTTTTGATCGTCGTCGATGACCGGGAGATGCCGCACGCGCCGGTTGGTCATTAAGGCCATGAGCTTGACCACCTTGTCGGAAGGCCGGCAGGTCACGGCGGCATGCATCAGATCGGACGCGGATCGCTGCAATACGGCCGCGCCTTGCGTCCCCAACCCGTGCACGATGTCGCGCTCGGCCAGCACGCCGCATACCCGCCCCTCGCTGTCACAGACAACGACCGCACCGATCTGCTCGTCTATTAAACGCTTGACGACGTTGGCGACGCTTTCCTGCGGGGCGACGGTGACGACCCGTTCACCCTTCTCCCGAACCATATCGCTGACGTACATCGGTAAACCTCTTTTTTTAAGGGCCGTGGACCCGTAGGCCCAATGTTTATAGCTTAGCACGCCCGCTGAGCTGCGCTAGTCGAATGGCCGGCAGCCGGGCGTGCCGATCCTCAGCACCAGCCTCTTGACGAAAGAGGCGTTTTTTCTCCTGCTCCCTGCTATGCCTCTTCGAGACGGATGCAGGGTTTACCGCCCGTGAAGCTCGGTTGGCCAAGCTCCACTTAGCGGGCTTTGCGTCTGGAGGAGGTGGGTTGGAAACCCGCCCCTACCAAAAATAGGGTATGCAGCTATTTTAGATATATCGTATAATATAAAACAGTAATCAGGGTTGTTTTAGTTCCGGACGGCAGCAGCGCAGATGAAAAATTTCAAGGCGGGTCGCCTCGTTCGTCAAGAGGGCTACAAGAGCTTTCGGCCCAATCCGATCAATCGCGCCTGGCAGATCGATAACATGTCGTTAATCCAGTTGCTCGGGCAGGCGGACAGGGAGTTGGGGAGGTTGGATATGTATTCGGATTATATCCCCAACATCAACCTGCTCATCAGCATGCATGTGCTCAAGGAGGCCACCCAATCCAGCAAGATCGAGGGCACCCAGACGAACATGGAGGAGGCACTGCTGGACAAGGAGGATGTTGCTCTTGACAAAAGGGACGATTGGGAAGAGGTGCAAAACTATGTGGCGGCCATGAACGAGGCGGTTGCGAAGTTGCAGACTTTGCCCTTTTCCGCTCGACTGATCCCGAGACCCACAAGACCCTGCTGCGAGGTGTGCGCGGCACGCATAAGCAGCCGGGTGAGTTCAGGCACAGCCAAAACTGGATCGGCGGGGCCACGATCAGCGACGCGGTATTCATCCCCCCCGTCCACACGTCCGTCACCGAGCTGATGAGCGACATCGAGAAGTTCGTGCACAACGACACCGAGTATTTTCCCGAGCTGCTAAAGATTGCCCTGGTGCATTACCAGTTCGAGACCATCCACCCGTTCCTGGACGGCAATGGCCGGGTAGGACGGTTGCTGATCACCTTATATCTGGTCAGCAAGGGGCTATTGAAGCAGCCCGTGCTGTATCTGTCGGATTTCTTCGAGCGCAATCGCGCCCATTATTACGACAACCTGATGCGAGTGAGGGAAAAGAACGACCTGCTGCAATGGTTCAGGTTTTTTATGGTGGGGATTATCGAAACCGCGAAAAACGGGATTGCTACCCTTGACAGTATACTCAAGCTGCAAAAACACGCGGAAAGTCAAATACAAACCCTGGGTAGCCGAGCGGCGAATGCTCAAAAAGTCGTCCATTATCTGTATCAGCGCCCGCTGATCGATGCCGCCGGGGTGGGCGCCGTAGCGGACCTATCACCGGCATCGGCCTACAAGCTGATCGCCGACCTGCAGCGGTTCGGGATCCTGAAAGAGATCACCGGCGGCAAGCGCGGCAAGAAGTACCTATATTCCGACTACTTGGATCTGTTCAGATAACTGAAGGGAGTATTGGTCGCGGGACTGACCTGCATCGGACCATACCACCCCTATCGTGATGTCGCGGCTGGAGTGCCTGCAACGCCGGGCTGCGGTTATACCAAGACCCCATCGCATTGATGAATGGATTCCGCGGCTATCGCTGTTTGAATATCGAGCCCAGCACGCCGCGGATGATCTGCCGGCCGACGGCGCTGCCGATGCTGCGCGCGGCGCTCCTGGCCATCGACTCGTAGACACTCTCGCGGCCGCGCCGCACCGGGGCCGGTTGCGCCGAGCGGCGCGTGGAGAGCCGTGGCGGCGCATCGCGTTCGGGCCGTTCCTCATCCGGCGGCGCATCGTCCGCGGCGCGCCCGGCGCGCTGTTTCAGTTTCTCATGCGCCGAGTCGCGATCGACTGGCTCGTCGTAGCGTCCCAGGATAGGGCTGCTGTCGATACACTTGCGGCGCTCGTCCTCGCTCGCGGGCCGCAGCCGCGAGCGAGGCGGGCAGATCCAGGTGCGCTGCACGACACCCGGGACCCCGGAGGCATCCAAGGTCGAGACCAGGGCCTCGCCGACCGCCAGCTCCATGATGGTGCGGCTGACGTCCAACTGGGGATTCGCGCGAAAGGTCTCGGCCACGGTGCGCACCGCGGCCTGGTCGCGCGGGGTAAAGGCGCGCAAGGCGTGCTGCACGCGGTTGCTGAGCTGACCGAGTACCGAGTCGGGTATGTCCAGCGGGTGCTGTGAGATGAAATACACGCCCACGCCTTTGGAGCGGATCAACCGCACCACCTGCTCGACCTTCTGCACCAGGGCGCGCGGGGCGTCGGCGAATAGCAGATGCGCCTCGTCGAAGAAGAACACCAGCTTGGGGCGGTCCAGGTCGCCGACCTCGGGGAGGTCCTCGAACAATTCCGAGAGCAACCACAGCAGGAAGGTCGCATACAGCCGCGGACGCTCCATGAGGGCCTCGGCCGCCAGCAGATTGATGTAACCACGCCCCGCGCTATCGGTCTGCATGAGGTTCTGGATATCCAGGGCCGGCTCGCCGAAGAAGCCGTCGCCGCCTTGCTGTTCCAGGGTCAGGAGCTGCCGCTGGATGGCACCGATCGAGGCCTTGCTGACGTTGCCATAGCCGGCCGTCAGCTCGCTCGCGTGCTCGGCCACCCATTCGAGCACGGCGCGCAGGTCCTTGAGGTCCAGCAACAGCAGGCCATCCTCATCGGCGACCTTGAAGGCGATGTTGAGCACCCCCTCCTGGGTAGTATTCAGGTCCAGTAACCGCGACAGCAGAAATGGCCCCATCTCCGAGATGGTGGTGCGGATGGGATGCCCGCGCTGCCCGTCCAGGTCCCAGAACAGTACCGGGTAGGCCTGCGGTGCGTAATCCGTGAGTCCGACCGTGTCGGCCCGTTCGGCGAGCTTGGCGTCGGGCTCGCCGGTGCACGCGATCCCGGACAGATCGCCCTTGATGTCGGCCATGAATACCGGCACGCCGGCCGCGGAAAAGCCCTCGGCCAGCACCCGGACCGAGACCGTCTTCCCGGTACCCGTGGCCCCGGCGATCAGGCCGTGCCGGTTGGCACAGCGTAACAATAGAT
>JBOIDW010000207.1:0-2209 GCA_050740655.1 Gammaproteobacteria bacterium | reverse complement strand
GTGATCCAGCGGCGTGCATATGGGTTGCGTGACGAGGAGTATCTGCGACTGAAGATCCTCACCTCTATGCTGCCAGAGATATGACATTGGCGCGAAAATGATCCACACGATCACGCGATGACCCAGTTTTCTTTTGTATTGACCAATAGTGGACACACCGCCGGTGCGAGTTTGAGTGGTCGGGGAATCGCGCCGTCGTGCAGGCGTACGGCCTCACCGCCGATGACTGCACCCACATCCTCGCCGCCTTCCCCGCTTCGCCCGTAAGCGTCCAGGATTCCATGCCTATTTTCGCAAGCCCGGCTCAGCGGATGAGTTTGCACGGGAAACCTGCCCCGATTCCGGTAGTCGGCCTCGCTCAAGCGGTTGGGCATGATGCAACATAAGCTTGCATAATATCATATGCAATAATATAATGCCTCCAATCGGATCATTTTCAGAGGAACCGCACTAATGAGTAAGAAGACTGTGGATTTCAACAAGACCGGCATCGGCAAGCTGCCGGATGATAAGCCGGTCCTGTACAGGATTCAAACCAACGGTGCCAAAACGAACTATGTAGGCGTGGCCAAAGGCGGGCGCGTACAGGAGCGGATCGCCGAGCACCTGCCCGGTGCGAAAGCCGCGGTGCCGGGCGCGAAGGTGCGAATCGAGCAGATGCCCAGCATGGCCGACGCCCGGGCCAAAGAATCCCGCGTCATCTCGCGCTCGAAACCGAAATACAACGAGCAGGGTAAGTAGAACCCTCTATGGGTTGCGGCGTCGGAATGGGGACGAACCTCATGTATGCGTTTCCGGGCGCACGCTGGTGGAAGTTCGACTTCCACACTCATACCCCCGCCTCGAGGGATTACGGCAAAGGCCGGAACCAAGCAGCGTTGCAAGCGATGAAGCCCGAAGACTGGCTTCTCGGCTTCATGCGTGCCGGGATCGATTGCGTCGCCGTGACCGATCATAACACCGGCGAGTGGATCGATCGGCTCAAGGCTGCCCTGGCTAGTCTGGAAACCAGTGGCCATCCGGAATTTCATCATCTATACCTCTTCCCGGGAATCGAGATTTCCGCGCATGGAGGAGTGCATGTCCTGGGTATGTTGGATCGGACAGCTAGCACGGCTGACGTGACGCAGTTGCTTGGTCGTGTGGATTACCGGGGGACACGTGGCGCAAGCGATGCGGTAACGGGCAAAACCCCTGTGCAGGTTGCCGTGGAGATCGAGCAGGCCGGAGGGGTTGCGATACTGGCTCACGCCGACGGCCCGAACGGCGCACTTACCCAGTCAGTAGGGATAACGCTCGCTCAACTTCTTGACTGCCGGTCGATCGTGGCAATGGAGCTGTGTGATCCTGGATTCGCCAAGCCGGCGCCTTACGAGCAGCGCAATCCGGGATGGGTCGAAGTTCTGGGCTCAGATTCACATCATCCTACAGGCAACCCCGGCCATCGTTTCCCCGGCTCGCACTTCAGCTGGGTGAAGATGGGGACGCCTTCGCTCGAAGGGCTGCGGCTTGCCTTGCTAGACGGGGCGCCGCTTTCGGTACGGCGAAGCGATCAGCAGCAGGACGAGCCGAACCGTCACACGGCGCAACTCATCGAGGCGATCGAGATCCGCGAGGCGCGTCGCTGCGGCCGTGGTCAGCCGCTCAGCGTCCAGTTCAATCCTTGGCTCAACACCGTGATCGGCGGACGCGGAACGGGCAAGTCCACGATCACCGAGTTTCTTCGCATCGGGCTGCGCCGGGACAAGGAGCTGACCAGCAAGCTTGCCGAGGACTTTAACGAGTTCTTCCGCCTGCCGCGTGGCCGCGAAGATCGCGGTGCGCTGACCCACAACACCGAGCTACGCATCACCTATCGGAAAGATGGCACCCGCTTTCGCCTGCAATGGAATCAGGCAGGTAGTCTCACACCGATCGAAAGCGAGCGCCACGACGGTACTTGGGAACGGGAGAGCGGCGACATACCACAGCGCTTTCCGGTGCGAATGTTCAGCCAGAAGCAGGTGTTTTCGTTGTCGGAAAGCGAAGCGGGCCTGCGCCTCATCGTGGACGACGCTAGGGAAGTGAGCCGGTCTGACTGGGATGCAGGATGGCGGGAACAGGAAGCACGCTTTCTCGCCGTGCGTGCGAGAGAGCGGGAGCTCACCGAGAAGATGCAGGCGATTCCGCGCTTGGAAGGAGAGCTCAGCGATCTGAAACGCAAGCTGGC
>JBOIDW010000206.1:0-11617 GCA_050740655.1 Gammaproteobacteria bacterium | reverse complement strand
GCTGTCCACTGCGCCACCGGGATACGGGTGGTCGCGACCCAACAAGAACCGTACTTAGAGAGGAGGCATCTATTATGAAGCGGATTATCCAGGTTTTGGCCATTACCTTGATCGGGTTGGCTTTTTCAGCGTGCGGCAATAACCCACCGACCTACAGCCAGGGCGACACGAACGCGCCGGCATCCGAGGAAGCGCAAGCCCAACAGCCGTCGGTTAACCAGTAAAAACAGGCGTATCGACTCGAAGGGACTCTCTCCGAGAGTCCCTTTTTTTTGCGTCTGCGGCCGGCGGGCAGGACCGCAGAGGAAGTGACACCGGGCGGTGCCAGCCGAAATGAATCGAGCACCGAGCGTAGATGGGGAAGGTCGCAATCAGGAATACGCGGCTCGGGCGCTCACACGATGCAGGTCTTCTCGCGCAATTCCTGGGTCAGCACCCTGGCGTTTTCCGAGTAATCCACCGCGACGTCAATGACATGGACACCCGCCCTGTTGACGGATTCCTGCAGCATGGGCCGAAACTCGCTCGCCCGGGTGACACGATGCCCCTGGGCACCATAACACCTGGCGTAATCGACAAAATCCGGGTTGCCGAAGTCGAGCCCCCAGTCGGGGAATCCCACGTGCTGTTGTTTCCATTTGATCATGGCAAAACCGCCGTCGTTCAATATGATGACCACGAGGTCGAGCTGGAGACGGACCGCCGTTTCCAGCTCCTGGCTGTTCATCATGAAGCCGCCATCGCCGCACACTGCCACCACCTTGCGCTCCGGGCACACGAGCTTGGCCGCCATCGCCGCGGGTAGGCCCGCGCCCATGGTGGCAAGCGCATTGTCGAGCAGTAGGCTATTGGGGGCCAAGGCGCGGTAATTCCTGGCGAACCAGAGCTTATACATGCCGTTGTCCAAGCTGAGGGTATCCGCGGGTCCCAGCACCGCTCTTACGTCCGCGACCAGGCGTTGCGGCAGGATCGGGAAGCTATCCGCGTCCGAGCGCTCCGAGATCTTCTCGTCGATAAAGCGCTTGACGCGGGCGAAATACGAGAAGTCCCAGCGCGGCTGCACCTGCACCCTCTCCGAGAGTTGCCACAGGGCGTTGGCTATGTCCCCGACCACCTCGTGCTGGGGGAAGTAAATCTCATCCACCTCGGCGGGGACGAAATTGACGTGTACCACCTTGGGCCCGCCCGTCTCCATGAAGAACGGGGGTTTCTCTATCACGTCGTGACCGACGTTGATGATCAGATCGGAGCGGTCTACCGCACAGTGCACATAATCGTGGTCGGACAACGCAGCGGTGCCGAGAAACAAGCGATGGTCTTCCGGGATCACCCCCTTCCCCATCTGGGTGTTGAAGAACGGGATGCCGGTCTTTTCGATGAAGCGTAGCAGCAGCTTGGAGACCCGCTTGCGATTGGCACCGGCCCCGATCAGGATGAGCGGGGACTTGGCGCGCTCGATCATGCCCGCGGCGATGCCTATGGCGCGTTCATTGGCATCGGGGCGGCGTACCTTCTCGACCGCAAAGGGCGCGGTGCCGGTCGCCTGGCCCGCGACGTCTTCGGGCAGCTCGATGTGCACCGCGCCGGGGCGCTCGGCCTCGGCCTGCCTAAAGGCCTCGCGCACGGTGGCCGGGATGCGGTCGGCCTCCACCACTTGTTTGGTGAATTTGGTCAACGGCTGCATCATCGCCACCGCATCGATGATCTGAAAATGTCCCTGTTTACTGGTGTAGATCGGTTTCTGACCCGTCACCATGCACATCGGCATGGCCCCGAGCTGGGCATAGGCAGCGGCCGTCACCAAGTTGGTCGCGCCGGGTCCCAGGGTCGAGAGACACACCCCCGGGATCCCCGTCAGTCGACCCACCGTGGCGGCCATGAAACCGGCCGGCTGCTCGTGGCGGGTGACGATCAATTGAATCCTGGAGCTGCGCAGGGATTCCACGACATCCAGATTCTCCTCGCCCGGTACACCGAAGATATATTGAACGCCTTCATTCTCGAGACAACGGACAAAGAGATCGCTGGCTTTCATATCTGGCCTCCCGTTAGGACGTGCGTCTTATAAGGGTAGCGCCGGGGCTTGCCGATCCCGGTCGCGCCCCGAGTGCGCTGTGATGGGCACTATCCTACGCGATCGGCGCAACGCGGGCGATGTGCCTGCATTCCGATGGCGGCGAAGGGTTAGGGTAAATGCTTCAGGATCGCGCGTTGTACGTCACCGAGCCGGGCCTCGAGCTTGACCACCGGCGCGCTGCCTTGCCGGATGGCCACGTCCGGGTCTTTCAGCCCGTGGCCGGTCAAGGTGCAGGCAACGAGACTGCCGGCTGGGATCCTGCCGCGCTCGACGTCACGTAAGCACCCGGCCACGGAGACCGCCGAGGCCGGCTCGCAGAAGATGCCTTCTTTCTCCGCCAGGAGCCTCTGCACCGCGAGGATCTCGGCGTCGCTCAATTCATCGAACCAGCCGGTCGACTCCCGTTGCGCATTCCACGCCTGCTCCCAGGACTGCGGGTGACCGATGCGGATGGCGGTGGCCACGGTCTCCGGCTCATCGATGCCGTGACCGCGCATAAACGGCGCGGCGCCGCTGGCCTGGTATCCGCACATGCGCGGTTGCGTCGAGGCTAGCCCGGCTGCGCGATACTCCGTATAGCCCAGCCAATAGGCGGTGATGTTGCCGGCGTTGCCGACCGGGATGCAGTGAAAGTCCGGCGCCCGGCCCAAGGCCTCGACGATTTCGAAGGCCGCGGTCTTCTGACCCTGGATGCGAAACGGATTGATGGAGTTGACGACCGTGACCGGTGCCTGGCCGGCGACCTCCTTGACCAACTGCATGCCGGCGTCGAAGTTGCCCGTGATCTGTAAGACCACGGCGCCGTGCATCATGGCCTGCGCCAGCTTGCCGAGGGCAATCTTGCCCTCCGGGATAATGACAAAGGCGGTCATCCCGGCGCACGCCGCGTACGCCGCGGCCGCGGCCGAGGTATTGCCGGTCGAGGCGCAGATAATGGCGCGACTACCGTCCTCGGCGGCCTTGCTGACGGCCAGGGTCATGCCGCGGTCCTTGAAGGAGCCGGTCGGATTGAGCCCCTCGTATTTGACGTGGATCTCGACCTCGCGCTGCCGAAGCTGCGGGAGGTTGCGCAGTTGCACGAGCGGGGTGTTACCCTCGCACAGGCTGACGATCGGGGTGCGAGCGCTGACCGGCAGGCGCGAACGATAGCGCTCGATGAGACCTGTATATCGCATCGGATTACCGGCTACTCCAGCGTTTCCAGGCGGATCCGCGTGACCGGCCGCTGGACCGACGGCAGGGCCTCGATGCGCGCGATGGCGGTATTCATGGAGCGCTCCACCACGCGGTGGGTCAGGAGGATGACGGGGACATGACGCTCGCCGGCGGACGGTTCCTTCTGCAGTACGGCCTCGATGCTGATCCGGAGATCGCCCAGGATGCGCGTGATGTCGGCGAGCACCCCGGGACGATCGAGGGCATCGAGCCGCAGGTAATAGGCCGTCGTGACCTCTTCCATCGCCGCGACCGGGATATGCGAGAGCGCGTCCGGCTGAAAGGCCAGATGCGGCACGCGATTATTGGGATCGGAGGTCAGCGCCCGCACCACATCGACCAGATCCGCGACCACCGCCGAGGCGGTCGGCTCGGCGCCGGCGCCGGCCCCGTAGAACAGCGTCGGCCCGACCGCGTCGCCCTTGACCAGCACCGCGTTCATCACGCCCATGACGTTGGCCAGCAATTGGGTCTTCGGGACCAGCGTCGGATGCACGCGCAACTCCACGCCGTGGCCGTCGTTGCGGGCAATGCCCAGGTGCTTGATGCGATAGCCGAGCTGCTCGGCGTAATGGATATCGGCGCGCGTGATCTTAGTGATCCCCTCCGTAAACACCTTGTCGAATTGCAAGGGGATGCCGAAGGCAATGGCGGCCAGGATGGTGAGCTTGTGCGCGGCATCGATCCCCTCCACGTCGAAGCTCGGATCGGACTCGGCATAGCCCAGTCGCTGCGCCTCCTTGAGCACCTTCGCGAAGTCCTGACCCTGTTCCAGCATCTCGCTCAAGATGAAGTTGCCGGTGCCGTTGATGATCCCGGCGAGAGATTCTATGCGATTGCCGGCCAGGCCCTCGCGTATGGCCTTGATGATGGGGATCCCGCCGCCCACCGCGGCCTCGAAGGCGACCATGACCCCTTCCGATTGCGCCGCTTTAAACACCTCGTTGCCGTGGATGGCGATGAGGGCCTTGTTGGCGGTGACCACGTGCTTGCCCTGGGCGATGGCCTTGAGCACCAGGCTGCGCGCGGGTTCCAGGCCGCCGATCAACTCGACCACGACCTGCACCTCGGGATCGTCGACCACCGCAAAGGGATCACCGTACAAACGGATCCCCTCAATGGACACATCGCGCGGTTTATCGACGCTACGGGCGCCGGCGCAGTGGATCCGTATGGCGCGCCCGGCGCGGCGGCTGATCTCGTCGCCGTTGCGTTGCAGGACCTTGATGGTGCCGCCGCCCACCGTACCCAGGCCCAGCAGGCCGATCTTGACGGGTTTCAATGTCGGCGTCCCCGGTGTTCTTACAGCCCCTGGACCTTGGCGAAGGTCCCGGTCTGGTCTTTGCGCAGCATCTCGCGCAGCCCGCGGATCGCCTGCCGGGTGCGGTGTTCGTTTTCGATGAGCGCGAAGCGCACGTGGTCATCGCCATAGCTGCCGAAGCCGATGCCGGGGGAGACCGCGACCTTGCCCTCCAGGAGCAGGCGCTTGGCGAACTCGAGGGAGCCCAGCTCGCGATAAGCCGCGGGGATCGGCGCCCATACGAACATCGTGCCGCGCGGGCGCTCGACCGGCCAGCCGATGGAGTTCAGGCCGTCACACAAGACGTTGCGCCGCCGGCAATACGTGTCCGCGATCTCGCCGAGGCAGTCCTGGGGCCCCTCCAGCGCCGTGATCGCGGCGACCTGGATTGGCGTATAGGTCCCGTAGTCCAGATAGGACTTGATGCGTGCCAGGGCCTTGACCAGGATCGGATTGCCGGTCATGAAGCCGACTCGCCAGCCGGGCATGTTGTAGCTCTTGGACAGCGAGAAGAACTCCACGGCGAGCTGCTTGGCGCCCGGCACCTGAAGGATGGACGGCGCGCGGTAGCCGTCGAAGACGATGTCGGCATAGGCGAGGTCGTGTACCACCCAGATCCCATGCTCGCGCGCCACGCCGATGACGCGTTCGAAGAACTCCAACTCCACGCAATGGGTGGTCGGATTACCGGGAAAGTTCAGTACCAGCAGCTTGGGACGCGGCCAGCAATCGCGGATGGCCTTATCCAGCTCCGCGAAGAAATCGATCCCCGCACCGATGGGGACGTGGCGCACGTCGGCGCCGGCGATGACGAAGCCGAAGGGATGGATCGGGTAGGCCGGGTTGGGGACCAGCACGGTGTCGCCCTGATCGATCACCGCCATGGCGAGATGCGCGAGCCCCTCCTTGGAACCGATGGTGACGATGGCCTCGGTCTCGGGGTTCAGGTCCACGTCATAACGGCGCCCATACCAGTTGCAGATCGCCTTGCGCAATCGCGGGATCCCGCGTGACACCGAATAGCGCTGGGTATCGGGGCGCTGGGCGGCCTCCAGGAGCTTGTTGACGATGTGCCGCGGGGGCGGCTGGTCGGGATTGCCCATGCCGAAGTCGATGATGTCCTCGCCGCGGTGGCGGGCTGCCATCTTCAGCTCCTGAACGGTATTGAAGACGTAGGCGGGTAGGCGCTCGATGCGGGCAAATTGGGTATTTGGGGGGGTCAAACCGCGTGTTCCGTAGCTTGTTGGTAATGGGTCCTGCGGGGGCCCCGGCGTGCCGACCGGGAGGCCTATCCGACGCGGGAAATTACCCATGTGCTGCCTAGCTGTCAAACCCGCAGTCCGGGCGTCGGCAGCCGGCACCACATACAGGCCGCCTTTTCCTGCAGCGTCGCTCAGGAGCTTGGGCGGCATGGCCTTCAGTTTGCCGCCGAAGAAGAGATTGAGGAAAAAGGTCTCGATGATCCTCGCGGAGGTGGCCCAGGGCGATCTTGTCTTAGCCGTGCTCGACGGCGAAGTTGTAGAGGATTCCGCGGCGGTCCTCTATCGCGCGGCCGACGTTGCGTCGCAGCCGCTTGTGCAGCTTGTTGTGCTCGAGAGTCCGTTTTCTTGCCGGATTGATCATGTTCCGGTTGAATGAAGACGTTGCCACGAAGGTAATGCCGAACCCCCACCGCCATCCGCCGTGTTGATCATACCCGCTGTCCGGTTCACGAGCATTGCAAACGGCCGGCATTTTCATCGCGATGGATCTCCCGTTCGCTGCCCTCACGCGAAAAAACTGGAAACCAGCCGTCAATCAGTTTACATTATTATGGTTTTCATAACGCTAGCATTGGCAATTCCGTAAAAAAGGAGGAACAATGGCACTTGTCGTTCAGAAAGTAGATTATTGCTACGTCAACGTCCCGAGCCGCTCGGGACACGGCTTCAGGATATTGAGCGCGGTGGGTGAAGCAGGGATTAACTTGCATGCCTTCACGGGTTTTCCGGTAAAACGCGGCGTGGCGCAACTCGACCTGGTGACCGATGATACGCGCGGTCTCGCGAAGCTCGCCAAGGCCAAGGAGTGGAAACTCAGCAAGGTCAAGAGCGGTTTTCTGGTCCACGGCGACGACAGTATCGGCGCGGCGCTTCCACCAATGGAAAAGCTCGCCAAGGCCAAGATCAACGTGACCGCGATCGATGCGGTCAGCGCCGGAAACGGCCGCTTCGGCATGATCCTTTGGGTCAACCCGAAGGATTACCGGCGTGCCGCCAAGGCCTTGGGCGCAAAGTGAGCGTCTAGACGCCCTCATCACTCCGGGTTGGCCAAGCGGCCTGCCCGGAGGAGCGAGTCCGCCGTTAGTCTCCGCCCCGGCACCCCTGCGCTGAGCGGTTCGCGCCGCGTGCTCGCGGGGCGAGCGTAGGGGCTGCCGTGGGAAAGAGACCCAGGCGGATAACCATCTCGAATCGGATCGGTGTGGCCGGAGAGACCGGGCACACCGTCGATGCACTGCCCGAGCTCGCGCGGGATCCCTGCGCACATCCCGCAAGACGGCACTGCCCGAGTTGAACTTGGCCCGTGCTCGCGCTACCGCAGGGATGCAATACCGGCAAGTACTCAACGTATCCTTGTGGCCGCGTGGACTAGAGTCCTTAATAATGCGCACCCTTGCATAGGTCATTACGAGGCATCGATGGCGCAATACGTTTACAGCATGAAGCGCGTGGGCAAGGTGGTGCCGCCCAAGCGCGTTATCCTGCGGGATATCTCCTTACGCTTTTTTCCCGGGGCCAAGATCGGGGTATTGGGGCTGAATGGCTCGGGCAAGTCGTCTTTATTGCGCATCATGGCCGGAATAGATCGGGAATACGAGGGCGAGGCGATCCCGCAACCCGGGATCAGCGTGGGTTATCTACCCCAGGAGCCGGCGCTCGATCCGACCAAGGACGTGCGCGGTAACGTCGAGGCGGGACTCGGCGCAACGCTGTCTTTACTGGAGCGTTTCCACGCCGTGACCGCGCGTTTTTCAGAACCTCTGAGTGAGGAGGAGATGGGCCAGGCACTCGAGGCACAGGCCGCGCTGCAAGAGGCGATCGAGGCCGCCGGCGGCTGGGAGCTGGAGCGCCGCCTTGAAATCGCCGCCGATGCCTTGCGCCTGCCGCACTGGGACGCCGAGGTATCCAAGCTCTCGGGCGGCGAGTGCCGGCGTGTGGCGCTATGCCGCTTGCTGTTATCCAATCCGGATCTGCTGCTGCTGGACGAGCCCACCAACCACCTGGACGCGGAGTCGGTCGCGTGGCTGGAGCGGTTTCTGGAGGACTATGCGGGCACGGTGATCGCCGTCACCCACGATCGTTATTTTCTCGACAACGTCGCCGGCTGGATCCTCGAGTTGGATCGGGGTCACGGCATCCCCTGGGAAGGCAATTATTCCTCATGGCTGGCGCAGAAGGAGGCGCGGCTGGCGCTGGAGGAGCGCCAGGAGCAAGGCCGGCTCAAGGCCATCAAGGCTGAACTTGCATGGGTGCGGGCCAATCCCAAGGGCCGCCATGCCAAGAGCAAGGCGCGCCTGCAACGCTTTCAGGAACTGGCCTCGCAAGACTATCAGCGCCGCAACGAGACCAACGAGATCTACATCCCGCCCGGCCCCAGGCTGGGCGATCTCGTGATCGAGACCCGCGACCTGCGCAAGGGATTCGGCCAGCGATTGCTGCTGGAGGGGCTGAGTTTCAGTGTGCCGGCAGGGGCCATCGTCGGCATCATCGGACCGAATGGCGCCGGCAAGACCACGCTATTCCGCATGCTGATGGGACAAGAACCGCCCGACGCCGGGAGCTTACGGGTTGGCGACTCGGTGGCCCGCGCTTACGTGGATCAGAGCCGCGAAGCCCTGGACCCCGATAAGACCGTCTGGGAGGAGATCTCGGACGGCCAGGAGGTGCTCAAGGTCGGGGCTTACGAGACCGCATCGCGGGCCTACGTCGCGCGCTTTAATTTCAAGGGTGCCGACCAGCAGAAGCGAGTAGGGAGTCTATCCGGGGGCGAGCGTAACCGCTTGCATCTGGCTAAACTCCTGCGCCGCGGTGCCAACGTCTTATTGCTGGACGAGCCGACCAACGACCTCGATGTCGAGACGTTGCGCGCCCTGGAGGAGGCCTTGCTCAATTTCCCCGGCTGCGCCCTGGTGATTTCGCACGATCGCTGGTTCCTGGACCGCATCGCCACCCACATCCTGGCCTTCGAGGGCGACAGCAAGGCGCTGTGGTTCGAGGGTAACTATCGCGACTACGACGACGAGCGCAGGCGCAGGCTCGGCGAGGCCGCCGAGCGGCCCCATCGCGTCCGCTACCGGCCCCTGCTGACCTAGCGGCGATTGACGCCTATGGGTGCAGAACCTAAACTCGGCCGCATACCGAGTAAAGGCGCTAACAGTCCTCCCCCAGGCGCCCCCCCTCGCTCGGGGCGGCGTTAATCGGAGGCGCCTTTGGACGCTCGGTCCTATCGGGTTTATCTCGCCCGGAACAAAACTCCCGAGATGCGTAACAGTCCAAGACCATCGATGCTCCTAAGATAATGAGGTGATCCGGTCATGCTTGCGAAGTTCTATCTGAGATGCTGCTTGCTGCTCTTGTCCTTAATCGCCGCGGCAACGACCCACGCCCAAGGCTATGGCATGCAGCCCCGCGATAATCGCGCGCCCGGGGACCGCGGACCATCGACCTACGGCGGGGCGGCCAATGGCGGGGCCAGGCAATACACCCCGCAGGGCCATTATCGCGGGTATTCACGGGACTATTATTACGGTAATCAGCCTTACTATTACGGTAATCAGCCTGCGGTGAACTGTAATCAGCCCTACGGCGGATTTTATTCCGAGTGCACCTATGGCACGACCCCGCGTTACTATGGCCAGCAATATTATTCACCCCGTTACTACTCACCTTGGGGTTACGACCGTTACTATGGCTATCGCGGCAATCGTTACGGCTATGCCAACGGCTATTATGACCGCTACCGCCCAGGCCATCGCGTCGGTCCGTATCAACAGTTCCAGAGGCGCCAACACACCTTCCGGCTGAGGTAAGAGGCGCATACTGAGGGGTATAGGGGGATTCCTCAGGGCGGTACGGCACCGGCTGCGTTGTACCCCCATGGATATTAGCTTGCGGACCTCGTAGTTTGCGGAAGGACGTGAATTGGTTGTACCCATTGGGTACAACCTTTAGAGTACACTTAAGTGCACTCAACCATCCGAAAAACGAGGGGGAAACATGCTAAAGGCTGTCCTAATGTTGGTCGCGTCGTTGTTTGCCACGCTTGCCGGCGCGCAGCCGCTCATCCAGCAGGCCTCCGACATCACCGGGAACTGGGTGCTGGAATCGACTGCGCCTACGCTCATCGCTAAGCGCAATATCGAGAATTTCCCCTGGGTCTTCAAAGCAGACGGGACCCTGTCACGCACCAGCCTGTATAAGTTTGCCGCGTCCATCACCGGCGGCGGCCAGACCGGGACCATCGATGCGCAGTACGAGGTCAAGGACGGCAAGATCGCGTTATCGAACGGGGATGTCTTCGAGGTAACGGAGAAGACCGCTGCGGCCATGACGCTCAAGGGGCCGTTCGGGTATTACTTCCTCAAGAAGACGCCTTAGGGGCGGCACGGACCTCGCCCGTCGCCAAGGCCGCCTCCAGTGCCGCCCGCGTCTTGATCGGCGCGCTGCATTGGAGGCCTTGGCAGCGATAGGCGACGACCTCGCCCTCAGGCCGGCACTGGGCCAGGGGCGCGGGCAGTGCTTCGGCGTTGTCGGGGATGGCCAAGCTCAGGCGCCGCGGTGCGTAGTAACGATGACAGCGGCTGTCCCAGGCCGCCAGCGCGGCGCCCGAGCCGCGCAAGACGACGGTCTCGCAGCCGAGCAAATAGTCCTCCAAGGCGTGCAGCAGCGTGTGGAAGGCACTCGGGTAGGTCGCCATCGCCTGCGCATGGGCTTTGAGCGCACGCTCCGCGGTGTTGAGATAACGCGCCTCCCCCAATACCGAGCCCAGTCGCAGCAGCACCTGGGCGGCAATCCCGGCACCGGCAGGTAGTGCGTCGTCGGTCCCGGAGCGCGTGCGCAGTATGAGCCGCTCGTGGTCGTGCGAGGTGTAGAAGAATCCCCCCTGCTCCGGGTCCTCGAAGCGCGCGAGCACGGCCTCGGCGAGCGCCTGTGCGAAGGCCAAGTCCTCGCTGCGCCAACGCGCCTGCAACAGGGCCAGGACCGCGTCGATGAGGAACACGTAGTCATCCAGATAGGCGTTGAGATGCGCGCGGCCGTCCTTGCAGGTCGCGAGCAGCGTTCCGTCCCGCCACATCACGCTGCGAATAAACCCCAGGGCGCGATCGGCCGCGGCGAGCAAGTCCGGGCGCTCGAACACGCGCCCGGCGATGGCGAGCCCTTTGATCGCCAGTGCATTCCAGGCCGTGAGGCATTTCTCGTCACGCCCCGGCCGGACGCGCTGCTCGCGAATGGCGAGCAGCGCCGCGCGCGCCCGTACGATGCGCGCCTCCACGTCCCGCGCGGCCTGGCCCAGCGACGCGGCGATGGAGTCGCTCGTCTCTGCGACGTACAGGTGATGCTGCCCTTCAAAATTCGCTGCCTGCTCAAGGCCGAAATGGCGCGCGAACGGCGCGTAGTCCTCGGCCTCGAGCGCCGCCTGCACCGCCTGCCGATCCCAGACGTAGTAGCGCCCCTCATGCCCTTCCGAGTCGGCGTCCAGGCTGGAGTAGAAAGCGCCGTCCGGGGCCTGCATCTCGCGCAGCAGCCAGGCACCGGTCTCGATAGCCGCCTTGGCGAACGCCGGCCGCCCGCTCACCTGCCAGGCCTCGCTATAGAGGGCGAGCAGCAGGCCGTTGTCGTAGAGCATCTTCTCGAAATGCGGGATCAGCCAGCGCTCATCCACCGAGTAACGGCAGAACCCGCCGCCGAGTTGATCATACAGTCCGCCTAAGGCCATGTGCTCCAGCGTGGCGAGGGCCATGTCCAAGGCCTGCGCGTCGGCCTGGT
>JBOIDW010000205.1:0-2007 GCA_050740655.1 Gammaproteobacteria bacterium | reverse complement strand
ACCGGATGCACAGGGACGTGCAGCTTTTAGGAGGTACAGGATGAAGGTCTTGGCGCGCAAGGGTTTCCTCATCGAAGAGCAGGGCATGAGCTATCTCGACGACAGCGATCCGGATCGCGCGCTCGGGTCCCTGCGGGCGGCGGCCTGCATCTACCGCATTGCCCTCGGGCCACGGGCGGGCCAGAGAGCCAGGCACAGGGATGTGGCCCGCTTGGCGCGCCGAGGACGCAAAGTGCTTACCTTACAAACCGTCCCGAGCCAAGCGGCGCCTCCGCACCGCTGTATCTCGGCCACCGCGTGCAAGGCCAAGTGGTCTTGCCGGAAGATCCCGGACCGTCGATTTCGATGATCCGGCCGCGCGGGAGACCCCCGATACCGAGCGCGATATCGAGCCCAAGCGATCCCGGAGTGACGGTCTCAACGTCGCGGACCGCTTGCACATCACCCATGCGCATGACCGATCCCTTTCCGAACTGCTTCTCGATCCGGCTCAAGGCCATTCCCAGTGCCTTTTTTCGATTCTCATCCATTGATTTTCCGTCCTCCGACGCGCGTAAGATATCGCTCACCATCAGGCGGGCCGCGTCTTTCCGCGGCGTCGCCTGGATGGCTTTGTTCGGCTTTCCCTGGCGATCAACTCGCGAATCACTGGGACGAGCTCGCGGGGAACTTCCATGAGCGTTTGGGTCGGATCTTCCACCGCCGCTTCATCCTCGGCCACAGCCTCATCTTCGGACTGCTTCTCGTAATGGGGTAGAACACGTCGTACCCGCTCCTGGTCCCAACCGGCCGCGAAGACCGCGAGCAGATCGATCCTCCCGGCGCAGCTAACGCCAGTACTTCAGGGTCGCTGAGGCCGGCGAGGCCCGCTCAACGTGCGGCGCACCCCCTAGACGGCTTCGCCGGCGAAACTACCGACTCCTATGCTTATGGAGCGGCCGGAGTAAGTCTGGGTCAACGGATGATTGCGTCGGGTTACCGCACGATACGCCCATCTCGACCTCCGATTGCTTGTTTACAACGGTCCCCAGAAACGGAGGCCGACTTTGACGTTAAAGCCCGAGTTCGCTGTGCGAACCAAGGCGAACCAGTTGCAGCACTCTGGTATCGGGCTTCCGGTAGATCAACAAGAGGTCGGGCTTGATATGGCAATCTCGATGGTCATTCCAGTCCCCGGTCAGCGGGTGGTCGTACAGATTGCGTGGCAGTGGAATGTCCGCTGCCAATAACTTCAATACTTCGGACAGCCGCAAGTCGATGTCCCGATGTTCCGGCGTCGCTTTGACGCGCTTGTAATCACGTTCGAAGGTGTTGGTGCGTTCAATCCTCCGCATTCACGTCTGCCATCAATTCGTCTACATTGGCGAACGAAGGCAGATTACCCCGGCGAGCGTCCTTCATGGCCTGTACGGTTTCAGCGTTGGGAATCAGCGGCTCGAACGGCAACGCCTTTTCGCGGGCCACGCGGGTCAGCATGATACGCAAGGCGTCGGACACGGTAAGCCCCATGGCGGCCAACACCGCGGTAGCTTCTTCCTTGATATGCGCGTCGATTCGGGCACGCACGACCGAATTTGCAGTCATGATCTCTTCCTCCAGACGAATGAGCTACATTGTAGCCCAATACCGGAATCGTCGGAAGGGATGAAACCGGTGGGAAGGGCGGCAGGTCGAGGACATCTTCTATATCAGGTCCATCGGTACTCTTCCTCTCATCGAAAAAGGCCCTTGAAATTCCTATACCCACGGTCAGAAGGTCGCGCGCACGGTGAGCAGGACTCTGCGGCCGGGGAGGGGGCGAGGTCTTTCAAGAAGGAGGTATGGCGCCTTCCCTCTTCGTCTAGGAGGTTGGTGCCTCGCAGCGTCAAAGTGAGATCGGCCGGCTTGGTGCCGAAGGTGTACCCGACACCGAGATCGACCTGCGTGTACCCGTCGGTCTCGGTTTCGAGCGATGCGTTGTCGGTTTGCTTGGCGACGCGCATGACCTCGAAATCGCCGCTCCAGGGC
>JBOIDW010000204.1:0-3704 GCA_050740655.1 Gammaproteobacteria bacterium | reverse complement strand
CGAGGAAGGTCTCGGACATACACACGCTCTCCGTGGTCTGCCACGGCACGGGCTACCGCACCCTGGAGCGAGCGCAGATCGACCGCCCCGCCGCAATCTTCCTCCAGGGCACGCCAGAAGCGACTCTCGGTATCTACATCGGCTCCCTCGACGGCTACATCGACGTCCGAGCCGCTGGTAAAGCGGCCAGGCTGTAGCACGGAGCCGAAGAGGTACACGGCGCCGATGGCCGGGTAGCGCGGCGCCCGGCGCCGGATGGCCTCGCGCAGCGCCGTGAGCCGCTGCAGGCGCAAGGCCTCGCGTTGCGCCCGGCGCTCCTTCTGGCGGCGCGCGTGGTATTCGCGAGCGGCAAGCGCGGTGGCTTCTACGGTCAGGGCAACTTCAGGAGTGAGATCGAACGTCTCGAGGTCCTCGCGCAGTACCTTTGTGACGGTCGTGCCTTCGGTCGAGGCTTCTCCTTCGGGAACCACGTTTCCATCGATGAGTATACCGGTCGCGACTTTCATGTTTCGTATCTTACCTCCTCGATACGTTCCGTGTCCCGCAACGCCCACGACACAGGGCGGGGTCGAATACCGGTGTCGCCGGCGGGACACAGGGGGGACCGTCGAATGGAATTGCGGTCGGGGGCGGAAGGCGTGCGGCGCGCCCGAGAAGGGCTCGGTGGCGGCGCACCGATACCGGAATGGCAGAAGGAGGTCGGAGCGAATCGACGTATCGACCGCTTACGTTACTCACTCCGACCCCATTATTCGGACCGTCGCGAAACCCTATTTGCCGGTAGGGGGGAGGTGCTTGGTGAACCAAGCTGTCGTCTTCGACCGGGAGTCAACGTCGGCAGTCCCACCTGGCTCGAAGGCGTGATTCACTTGCTGCCAACGCTCTTCGTATGTCACGAACTCGTGATCAATCGTGCTTGGGAGAAGCTCGTTTAGCTTCTTGGAATTGGAAACGTCCACGATCTGGTCGTGCTTGTTGTGGAGGATGATCGTCGGAGGGAAACTAAGGACCGCCGTTTCAATCGTCGGCGTGAGGAAACCAAAGAAGTCCGCAAGCACCTTGACCGTTCCCGACGGTTTGGAAGCGATGAAAGTCATCGCGGTCGCGGCACCGAGCGAAAAGCCGATTAGACCGAGTCGGTTGGGGTCGGCTCCCGGGCGGCTGGCGAAGACTGCGATCGCATCGGCGAGGGTCTGATCGTGGGGAACCCTGTCGGCCAGGTGAGGATTGTCGTCTCGATAATACTGCGGGACTGCGGTCATGTATCCTAGACCCGCCAAGTCTTTCGCAAAGCCGCGGATCTGATCACCGTAGGGAGCGCCTAGACCGAAATTCCCGTGAACCAAGAGGATCACGGGGTGCTTCCTACCATCAGGCGGGGCGGCGTATATCGTGATTTTGTACGTGTCTCCCGCGCTCGTAAAGGTTTCACTGGACATTGATAGATCCTCCAATTTGTGCTGGATAATTAAGGTTTCGTCCTCGGATCTTGGGCATGGCTCCCTGACGCACCAACGGATCGCCGCGTAACCGAGTCGAGTTGAGGGCGCCGCGTTTCTCGCGGCGCCCCTCTGCACCCTCTCGTTATGGTGCCGGACGTGCCGCCTGGATCATCCGATCCGACGGATTGTGGTTGTTGGTGGTAACTTGCGGGCAGCGTGAACACGCGGCAGGCCCCTCCTGTCGCCACCAGCGGCAGTCCGGACGGATCTCACATAGGGGTAACTCCTTTGTGACTTCAGGCAGAAGTGAAACGACGCGTTCCACCAAATGACACCGGTCCTTCTCGAAGTGAACGCAGCCCTTGCACAAGCAAGGGGCTGCAAAGCGAAAGACTTCGGTTGGACTGACGGCGTCGGTAAGTTTCAGCAGCTCATCCGTGACGGGTCGCGACTTACCAAGGTAGGACACACGCGGTTCGTTGGCTGTGCCTCCAACGACGCCAATCAGCACACTCCCTCGCCACTCCGGTTGCGCACTCGGGCAGAGGGGCTTTGAGCTCGCCGCCGAATCACTATCCATGGCCAGGCCCTCTAACTCGGTGTTTGCAGAAGTGCTGGTGCGGCAGGCTGCCGTTCAAGGAAGAACGGCCTGATGCCCCCAGCGATGATGCGAATATCGACGGTGAAGCCGCTCTGTACCAGATCGATAGCCGACATCCTTTCTAGGCCCATTTGCCTTGCTTCAAGCGCTCGCAAGACTCCTTGTGCCGTAGCGGTAAGTAGGTCGTTTAGTGGAACAGGATTAAATTGCTCAGTCATGAGTTGTCTCCTTTCTGTCGTTACAGGTTTGGCGGCGGATTGCAACCGTTGATTGTACGGACTCGCTTTCCCACCACTCTTTTCTCGCGCCATATCGCGTCGCGAGCCATATGCCTCCGCATCGAGGAGGCTCCGGCGGTACAATGATCGGAAGTAAGCCATCTCCATAGCGTGCCATACTACATGCATCCTCCCGGACAACTGGCCTCGAGCCGCTTGAGGCCTGTCTCGAAAAGCTGATCTGCGCCAGCGGAGAAATCCGCTTGCAGCGGGTTCTGTAGATCCGCCGCTTTCTGAAACTGGGCACCGGCAACAAGCAAGTCCAGCGGACGCAGTCGAGCGGAATCAAATTTTGGCGGCCACGGCCATGGCCAGGGCCATTTGGGTGGGCGCGTGCCACAGTAATCATCAACAAACCCCCGAATCTGCGATCGAACGGCTTCAATAGGCTTTTGCGACTGCTCTGCGCCAGCCAATGTCTCCGCAAACTGGTACTGTGCTACCGCGCGGTCAATTACCGTGCGCGCAAGCACTGCCGAGCGCCAGGGTTCTGGGTTCAGTTCGAAGCGCCAGGGGTCCGGATTCGGCTCGGTTCTGGGTGGTAGCGGCTGGGGATTGAGCAGAACCCATGGCAAATCGCGGAGCGCCCAGCGGATCACGGGACCGATCGGGCCATAGGGGCCAGGATCATCCGGGTTCGGATAAAGGACGCCATCGAGCAAACTAGCCAATGCGGCTTTCGTGAGAGTGATGTTCGGTTTCATGATTCGTTTCCTCCGTTTCGTTTGTAGCCTATCAGTTAATTAACCAGAGTTCGCAACTAGCGTGCTAGGCAGAATCCGCCTATTACACTCAATCCGGACGATGTGTAGCATCGCCTTCGAACCTGCGAATCGCCCCGCCTTCCATGGCCTCGGCTAAGACCTGCACCATCTCCTGTTGCCGTCCGATCTCACACAAAGAACCGCTTTCTATCTTCATGGATGATTCGCC
Source organism: Gammaproteobacteria bacterium (assembly GCA_050740655.1). Classification (GTDB taxonomy): domain Bacteria; phylum Pseudomonadota; class Gammaproteobacteria; order JACCXJ01; family JACCXJ01; genus JBOIDW01. Next base: position 450 of record JBOIDW010000204.1, on the reverse strand, counting down.
GCGGCCCGGGGGATGGCAGGTCGGTTCACCCCACCGGATCTTCGGTGCGGGCCAAGTTACACCCCGGCCGGTAACAGCTAGGTAACACGGGAATAGGGACGGATCAGGGAGGGCAGAACGACACCCCGCCGCCGACGAGGCCGGGCCGGGCGAAGGGCTCGGGCTAGAGCCCGAGGGTTCTGATCAAGGCCAGGGTCTCGGCCGATGGCGGGGTCCCGAGTGCCGCGGCCCACACGCGCCGGCAGCGCAGGGCGGTGGCAAGCGCCTCGGCCGTGCGCCCCAGGTGCTGGTAGCAGCGGATAAGGCGCTGGTAGAACGCCTCGATCAGCTCGTCGGCTTCGATCCCCCGCCGGTACCAGGATACGGCCGCCTCCCAGCGGCCCTCGGCCTCGTGCGCGCGGCCAAGGGCGAGCAGATGTTGCAGATACCTGGCACGCAGCCGCTCGCGGG
>JBOIDW010000203.1:0-6905 GCA_050740655.1 Gammaproteobacteria bacterium | reverse complement strand
CCTGTGGACCCTGTGGGTAACAGGGAGGTTATCCACAAGTCCATAGGCCCCTCAGGGTCCGAGTGGTTACTCCGGGCGCTCATAGCCGAGGGGGCTTTGGATTTCTGCGCTTGAGCTTTCCGTTGGCCTCTTCGATCCGCATGTGTTCTTCGAGCAAGCGACCGAGTTTGAGGGGGCCAAAGTAGACGTTCCAGACACCGTTGTCGATCTCCTCCAGTCCCACGTATTCTCCGGCGCAGACGATGCTGACGTTGACCCAATCCCGCTTCCAACGGATGCCCCCGTTGAAGCTCACGTAGCGCACCTCGAAGTGGCCGGGGTAGTCGAGGCAGCTTGGAGGGCATGGGGCTTGTCGACGGCTGATAGAGGGAGGCGGGGGTATTCATCTCGAGTGCCTCGTGGGGGCGTTCGTGGTTGAATTCCTCGCGGAAGGCGTTGAAGCGCTTCTGCTGGGCGGCGCGGTAGCCGGCCGGTGGGCGGGTGGTCTCGGCTTTAAGGGTCCGGGCACCCCGTTGTCGGTGCGAATACGTGGGCCCGAGTGCGGCCAGCCCGCTCGACCGTCTGCGACCTCCTCGATCGGCACGGCTTGGTCGCGCCCCAGGAGGGATGGCGCTCCCGCGCTTCAATGAGCGCCTGGACGATCGCCTCGGGGGTCTGGGTCGGGCACACCTGCGGGCGTCGGGAGCGCTCGGCCAAGCCGGCGGGATCATAGGCCGGCGAGGGCCGTCGCTCGGCCGCTACATTGACGTATAATGCTGATTTTGTCATGCACTCACCGCCGAGGGCTTAGAGTTGAACGATAGCTTTAACACCAAGACCGTTCTCCAGGTCCACAATCAGGAATATCGGATGTATGGGCTGCGTGGCCTGGAATCCCGCTTCCCGGTCGCAAGCCTGCCGTTCTCGCTCAAGGTCCTGCTGGAGAATCTGTTACGCCACGAGGACGGCGTGACCATCACGCCGTCGGATATCGAGGCGCTCGCCGCCTGGGACCCGCAGGCCGAGCCGCAGCGCGAAATAGCCTTTACCCCGGCGCGGGTCCTGATGCAGGATTTTACCGGCGTCCCGGCGGTGGTGGACCTGGCCGCCATGCGCGAGGCGATGCAACGGCTGGGCGGCGATCCGGGCAAGATCAACCCGCTGTCCCCGGTGGAGCTGGTCATCGACCATTCCGTGCAGGTGGATGTCTTCGGCCGGCCGGATGCCATGCGGCAGAATGCCGCGATCGAGTTTGAGCGCAATCAGGAGCGCTACGTGTTCCTGCGCTGGGGCCAGCAGGCCTTTTCCAACTTCAAGGTCGTGCCCCCCGACACCGGCATCGTGCATCAGGTCAATCTCGAATACCTGGCGCGCACGGTGTTCAGCGCGCAGGTGAACGGCGCGCAGCTCGCCTATCCGGACACCGTGGTCGGGACCGATTCCCACACCACCATGATCAACGGCCTGGGCGTGCTCGGGTGGGGCGTGGGCGGCATCGAGGCCGAGGCCGCCATGCTAGGCCAGCCGATTACCATGCTCATTCCGCAGGTGGTCGGTTTCCGGCTTACCGGCCGCTTGCCCGAGGGCGCGACGGCCACCGATCTGGTGCTGACCGTGACGCAGATGCTGCGCAAGAAGGGCGTGGTCGGTAAGTTCGTCGAGTTCTTCGGTCCGGGGCTGGATTACCTGCCGCTGGCCGATCGCGCCACCATCGCCAATATGGCCCCGGAGTATGGCGCGACCTGCGGGATCTTTCCGATCGACGACGAGACCGTGAATTACCTGCGTCTCACCGGTCGCAGCGCCGAGCAGGTGGCGCTGGCCGAGCACTATGCCAAGGCCCAGGGCCTATGGCGCGACGCGGACGCGCCCGCGGCCCGCTACAGCGACGTGCTAGGGCTCGATATGGGTACAGTCGAGCCGTCACTGGCCGGACCCAAACGTCCCCAGGACCGCGTCAGCCTGCGCGAGGCCCATACGGTGGTGGACCAAGCGCTGCGCGCCTACCGGGAGGAACGCGCTAGCGCCGGCGCCGGGAGCGGCAATGGTGAGCTCAAGGACGGCGCGGTGGTCATCGCCGCCATCACGTCCTGCACCAATACCTCGAACCCCAGTGTGATGCTAGGTGCCGGGCTGCTGGCCAAGAAGGCCGTCGAGCGCGGCCTGCGCGCCAAGCCCTGGGTCAAGACCAGCTTGGCGCCCGGCTCGCAGGTCGTGCAGGCCTACCTGCAGCGCGCCGGCCTGCTGCCGTATCTGGAACAGCTTGGCTTCCACATCGTCGGCTATGGCTGTACCACCTGCATCGGCAACTCCGGCCCCCTGCCGGAGGCGGTGAGCCAGGCTATATCCCGCGGCGGTCTGGCCGTATCCTCGGTATTGTCCGGCAATCGCAACTTCGAGGGCCGGGTGCACCCGGAGGTGAAGTTGAACTTCCTGACCTCGCCGCCCCTGGTGGTCGCCTACGCCCTGGCCGGGGTCATGGATACCGATCTCTATCATGAGTCGCTGGGCAGCGATCGCTACGGTTTTCCCGTCTATCTCCATGAGATCTGGCCCAGCCAGCAGGAGATCAACGCAACCCTGGCCGCCTGCATCGATTCGGCGATGTTTCATCACAGTTACGGCGAGGTATTCAAGGGCGACGCGCGTTGGGCCGGCATGCGGGTGCCGGACGGCGGCCTGTTTGTCTGGGACCCGGACTCGACCTATGTCAAGAATCCGCCCTATTTCGACGGCATGGACCGCGAGCCACCGGGGATCACGCCCATCAGAAACGCCCGCGTCATGGCCGTGCTCGGCGACTCCATCACCACCGATCACATCTCGCCGGCCGGCTCGATAAAGGCCGATGGCCCGGCCGGCCGTTATCTTATGGAGCGCGGCGTGCAGCTGAAGGACTTCAATTCCTACGGCGCGCGGCGCGGCAACCACGAGGTCATGGTGCGCGGCACCTTCGCCAACATCCGGTTGCGTAACAAGCTTGCGCCCGGCACCGAGGGCGGCTGGACATGTCACCAGCCGTCGGGCGAGCCGATGACGATCTATGACGCGGCGGTGCGCTACGAGCGGGAAGGCGTGCCGCTGGTGGTGCTGGCCGGCAATGAATACGGCACCGGTTCGTCGCGCGATTGGGCGGCCAAGGGCACGCGGTTACTGGGGATCCGGGTGGTGATTGCCGGGAGTTTCGAGCGCATCCACCGCTCCAATCTGGTCGGCATGGGCGTGTTGCCGGTGACCTTCAAGGCCGGCGATAGCGCCGAGTCCCTGGGCTTGACCGGCAGCGAGGTCTACGACATCGAGGGATTCGAAACGGGCGTGCAGGAGGTGAGCGTAGTGGCGCGTAGCACGGACGGCAGCGAAAAACGCTTCGCGGCGCAGGTGCGCGTCGATACGCCTAAGGAATGGGAGTATTACCACCACGGCGGGATCCTGCCGTACGTGTTACGGCAGCTCGCGGCGTGAGGATGTCCACGGCTGGACCCGGCCGATAACGCCGTCGGACCTTGGGCGCTGTTTCTCAGCGCCTTTATCTCCGCCACCCTCGCCCCAGGGGGCTCGGAGGCGGTGTTGGCCTGGCTGGTGGCCAGGACCGAACACGCCCCCGGCCAACTGCTCATTATCGCCACGGCCGGTAACACGCTGGGTGCGCTCAGTACCTGGCTGTTGGGTTATCTGGCCGCACTCGGATATCCCGTCGAACGGTTCTTCCAGGGCGCCAATGCCAGGGCCATCGAATGGCTGCGGCGCTGGGGCAGTGCCGCGCTGCTGCTGTCCTGGCTACCGCTCATCGGCGACGGGCTATGCCTCGCGGCGGGCTGGCTGAGGTTACCCTTCTGGCCGTCTCTGCTGGCGATCGTCCTGGGCAAGCTGGCGCGCTATGCCGTCATCGTCTATGCCTTCGCTTAGAGCGAGCCGCAACGCCAGCGTGAGCGGACCGGGTATGCGGCCAGCGCCGTGAACACCATCGGTACCGGTACCCTCATGGTCGTAGCCATGACCGGGTATTTCTAGCCGAAGACCTTTCCCAGGAGTGCCCCTCGCCGCCGTCCAGCTTCTTACCTGAGCCTGATCCTGACGCGTATGCGCTGGGTGGGAAACCCGGCGGATATGATCTCCATCACGCCGCGGAGCCTTCGCACGGCGCTCGTACGGACAATCCGCTTGCCGCGAGACGTAAGCTTGAGTCTCACGGTCCGGGTTTGGCCCACCGGGATCGTCGCTACACCGAAGGAGAACCGGACCAGGTTTGACGCCTGCGCTGCCGTTTCAACGTCCCGATTTTCGCCATCGATCGAGCGGCTGGAGCCGCGCGGCGGCGGCCGGACCCGAACGACGATCCTGTTACTGCAATCATTCCCGGAGCCCGCCGGGTCCTCGCACCTGAACCGGACAGCGCAGTTCTTAACTCCACACGAGAAGTTCGTACCGACGGGTGCTACCCCCGGTGGCGGTGGCGGCGGTGGCGGTGGCGGTGGCGGTGGCGGCGGTGGCGGTGGCGGTGGCGGTGGCGGCGAGCCGCAGCTTGGGAACTTGAACGAGCCGATGCGAGTCTGCCAGCCTAGCGTGCTGGTTACCGCATAGTACTCCGTCGTATACCAGAACGTGCAGTCGTCACTCGGATCGACTGCCATCATGCTGTAGTCGCCCCACCGAGCAGCCGTATGAGTCTGAGACCCTGCGCCGGCCTGAAGTGTCGCCTCGCCTTGTGCCAAGCCCGGCGGATCGGTGGCGAGCCGGCCCGCGTAGCGAATCGAAGGAAAGGCCGTCCCGCTCGAAACGCTGTAGCCGACCGCCAGGTTGCCTTGGCCGTCGAGTGCCGCGCTACCCATCCAACGATGGTCGGTGTCCGGTGCGAACGTGCTTTGTTCAACAATCGAGAACGTGCCGCCGGGGAGGCTGCGGCGCAGTTCGTAGTAGCGAACACCCGCGCGATTCGCGCCGTTCGCATCCACCGTATGGTTGGTCACCAGGGACTCGTGCGTCCCGAAATTACGGTATTGCAAACGGAACATCAGGCGGTCGCTGATGGCATCCACGCCTTGCGCAGTGCCCGGTTGCGGAATGCAGTTTCTGACACCGCACATATTCGGATCGAAGGCAGCGGTGGTGATCGGACTATCTGTACGCTCAGAAAAGGTTGAGTTCGCTGGAGTCGTAAAGTCGGCGTGAAAGTCGAATATCCGCAATGCGTCGCCCTGGGGATCGCCAAATTCATCGGCCGTAAAAAGGGTAAAATAGTTAGGCGTACCCGCCGGCGGGGCGGCCGGTCCATCCAGGTCCGACGGCAGGAAGCCAAAGGCATTCGGTTCACTCGCCGCCAAGTCGAAGTAGATCATCAATGCGGCACCGCCGGCGAGCATTTGCGCGCGGTCGAAGGCGGCCACGCCTACCCCGGCAAAGGCCAGCGTGCCCGACGCAAATTGATTTACCGACATGTAATAGCCATCCGGCCACACGCCGAATTTCGGGTAGTCCCCGAGCTTGTTGTTCGGGATCTGAAAGGCGTAGAGATGATAGGCGCCGGTCGGATCCGCGGTTTGCGAGATCGCGATGCACTCGAAGAAGGGTCCATTGGGAGAGGTCGGAAGCGCGAACTGGCTCACGAGCCACCGATCCGCGAGCGGATCGTACAGGACGATGGGGTCGCCATTATTGTTGGTTGCGCAGGCCCCGCCGAGACTCGTAAACAACGCGTTGATGGCCACCGGCCCTAGGAGCGATGTACCGGATTTGTTATAGACCTCGAGCAGTATATTCACGCTCTGGACGATATGATTCGGCCCCACGTCCATGTTGGTATCCGGCGGCAGGACTTGGAAGCCGAGCACCGCCGCATTATCGGCATTGCTGATCCCCTCGAAAGTAGTGATGGGGTTGGGTATGCTCGGGATCGGTAGCAGGTCTTCCACGACGGGGTCCGGTAGGCCGCTGGCCGGACCCTGAGTCGGCCTCGCCCACGGCGGAAGGAGTCTGGGGAGTTCGACGAAACCGCCGGCACTACGCCAAGCAGGCGTAGCGGTTGCCATGGCGCGTAACGGCGCCGAGGTGCCGACCGCGGAGGGCTGTACGACCCGCGGCTCCAACGCTGGAGCAGGGGCCGCCCATACGATTGCCAACAGCGACAGGCCACGGCATAACGCAGATGCTCTTTTCATGATTTTCTCGTTCTTGTTGCAAACGCTTGCCAGACTACCTCGAAACCACACCCGCTAGGAGAGCTAGGTTATCAAGGTTTTTCGGTGGCGGGGCGACAAGCGCCCTCTCCGCTAACGTCACCGCAATTCTCCGTGCCGGGAACAGGCCGCGGCTGGTTCGGGACCTCATAAACCTCACCAGGCTCGCGCGTCGGTGAACCAGGCGCGGCTTGATCGAGCGTGTGGAGTGGCTGGGATTCCCCTTGCTGCACCGCGGGCTCCACGATGACATCTTGGGCACGAATGACCATCGGCGACAGTAAGGAGATCAAAAAAACGAGTCTTGCGCTTAATCTTTTCATGTCTCGATCCTGAACAACCATCTTTGGCGTATACACCTGGGGAAAAAGGCTGTCAATAACTATAAATGCCCTAAGGGCGCCGCATCAGGCGGTGCTCTACAACCAAGATCGCCTCTAAGAATTCCGCGCCCCGCGGGATAAGGGGGTTGCCGTGAAAGTACAACCCTGTTGGAGCGGTACTCACCGAGGCGGGCTACGAAGTGTTCATGGTCACCGATGCCTCGGGTACCTTCAATGAGGTCACCCGTCACGCGGCCTGGGCACGCATGGCGGAAGCCGGAGTGCAGATGATGAGTTGGTTCGGTGTGGCCTGTGAGCTGCACCGCGACTGGCGCAACGATATCGAAGGCCTGGGCGCGCTCTTCTCCAATTACATTCCAAACTACCGCAATCTGATTACCAGCTATCTTGCCAAGAAGTAGGAGTGCCC
>JBOIDW010000202.1:0-8000 GCA_050740655.1 Gammaproteobacteria bacterium | reverse complement strand
GCCCATAGCGATGACCAAAGTGCGCAAGGCGTTGGCGCGAACGGCATCGCCCGCGTCGTTCTTAGCTTAGAACATTATCGAACCGTCGGGGGATTCTTGGAGGCGCTATCCAGCCATGCCGACGAAGCCCTGGCCGAGTTGAAGGACGACCGCCAGAAGCAGGTCGCCAAGCGTATCTTTAAACGCCTCACCAAGCGTCAGGAAGGTGAACGCGACACCCGCGATCCGACGACCCTACGCGAGCTTGTCGGCATCACCGATGCCTCGGTCGAGGAGGTGATCAGGGTCATCAACGTCTTCAGTCAACCGGGCCGGAGTTTTCTGACGCCCTATTTGGAAACATCGCCGACCCCCGCGCTCGATACCATCATCGATATCAGCCACGAGAGTCTCATACGCCAGTGGGAAACGCTGAAAACCTGGGTGATCGACGAGGCCAAGTCGGCCGAAACCTACCTGCGTCTTGAAGAGACCGCCAGGCTTTATCGGGCTAAGAACGCGGATCCCTACCGCGGGCTGGATCTGCAAGGTGCGTTGGAATGGCGTAAGACCGAGAGGCCAACCGACGCCTGGGCCAAACGCTACGGGGCTCAGGGTAAGGAAACCGAGGCATTCGAGGGCGCCATCGCTTTCCTCGGAGAAAGCGCGAGAAACTGGGATAAGGAGCAGGCGAGCCAAGAGCGCCGCAGGCGAAAGGGGCGGATTTGGGCGGGTATTATGTTCGTAGTGGTGGTCACGATCGCCGTATATAGCGGCGTTCAATGGCAGAGTGCGGAGCAGCAAAGGCAGAATGCGGAGCAGCAAAGGAAGATTGCGGAGCGGCAAAGGCAGCGCGCGGACAAGCAGACTCGTCGCGCTGAAGAACATAAGCTCGACCTGCTCACTGCGATATGGCAACTGACGGATGTTATACGAGGGGAACGGGATAAGCTCAGGATTAGCACAAAGGAGAAGTTAATGGATTTCCTGGAGGAAAACGTCCAATGGCTGGATAAGATCGCCGAGGAGGAGGCCGCTACTGCCGAGGAATTACGTACGGCATCGGTAACCTGGACGGCCATTGGGGACATACGGCTAGAAAGCGATGTGGTGAAAGCAGAGGACGCCTACCGGGCTGGTCTCAAAATCGACAAGCGGTTGGTCCTACTATACCCAAACAAACAACATCTACGTGACCTCTCGATAAGCTATAACAGGATTGGCGGAGCCCTATACAAACAAAATCGGCTCCCTGAAGCGCTCAAGTACTATCAGAAGGGCCTCGACATCCACAAACGGCTCGCGGAGGAGGGGCGTAAGGGCGACGACGAGTGGCGTAAAGGGCAGATTGGTCTGGTGCTTAACTACGAGAAAATTGTCGAAGTAAACATCACACTGAAAGAGTTTCACGCCGCGCTCGTTGCCGCAGAACAGGCCCGCGTCATCCGTCAAGAACTCTTGGACAAATGTAAAGAACGCTGTAAGGGAGGCGAGGAGAGGCTGCGAAAAAGTAAAGCCAAGATCACTACTATTAAGCGGCGGCTCGTGGCAACAGGCGGTCCAAGCCGCTAAGCGGGGATGGGATCTCGACGCCGAGCAGGGCGGACCGATCCCATAGCCGTGCATGCGTATCTTTTAAATGATCAGTTGCAAGAGGCTCAGAAGATCTACCGGCAGGGCCTCGGACCAGCGGGCCAGATTTTCCGAAAGACAGTCTCGGGCGACTTCAGGACGTTTAGAGAAGGTCGGATCTTTCGCCGGGGAATAGCGAAGAGCTCAAATAACACTCTTGGATGTGACGACAATGAAACGAATCTGGATGCTATGTTTGCTCACGGCCTTGCTTCATTCCGCAGCCTATGCCGCCAAGCCAAACGCCAAGAACCCTGCCAAGGGCGAACCCGCGGTTGAAGAGAGCGACAAGACTCATACTGACGGAAAAGCTCCCGTCGACGAAGCCAAAGAAGAAGAAAAAGACCTGCCCGAGCCGAAGAAAAAAGAGCCGAATCAGGATCGGTGATGGCCGCAGGCGGATTCTGAGGTTAAAAGGGCCAGGTCGAAGCCTGGCCCCTTTAGATTGTCATGGCGTTTTGGCAACGACTAAGGCTTCGAGCCACTGGGTGCTCTAATGGAGGCATCAGATAATAACAGTTACACGTCGTGAGGCTAATGGTACCGTGCATGATGGATAATGGATAAGAAAAATAAACGCCCTTTTTTCTCAAGAGGTACGGTACTGCTCGGTTAGTGGGCTGTCAAACGTGCGAGTCTTCGGTGTAAGGATCGGGGGCCTTTTCGGGCTTTGCAGCGGCCCGAGCCGCTATGTTTCGGGGTGTTTTGGCGTCTCGGGTCGACGGCCAAGGGCGTGCTCATGCCCGCGCTCATCGGCGCGACGGCCTTCGGCTTTTGGGCCACGCCGCGCCATCGTCCGCGGCCGGCGGAGGTCGATAGGCCCCCGTACCCCAGGGCGATCGCGGCCTGAGCCGCAAGAGCGCGGAACCGGCAACGCCTCTCGCATGAGGACACCGTCAACGCCTTGAGCTTCAGCCCCGATTCGGGCTGCGATGTCGCGCGATTGACAGCCTACAGGTCCAGCGCTACTGTTCCTGCCGATAAAAGGGGGGAGTTCCATTCCTCGGTGCTCACCGCCCGTTGAAACGCTGAGCCGGATCCATCCTGATGACGCCGACGCGATACCCTGTGCTAATGAACTAGAGAGAACGGGAGACAGACCAGTGTTGGCGAGGCGGATCATCGAGTGGCTGGGCGCAAACAAGCGCATCGATGTGCGTATCAACGGTGATAGACCCCACGACATCCGGGTGCATAATCGAAGGTTCTATCGCCGGTTGCTGCGGAACTACAGTTTGGGGATGGGGGAAGGGTACATGGACGGCGACTGGAGCTGCGAAGACCTTGAGGGGATGTTGCGGCGATGCTTCCTCGCCGGCGCGGTTACCGAGAACACCAGCGTTTTGACGAGCCTGCAGCATAGGCTGATAAACATGCAAACCCCCTTCAGGAGCAAAAAAGCGGTGGAGCAGCATTATGACATCGGCAATGACCTTTACGAGGCTATGCTTGATTCATATATGCAGTATAGCGGCGCCTACTGGCGGAATGCGACGACCCTCGACCAGGCGCAGCAAGCGAAGCTGGACCTCATTTGCAGAAAGCTCGATTTGAGTCGTGGGCTCCGCGTGCTGGACGTGGGTTGCGGATTCGGCGGGCTGATGAGGTTTATGAAAGATCGCTACGGCGTGGACGCGGTAGGAATCACATTGTCCGGCCAACAGCAACGGCTTGCCCAGGAAAAGTTTGGTATCGAGAGCATCTTCATCCAAGACTACCGCGAGTTGTTTCGGTACCCGAGGCATTCCTTCGATCGAGTGGTGTCCGTCGGGATGTTTGAGCACGTGGGATACAAGAACTACGCGGATTTTTTCCGGGCCGTAAGATCTGCCATCAAGGATGAAGGCATTTTCCTTTTGCAAACCATCGGGAACAATGTCTCTGTGACCCGACCCGACGACTGGGTGAATAAATACATCTTTCCAAACGGGATGACGCCCTCGCTGGCGCAATTAGGCCAGGCGATGGAGGGGGCATGGGTCATGGAAGATTGGCATAGCCTGGGACCGAATTACGGCAAGACGCTCCGTGCGTGGCACCAACGCTCGAAGGCATTCTTTCAGAGCACCGATCGCTATCCGGCCAGGTTCCAGAGAATGTGGGAATTCTACCTGGTCGGGTGCCAGGTCACGTTTGATCTGCGAGCCTCGCAGCTGTGGCAGATCGTGCTGAGCCCCCGCGGGGTTCAAGGCGGCCTGGCGAGGCTGGATTAGCGTACCGATGGTTGGCAGGATTTCCTATCACCGCTCATCGCGATGACTTATCGGAGGTTCCTAAGCGGACGGTGTCGCAAGTCGGGTTAGGGCTGCGATGCGGGGCCGAATCGGGCCCGAAAGCGGCGGTTGCGCGGCAGTACGTAAGAGGGCGCCCTTGAAGGGTGGTGACAAAGTAGGGCTTAGAACAACCATATGCAAGACGCATTGCTCCTATTGGACGGATTGGTCACGCTTCCGTGGTGGGGCTATATCGTCGTGACCTTGGTGATGACCCACGTCACGATCGTATCGGTGACGCTGTTTTTGCATCGCCATCAAGCCCACCGAGCGATCGACTTGCATCCCGCGCTCGCCCATTTCTTCAGGTTCTGGCTTTTTTTGACCACGGGCCTCGTCACGAAACAGTGGGTGGCGGTACACCGAAAACACCACGCCCATGCGGAAGCGCAGGATGATCCGCATAGTCCACACCATTTGGGGATAAACAAAGTACTGTGGAGCGGAGCTGAAGTCTATGGCGCGGCTTATACGCAGCACCCGGAGATCCTGGAAACCTATGGCAGCGGCACCCCCGACGATGGGCTGGAACGCTACGTCTACGGGCGCCGCTACGGTACCTATCTCGGTATATTCCTCCTCGAGATTATCTACGTATTGTTGTTCGGGGCCTTTGGCCTCACGATGTGGGCAATCCACATGATGTGGATTCCGTTTCTTGCCGCGGGCGTCATCAATGGGCTTGGGCACTGGCGCGGTTATCGTAATCACGCCTGCCCCGATGGCTCTACCAACCTCGTGCCCTGGGGGATCCTGATTGGCGGAGAAGAGATGCACAATAATCACCACGCGTTCGCCGGTTCTGCCAAGTTCTCCAGCAAACCCTGGGAATTCGATATCGGTTGGTTCTACATCCGGATCCTTTGCGCCTGCGGTTTAGCGCGGGTCAAAAAGGTCGCGCCGAGGCTCTACCGCAATCGCGGTAAGACGGCGATAGATGAGGATACCGTTCAAACGATTAGGACCTACCGCCTGCAAGTGCTCGCGGATTACGCCGAGCAAGTCCTTAAGCGTATCTACCGGGAAGAACGCCTTGACACGGATACGGCGCACCCATCGGAATCCATCGAGGCGTTGCTCGAGCGGCCGCAGATCCTGATGGATAACGACGCCCGGAAACGCCTGGCTGAAGGACTGCGACATAGCCCGAAGCTCGCGATCGCCTATCAATTCCAGAAACGCTTGGACGAGATCGGGCAGGGAACGAATAACCCTTCGAAACAGCACCTGGAGGAACTAGTCCCGTGGTACAGAGAAGCCCAAACCAGCGGCATTCAAGCACTAGCACGATTTGCCGGCAAGCTGTCGAGCTATTCCTTGCAAGCCGGCGGACGGCGATGACCAACATTCACCCTGGTGCGGCGACACGAGGAGCAGGGACAGCGCCTGAGACCTAGCTCGCTGTGCTGCTCAACGGGTGCAATCGGAGACCGAGGGCATGCTACCCGTAGCGGGTACCGACCGTGCCTCGCGCGCGATGCTCAGCTCGTGCGAGTTGCGGGGGTTGCGGAATATCAGCGCTTGCTCGGGAAGACCGGGCGTCCGGCGGTTCGCTTGCTCGGTCGCCATGCGCACCCGATCGTGGTGCGGGGATAACGAGCAGGCCGGATCGGTATTGCCCGGGTCGCCGGTCAACAGGTAGGCTTGGCAACGGCAGCCGCCATAGTCCTTGGTGCGCTCCGGGCAACTGCGGCAGGGCTCGCGCATCCAATCGAGACCGCGAAATCGATTGAAGGCCGGCGAGTCGCGCCAGATCCATTCCAGGGAGTGGTCCTGCACCCTGGGGAGATCGAGGCCGGGCAGGCCGCGCGCCGCGTGGCAGGGCAGCGCGGTGCCATCGGGGGCGATGGTGAGGAACATCGCGCCCCAGCCGTTCATACAGGGCTTGGGACGGCCCTCGTAATAATCGGGAACGACGTAGAAGATGCGCATCTTGCCTTGCATCTGCGCCTGGTAGCGATGCGCGATCGCCTCGGCGCGCGCGAGTTGCTCGCGCGAGGGCAACAGCCGCTCGCGGTTGCGCAAGGCCCAGCCGTAGTACTGGGTGGTGGCCAGCTCGACGTAATCGGCCTCGAGGGCGATGGCCAGCTCGAGCATGTCCTCGATCTGATCGATGTTGTCGCGGTGGATGACGAAGCACAGGACCATCGGATACTCGTAGCGTTTGACGAGTCTTGCCATCTCGAGCTTGTGATCGAAGCAGGTCGTGCCGGCGATAGTGTCGTTGAGGTCTTTATTGCTGGCCTGGAAGCTCAACTGGATGTGATCGAGTCCCGACTCGCGGAAGGCGCGGATGCGGGCCTCGTCCATCCCCACACCGGAGGTGATGAGGTTGGTATAAAACCCCAGTCGCCGCGCCTCGGCTATCAATACCTCCAGATCGCGGCGCACCAGCGGCTCACCGCCGGAGAATCCGAGTTGCGCCGACCCCATGGCGCGGGCCTCGCGCAGTACCCGCAGCCAGTCGGCGGTGCCGAGCTCGTCCTTGTAGCGGGCGAAGTCCGCCGGGTTGGAGCAGTACGGGCATTGCAGCGGACAGGCGTAGGTCAGCTCCGCGAGCAGCCACAGGGGTTTATTGGGCAGCGGCTCAGACACGTACCCAGCCCTGATCGAGCGCGGTCTCCAGAAAGCGCCGCACGTCCTCGGCAAGCGCGGCGCCGGGAAAGGCCTGCTCCAGATCGGCGACGATCCCGGCGCAGGCGCGCCGGCCGTCACAGCGCTTCAGGATCTCGGCGGCACTCGCGTTGAGCTTCACCATGCCCTCCGGATATAAGATCACGTAGGCCTGTTGTGCCTCTTCCCATTGCAGGCGAAAGAACGGCGAGATCCGCGGGATGGAGTTGGAATTGATGCGGTCCTGCATGGTTCAGTCCGGGACATTGAAGTACGGCGGCCGCCCATCGACGTAGGCGAGCCACATCGCGTCGAGCATGGTCCACAGCACGTCGAGTTTGAATTGCAGGATGTCGAGCGCGCGTTCCTGTTCGGCGCGGGTACGGAAATGCTCCAACGTGATGGCCAGCCCATGCTCGACGTCGCGCCGCGCCTCGCTCAGGCGTTGGCGGAAGTATTGATAGCCCTCGGCCTTGATCCACGGATAGGCCTTCGGCCAGTGGTCGAGGCGCCGCTGGTGGAGGACGGGCGCAAACAGCTCGGTCAACGAGGAGCAGGCCGCCTCCTGCCAGCTCGCGCGGCGCACGAAGTTGACGTAGGCGTCGACGGCGAAGCGCACGCCCGGCAGTACCTGCCGCTGCGAGTGGAGCGCCTCCCGATCCAGTCCCACCGACTCGCCGAGCCGCAACCAGGCCTCGATCCCGCCCTCACTGCCCTGGCCGCCGTCGTGATCGATGATGCGCCGGACCCAATGCCGGCGCACCTCGCGATCCGGGCAGTTGGCGAGGACCGCGGCGTCCTTCAATGGGATGCTGACCTGGTAATAAAACCGGTTCGCGACCCAGCCTTGGACGGCCTTGCGCTCGAGCTTGCCGGTGTTCATCAGCACGTGGAAAGGGTGATGGATATGATAGTAACGCTCCTTGGCGCGGAGTTGCCGCTCGAATTCCGCGCGGCTCCAGGCGGCGGCCTCCGTCACAGCACGATCTCCATGCCGTCGTACGCGACCTCGATGCCCAGCCGATCAAGCTCCGCGTGTTCCGGGCTTTGCTCGTCCAGGATCGGATTGGTGTTGTTGATGTGGATGAGGACCTTGCGCGGCCGCGTCAGGCCTTCCAGCACGGACAGCATACCGCCCTCCCCCGAGAGTGGCAGGTGGCCCATCTCGCGCGCGCGCCGCTCCGAGATCCCGTGCCGGGCCAGCTCGTCATCAGTCCAGACCGTGCCGTCCACGAGGAGGCAGTCGGCCTCCTCCAGATAGCGCCGGAGGTGCGGCTCGATATGTCCGAGACCCGGCGCGTAGAAGAGGTTCTTCCGGGTATGGAGGTCTTCGACCCGAACCCCGATAGTATCCCCGCGATGCGGGGCATGGCGGTGGGGCGAATACGGCGGGGCCTCGCTCCTGAGCGGGGCGGCGGTGAGGATCCTAGCAAAAACGCCGGGCCGGCGCCCTGGTCGCGTTTCGAACGTCCCGGCGCGTGGTCGGACCGCGTGGCGTTCGCC
>JBOIDW010000201.1:0-23841 GCA_050740655.1 Gammaproteobacteria bacterium | reverse complement strand
GTGCTGCTCGCAATCGCGGCGGTGGTCCTGGTCTATTGGCTAAACGCCATCGCCGGCGGACCCCAGGCCTATGCCGCGGCGCTGAGCTATTTGGGCGCGTGGTATGGCTCGGTCTTTTTGAGCCTATGCGCGTTCGGCCTCTACTTCCACCTGTGCAATGGTATCCGCCATCTGGTCTGGGACGCCGGCTGGGGCTTTGATCTCAAGGTCATCGATGCCTCCGGTTACGCGGTACTGATCGCGAGCGTCGTACTGACCGTGGCGACCTGGCTGTTGGTGTGATGCACCGGCGAGGGTTGGCATGGGTATAGGTACGATCATCACCCGTCTCTTCCATCACCCCGAGGCCCAGTCCGGCCTACCGCACTGGTGGGCCCAGCGGCTCACGGCGCTGGCACTCGTGCCGCTCAGCCTGTGGTTTACCTATGGTCTGGTCGCTACTGGTGCCGCCGACCACGCCGCGCTGGTCGCGTGGTTGGGCCGGCCCGGGCCGGCGCTATTGCTCATACTGTTCGTCACCACCTCGCTCTATCACGCACACCTAGGTCTGCAAGTCGTGATCGAGGACTACGTGCATATCGAGTGGGCGAAGCACGCGCTATTGAACTGGTTTCAGGTGTTATTCGCGCTGCTCGCCGTGCTGGCGATTAGCGCGGCAGTACGCATTGCCTTGATTGGCTAGCGCAATGGTCCGGAGTTATCCCATCGTCGAGCATCAATACGACGTCGTCGTGGTCGGCGCCGGCGGCGCCGGGTTGCGCGCGACCTTCGGCATGGCCGTCAAGGGCCTGTCCACCGCCTGTATTACCAAGGTCTTTCCCACGCGCAGTCACACCGTCGCCGCCCAGGGTGGAATGAGCGCCGCGCTCGGCAACATGGGACCGGACGACTGGCGTTGGCATATGTACGACACCGTCAAGGGCTCGGACTGGCTGGGTGACCAGGATGCGATCGAGTATATGTGCCGTGAGGCGGTGCCGGCGGTAATTGAGCTGGAGCATTACGGTGTGCCGTTTTCCAGGACCGAGGACGGGCGCATCTATCAGCGCCCCTTTGGCGGCATGACGACGCGCTTCGGTGAGGGCATCGCTCAACGGACCTGTGCGGCGGCCGATCGTACCGGCCACGCGATCCTGCACACGCTCTACCAGCAGGCCCTGCGGCATCAGGCACAGTTTTACATCGAGTACTTTGGCCTGGATCTCATCATGGACGATCAAGGCCATTGCCGCGGGGTGCTGGCCTGGGACCTCGCCGGCGGCTCCCTGCACCGTTTCCAAGCGCACACCGTGGTGCTCGCGACCGGTGGCTACGGGCGGGCCTTTTTATCCTGCACCTCGGCGCATACCTGCACCGGGGACGGCAACGCCATGGTTGTACGTGCCGGCCTGCCCTTGCAGGATATGGAATTCATCCAGTTCCATCCGACCGGGATCTACGGCTCGGGTTGTCTCATCACCGAGGGCTCGCGCGGCGAGGGCGGCTATCTTACTAATTCCAAGGGCGAGCGCTTCATGGAGCGGTATGCGCCCAATGCCAAGGACCTCGCCTCGCGCGACGTGGTAAGCCGGGCCATGACCATCGAGATCCGCGAGGGCCGCGGCGTCGGCCCCGAACGCGATCATATCCATCTCCACCTGGAGCACCTGGGACCCGAGGTGATCCAGGAGCGGTTACCGGGGATCGCCGAGTCGGCGAGAATCTTTGCCGGCGTGGACGTGAGCAAGCAGCCGATCCCCGTGCTCCCGACCGTACATTACAACATGGGCGGGATCCCGACCAATCACCACGGCCAGGTGGTGACCTTGAAGAACGGCGATCCGGACGCGATCGTGCCCGGACTGATGGCCATCGGCGAATGCGCCTGTGTCTCCGTGCACGGCGCGAACCGGCTGGGATCGAACTCGCTGCTCGATCTCATCGTATTTGGGCGTGCGGCGGCCGACCTGTGTGCGGCGCAGATCCGACCAGGCAGTCCGCACCCGCTGCTTCCGGAACGCGTTTTGGAACCCAGTCTGGCGAGTTTTGACCGCTTGCGTCATGCCCAGGGTAGTCAGCCGACCGCACGGATCCGCTCGGCCATGCAGCGTGTCATGCAGGAGCACGCCGCGGTGTTCCGCACGGCCGAGACCTTGCGGGAGGGCGTGAGCAAGCTCGCCACGGTATGGAAATCCTTCGAGGACGTGCAGGTCACCGATCGCTCGCTCATCTGGAACACCGATCTCGTCGAGACCCTGGAATTGGATAATCTGCTGAGCCAGGCCATGGTCAGCATCTGCGCCGCGGAGCATCGCACCGAGAGCCGCGGCGCCCACGCGCGCGAGGACTACCCGCTGCGCGACGACGTGCGTTGGCTCAAGCACACCTTGGCCTGGATCGGTCCGACCGGCGCGGTGCGCTTCGATTACCGACCGGTGCATATGTACACCTTGTCCGACGAGGTCGAGGTCATTCCGCTCAAGGCACGCGTGTATTGAAGAGGCGTATTATGCGAGGTCTGCGACTACCGTTGATGTCCGGCGCCCCGAAGGGTAAGCACTATCCGGCGCCAACCCAGGGCAGGACCCGATGCTTCGAGGTGTATCGCTACGATCCGGACCACGATGAATCGCCGCGCCGCGATACCTACGACGTCGATCAGGAACGCTGCGGCCCGATGGTCCTCGATGCCCTCATCTACATCAAGAACGAGATAGACCCGACGCTGACCTTCCGGCGCTCCTGCCGCGAGGGCGTATGCGGCTCGTGTGCGATGAACATCGACGGCGGCAACACCCTGGCCTGCACTATGGCGATCGCCGACGTCGAGGGGGCCGTGACCGTATATCCCCTGCCGCACCTGCCGGTGGTCAAGGACCTGGTCCCCGATCTCACCCGGTTCTACGAGCAATACGCCGCCATCAAGCCCTGGCTGCAAAACGACGACGCGGCACCGGAGCGCGAGCGTCTGCAATCCAAGGCGGAACGCGCCAAGCTCGACGGGCTGTACGAATGTATCCTCTGCGCCTGTTGTTCTACGAGCTGCCCGAGCTATTGGTGGAACGGCGATCGTTATCTGGGGCCTGCCATCCTGTTGCAGGCCTATCGCTGGATCGTCGACAGTCGCGACCAACACTCGCGCGAACGGTTGGCTGAGCTCGAGGACTCGTTCCGCCTGTATCGCTGCCACACCATCATGAGTTGCAGCAAGGCCTGCCCCAAGGGATTGAACCCCGCCAAGGCGATTGCCGAGATCAAAAAGCAGATCGCGGTCAATAGTCTCCCCTCTGGCGCTTAAGGCATTGGCGTCCGTCGTGGCCGAGGGGCTCGGCCGGCTGCGCTGGCGTTGTCGCCGCGGCATGCGCGAGCTGGACCTGGTGCTGGAGAGCTTTTTGGATCGCGACTACGCCGGGCTTTCCGAGGCCGACCGAGCGTGCTTTGCGCGCCTGCTCGAATATGACGACGAGGTGCTGGCAGGGTGCTTGCTGAGAGGGACGCCGGTTTCGGACCCCGGTCTCAGCGATGTGGTGCGCGCGATACGCGGTATCGCGGCGAGGGCCGGCGATACGCCTGCACCGACATGAGGGCAGTCTCCGTTTGGGACGGGTCTCGTGCGTGGCTGAGGACCGGCATTTGATCGCAGGGCGGCGCCCGCTTCGCCAGCATAATCTCTCAAGCCAGCCGGCCTGTTTCTGTCCGCGCTGGCCCGCAGGCAGCGGTACTAGGCTATGCGCGGCGGCCGTACACTCAAAGGCCGTAGCGTAATCCGGCGCACCCGGTCTCGACTCTCGGCTCAGTACGAATTCAGTCCCCGGCGATCACCCACTGTCCGTCGCGCCATACCAACCGCGCGCCGGCGCCGGAATGGGCGGTACCGGCTTGGGGTAGGTCCCAGGCGATGCGTTTGCCCTCGCTGCGCAGTTGTGCCACGGCGGCATGGAGTGACGGGTCGTCGCTCCATGCCGCGGAGACCACCGGCTGCGCATCGTCGGTGCCGCCGATTGCGCAATCGACCAGGAGCTTGAGGTCACAGCTGAAGCCCGTGGCGGCGCGCGGGCGGCCGAACACGGCACCGATATCGTCGTACCGTCCGCCCTTGGCTAGCGCCTGTCCCTGTCCTGGCGTATAGGCCGCGAACATGACGCCATTGTGGTAGTGATAGCCGCGTAGATCGGCCAGATCGAAATGTAACCGCACCCCGCTGCTGCGCAGCCTGACCAGCCGGGCGATCCGCTCCAGCTCATCAATGGCGGCGAATACCTCCGCCGGTGCCCCGCAGAGGACGGCGCGCGCCGTGCGCAGGATAGCCTCATCGCCATCCAACTCGGCCAACGCACGGATTCTGGCGCTGGGCTCGGCCTCGATCCCCCAGGCCTGTAATTGCGAGCGGATCTCAGCATGGGCCTTGCGTTGTAGCAGTTGGAATAGCGCTTCCTCCTGCTCGGGGCTTAGAGGGATGGCGCGGGTCAGGCCATGAAACACGGCCATATGACCGAGATCGACGTAGATCGGCGCGATGCCCGCGAGCCGCAGGGTCTCGATCATGAGGCAGAGGACCTCGACATCGCTTTCGATGCCGTGGTGGCCGAACAACTCCGCGCCGATCTGGAAGGGGTTGCGCGAGCTGCCCAGGCTGCTGGGATAGGTCTGCAGCACCGGTCCGAGATAACACAGGCGGGTCGCTGTATCGCATTGAATGCGGCGGGCGTCTATTCGTGCGACCTGAGGGGTCATGTCGGCGCGCACCCCCATGAGCCGCCCGCTCAGCGGATCGGTGAGCTTGAAGGTCTGCAGGTCGAGGTCATGGCCCATGCCCGTCAATAAAGAGTCGAGGTACTCGATGAGCGGGGGGATCACCAACTCGTAACCCCAGCTGTGGAGCAAGTCCAGGATACGCCGGCGCAAGGTCTCGACCCGGCCCGCGCAGGGAGGAAGGACCTCCTCTACGCCTTCCGGGAGCAGCCAGCGGTCTTCCTGGGGCATGGGCTGGATCGACTCGGCGCCACGCCCGGTCGCGCCCGGACTCAGCCCGGGCCCGCGCCTTGGCCGGCTAGCGGACCGTAGAATCCTTGAAATAATTGAAGAATTCGGATTTCGGCTCGATCAGTAACACGTCTCGGCCCTGCCCGAAGCTGGTACGATAGCCGAGCAGACTGCGATAGAAGGAATAGAACTCGCTGTTGCGTTTATAGGTATCCGCGTAGATTTTGGCGGCGCTCGCGTCACCCTCGCCCCGCACCTGCTCTGCCTCGCGATACGCCTCGGCCGAGATCTCGGTGCTTTCGCGGTCGGCCTTGGCGCGGATCCGCTCGGCCGCTTCTTCACCGCGGGAACGGAATTCCCTGCCCACGCGCTCGCGCTCCGCACGCATGCGGTCGTACACCGCGTTACTCACCTCGGAGGGCAGATTGATGCGTTTGGTGCGCACGTCTATGACCTCGACCCCCAGCTCCCGGCCCTTCTCGAGCGCCGCCGCGGTAACGATCTGAATGATGTCGCCCCGCGCTACTACCTCCTGCACAGTACGCTTACCGAACTCATCGCGCAGGCTGTTGTTGATCTGCTGGAAGAGCTTTTCCCCGGTCTCCCGAACGTCACCGCGGGTGCGTTTATAATAGGTCTCGACGTCTTCGATGCGCCACTTGACGAAGGAGTCGACCATCACGTCCTTTTTCTCTTTGGTCAGGAATCGCTCCGGTTGCAGCGAATCCAGGCTCATCAACCGCTTGTCAAATTTGCGCACCTGGTTGATGAAGGGCAGCATGACGTGCATGCCGGGCTCGAAGTCCGACCGTTTAATCTTCTCGAATTGGAACAGGATGGCGTACTCGCGCTGGTCCACGGTAAAGACGCAGAACGAGCCGACTACCACCAAGGCGAGCAAGGGGATCAACAGTCTTTGCAGTGCCATCTAACGGGCCTCCCGTTCACGGCCGTCGCGCCGCGCGCTTAGCTCCGACCCCGTGGCCGCAGGGCTGGCGGATTGGGTATGCGGACGATCGGCCGGGGGCGCCACGGGTGCGGCGACCTCGTGCTTGCGCCCGAACAGCTGTTCCAAAGGTAAATAAACCAGATTGTTTCCGCCCGTGGAGTCCAGCAACACCTTCGGCGACGCCGCCAGTACCGACTCCACGGTCTCCAGATAAAGCCGCTCACGGGTGATCTCCGGGGCCTGCTCGTAAGCGCTTAGCAACTGGCTGAACCGGCTGGAATCGCCTAGTGCCTGCCCGATCATGCGGGCCTTGTAGGCCTTGGCGTCTTCGACCTGGCGTGCCGCGTTACCGCGCGCCCTGGGGATGATCCCATTGCGATAGGCCTCGGCCTCGTTGATCAGACGCTGCTGGTCCTCGCGTGCCTTGATGGCATCGTCAAATGCGCTCTTGACCTCCTCGGGGGCCTTGGCCTCCTGCATGTTGGCCAGTGTAATGACCAGCCCGGTCTTATAGCGATCGAGTATCTCCTGCATCATATCCTGAATCTGCACCGAGACGGCGGCACGGCCTTCGGTGAGGACGAAGTCCATCTTGTTCTCGCCGACCACACTGCGTACCGCACTCTCCATCGCTTGCCCGAGGGTATTGTCCGGATCGACGACGTTGAACACGTAGTCCTTGACGCTCTTGATCCGGTATTGTACCGCGACGTCGACGTCCACGATGTTCTCGTCCTGGGTAAGCATCGAGTCTTTGTGGCTGCGCGACTTGATCTGCTCGATGTGGATCACCTCCACGCGCTCGATGGGCCGCGGCCAGCGCAGATTGAGCCCCGGATCGAGGGTAGCGACATAAGCGCCCAAACGCAGCACGACGCCCTGTTCGCCGGCCTTGACGGCGTAGAAGCAGTCCCAAGCGAGATAAATCCCGGCGACGAGGGCGAGCACCGCGCCCGCCGCGATCGTGCGGCCACCGCCGGTCCCGCCGCTCGGTTGTTGCGGCGCACCGCCCTTGCCCCCGAACAGGCCTTTGAACCACGCCTGGATCTTGCGCCATACCTGATCCAAATCGGGTGGTCCGCCACCGCTGCCACGGCCGCGATTTCCCCAAGGGTCGCGGTCGCGCCCGCCGCCAGGCTCATTCCACGCCATCGATCATTCTCCGGGGCTGTCGTTGCACGGGCGGTATCATAAGGTCACGATCCCATCGCCGCAAGTTATTGCGGCGCATGAGATCCCTCGACTAATTCCTCGAACGGTTGTCGAAAATTAGCGGCGCTGGTTTCCACCTCCACCAGCCATCCGCCGCGTTGATCGCAGCGCTCGGCGCGCACCGCCTGTTGCGCGTAGAGCCGCGCGCGCAGGCGGCCGGCGCTCGCCGGCAGACGCACCCAGCGCCGCACGCGTGCGGGTTGCAGGCGCTGCGCGATGGCCGTGCTCACTAGTTCCAATCCTTGACGGCGAGCCGCCGAGATCCACACGCGCTCACTGTTGCCCTGCGCGTCGTAAGCAACCTGGGCCGCCGTGTCGGGTAGCGAGTCTATCTTGTTGTACACCTCAAGGACAGGGACCTGGGCGGCGCCGATCTGGGCGATGACGCGCTGCACCTGATCTATCTGAAGGCTGCGCGGCGCGCGCTCCAGAGACGCGTCGATGACGTGCAGCAGCAGACTGGCTTCGCGCACCTCCTCGAGGGTCGCCCGAAAAGCGGCGACCAGCTCATGCGGGAGATCGCGTATGAACCCGACGGTGTCGCCGAGTAGCGCGATACCGAAGCCGGGGACGATGATGCGTCTCAGGGTCGGGTCCAGGGTCGCGAAGAGCCGATCGTCGGTATACGCCGCGGCACCGCTCAACCGATTGAAGAGGGTCGATTTGCCGGCGTTGGTGTAACCGACCAGCAGCACCGTGGGGAGATGCGCGCGGCGCCGGGCGCGCCGGCTCAGACTCCGTTGCTGCCGTACGTGCTTGAGCTGGGCGGTGAGCTGGCGGATGCGGTTCCGGATGAGGCGGCGATCGCTTTCCAACTGGGTCTCGCCAGGTCCGCCGCGCAGACCGATCCCGCCCGTTTGCCGCTCCAGGTGCGTCCAGCCGCGCACCAGGCGGGTAGCGAGGTAGTGCATACGCGCCAGCTCGACTTGCAGCTTGCCTTCGAAGCTCTGTGCGCGCTGCGCGAAGATCTCCAGTATCACGCCGGTGCGGTCTATGACCTTGCAAGCCAGGACCTGCTCCAGGTTACGTTCCTGGGATGGGGTTAGCGGATGGTCAATGGCGACCACCCGGGCGCTACAGGCCGCGGCCGCGACGCGCACCTCCTCGGCCTTGCCGCGGCCGAGGAGATGCTTGGGATCCAGGGATTCGGGCTTGGCCTTGACACTGGCCTCGACCCGCAATCCGGCGGAGCGCAGCAGCTCGCGGAACTCGCCTAGGCCGTCCATCGCGCCAGGAGCGCGATCGGCCACGTGAACTAGGACGGCCTTCTCGCCGTGCGGGGGACGTTCCAACAATCCGGGTTCTGAGGGGCCTACTCGGGCTGCGCCTCTTCGTCCTCGCGCGTCAAACGCACGTTGCGCGACGGTACGATCGTGGAGATGGCGTGTTTGTACACCATCTGGCTCACTGAGTTTTTCAGTAGTACGACGAATTGATCGAAGGACTCGATCTGGCCTTGCAGTTTGATACCGTTGACCAGGTAAATGGACACGGGCACGTGCTCTTTGCGCAGGGCATTGAGGAACGGCTCTTGAAGCGACTGGCCCTTGGTCATTATCTACACCTCTTAATCGTTATTCGTGTTATGAAAGCGGTGCCGCGGTCCGCCACGGCGTGGCCTCATCGAGCCCCGCCCGCCGGTTCCGGCGGACTGTGCACACGCGAGCCCGATCTTGCTTGTGTGTATCCGCTCGTTGCGAATTGTAGACGATTTAACGGGGAAAAATCTCCTTAACGGCGTTCCCCGTCCATCCGACAACCAGTAATCCACTCGCGCTGTCGTGCAGCGTCCATGGAGCACCGCTAGGCCCCCGTTTTGTTTGGGAGGGGATTAGGACGATGGGGATAGCTATCGCGTTTCGATCACTCAAGCCTCATCCGATCCCGGAGGGAGTAAGGACACCGCTAGTTCCTAGAGGTTCCCGAGAGTGCAATCGAGGCCGTTACGGGCGAGCCGGTGGTCCAGAATACGCAGGCTGCAGCCGTTCAGCCCCGGCGCCGTACTATCCAGCCAGATCCCGTCCCGCTCCGAGCGCAACCAGGTGAGTTGGCGCTTCGCCAGCTGCCGCGTGGCCTGGATGGCACGCTCGACGCTCGTCGCCCAGGGGATGTGCCCGTCGAGGTATTGCCAGATCTGCCGGTAGCCGACCGTGCGCATCGAGGGTAGGGCCGCGTGCAGCCCCTCGCGGCGGTGCAATGCTTCGACCTCCCGCAGCAGCCCCGCCGCGAGCATGCCCAGGAAGCGCCGCTTCAGGCCTTGATGGAGCAGCGTGCGGTCCTTTGGCGCCACGATGAGCTTGACCACCCGATAGGGCAGGGGCTCGCGGGTTTCGTTTGCGACCCAGTCCGTCACACTGCGGCCGCTCAGTTCGTAAACCTCCAAGGCCCTTTGTATGCGCTGCCGGTCGTGGGGATGGATGCGCGTCGCGGTGCCCGGGTCAAACCCGGCAAGACGCGCGTGCAGGGCCGGCCAGCCGAGCCGCTCGCCCTCGGCATGCAGACGTTGGCGTAACCGGGGTGCGGCCGAGGGCAGCTCGGAAAGCCCGTGTTGCAATGCTCGGAAGTACAGCCCGGTCCCGCCGGCCAGCAAGGGGATCCGTTCTGAGGCGCGGATCTCCCGCATGGCCGCCAAGGCGTCCTCCCGGAACCGTGCCGCTGAATAGGGCTCGGCCGGGTCGCGGATGTCGATCAAACGGTGTGGGAAGCGTGCCAGGACCTCTTTACCGGGTTTGGCCGTCCCGATGTCCATGCCGCGATAGACCAGCGCCGAGTCGACGCTAATGATCGTGCAGGGCAGGCGCGCCGCGAGGTACAGCGCGAGCGCGGTCTTGCCCCCCCCGGTCGGCCCCATGATAAACACCGCAGGCGGCAGTCTGTCGAGCGGCCCTACGCGCAGCGCGTCACTGTGCGGGTTCGATAAGGCCATCGCTTTGGCTTTTAAGCCTTACACGGTCTGCGCCGTTCCGCTGTAGGGAATGGCGGGATGACCTAGCCGGCGAGCGCCTTATCTCGATCGCCCCGGCCGGGGAAGGGGAAAGACCTATCGAGGCCCGTCACCGGTATTACCGGCCAGCAGGGCGGCGAGCGCCGGCTCGTCCAGCTCGCGCCACACTGGGCATGAACGCGGCCCCGCGTCGGCCTGCTCGATGGCGTGCAATAGCGCCGGAGGGGTGTTCCCTGACGATGCCGTGGCGGCGAGCTGTTGCGCCAAGGTCTCGAGTAAGGCCGCTACGCCCTCGGTTGCGGCGAGTGCCTTCAGGATCACACCCCAGTCGCGTCCCTGAAAGAGGGCCGGCGTGCTATGGAGCATGAGGCCCTCATCGCGCGCTGGGGCTAGCGTCAACCCCAGCCGGCCCAGCGGCTCGCTATGCTGGAGCAGTCGTGCCGCGCCCGCTGGATCCAGCGCCAGACGCTCCGGTATCAATAGCGCCCTGGGATAGAGGGGCTGAGCTGCACTCGCCGTTCCTAGCACTGCTCGAAAGGCCCACAGCAGGTCCGTGACCACCAAACCGCGCGGGCCTAGACCGGCCATATAACGGCCATGGACTACGGTGAGCGCTTGCCCGAGCCGGGAGGGCCTGGGCTCGACGGAGGTCGGGGCAGGCGCCGGTGCGCTCGCCGCTGGCCGTTGTGCCGCGTAGGCGGGCCGCTGCTCGGCGACTCGGCTCGGGTTGGGGCGCGGCTGGGCCGCGGCGAGTGGCGCGCTTACCGGCGGTGCCGCGCGTAGCGCCTGCCGAATGGCAGCGCAGAGAAAATCATGCACGCGGCGCGGTTCGCGGAAGCGGACCTCGTATTTCGCCGGGTGGACGTTGACATCCACTGTCTCGGGCTCGACCTCGAGGTACAGCAGGTAGCCGCCTGGCTCGGCGCTGATCTCGCTCTCGCAGGCGCGGCGGATGGCGTGTTGCAACGTGCGCTCGCGGACCGCCCGGCCATTGAGGATGAGCAGTTGTTCGGCGTTGCTGTTCACCGGTGTCAGGCTCAGCCAGCCGCGGGTTTGCAGCCCTTCGGCGGTGCCATGGACCGGCCGGGCCTGATCGAAGAATGCCGCCCGCAGCAGGGCGCGGAGGCGTTTTTCCGGCGCCCCGCCACGCACATCCACGACCCGCCGCTGGTGATTCGATAGGGACAGGCCGACGTCCATCCGGCTCAAGGCCAGCCGCCGGACCCAGTCCTCGATATGCAGCAGCTCGGTGCGCTCGCTGCGCAGGAATTTGCGCCGCGCCGGGGTGTTGAAGAACAGCTCGCGGACCTCGACGCAGGTGCCGACCGGGTGCGGGAGGGGGCGCGGCGCGCCGGGTTCGGCGCGACCCTCCATCTCGATCACCCAGCCGGTCTCGGCCTCTGCGGTCCGGGAGGATAGGGATAAGCGCGACACCGAACCGATGCTGGGCAGGGCCTCGCCGCGAAACCCCAGGCTCGCGATCGACAACAGGTCGCTGTAGCTGCGGATCTTGCTGGTGGCGTGGCGGGCTAGCGCCGCCACAAGGTCCTCGACCGCGATCCCGCAGCCGTCGTCGCGTACCCGGATAAGGGTAGTGCCGCCGCCCTCGATGTCGATCTCAATGCGCCGCGCCCCGGCGTCCAGGCTGTTTTCGACCAGCTCCTTGACCACGGAGGCCGGCCGCTCGATGACCTCGCCCGCGGCGATCTGATTGATCAGGGTCTCCGGCAGTAGCCGGATGCGGCACGCGCCTATTGACATCGGGCGCTAGTATAGGCGAGCGACGTGGCTGGCCGCAGCGGTTGCACGGCCGTGGGAAAAAACGCGTTAGCGCAGGTTCCCGCGCTCGCTGCTCGCGAGGCGGGTCGGCTCGACCTCTTTTTGCAGGGCAAACTCGGTGCCGGGCGGTGGTGCCTCGCGGAAATAAGTGCGTAACCCACCCAGTACGGCCTGGGCAAGCGCCGCTTGATGGTTCGGATTGAGGAGCTTACGTTCCTCGGCCGGATTGCTGATGAAGGCCGTTTCGACCAGGATGGAAGGGATGTCGGGGGACTTCAGGACCGCGAAGCCGGCGCGCTGCACGTGATTGTGGTGGAGCTTGCCGACGCGGTTAATCCGCCCCAGCACGCGCCTCCCGACCTCCAGGCTCGCCTGCATCGAACCGTGTTGCGAGAGGTCCAGCAATACCGCTTTGAGCTGCTCGTCTTTATCCTCCAGCCGGACGCCGCCCACCAAGTCGGCGGCATTCTCGCGCTCGGCCAACCAGCGGGCCGCCTCGCTGCTCGCGCCGTTGCGCGACAACACGTACACGGATGAGCCGCGTGCGGCGGGATCGGTATAGGCATCGGCATGGATGGAAACAAACATATCGGCCTTGTGGTTGCGGGCGCGACGGATGCGCTCGCGCAGCGCGATGAAATAGTCGCCGTCGCGGATCATCACGGCGCGCATGCCCGGCTCACGATTGATCTGCCGGGCGAGCTTGCGGGCGATGGCCAGGGTCAGGTCCTTCTCGCGGGCGCCGGTGGTGCCTGTCGCGCCGGGATCTTCGCCGCCATGGCCGGCATCGATGGCGACCACGAGTTTGCGGTAGGTCGTGGCTTCCGGGATGGGCGCCCGCGCTGGGCGCGGGCTTGCGCGGAGTCGGATTAGGTTCGGGTCGGGTGCTGGCGGTGCAGTCTTATTTACCGGGACCTGAAGTGCCGGGATCGGTTGGGCGGATGCCCCATCGGCGAGCAGGTCGAGCACCAGACGATGGCCATGCGGTGGTCGCGGCTTGAGGAGGAAGCCTTTTAACGCGGTGGGCCGTTTAAGGTCCAGTACCAGCCGTAAGCCGTCGTGCTTCTCGCCATGCCGAATCGCATGTAGAAAGTGATCCCTCGCCATGGGCTTGGCTACGGGCTTTGCGAGCCGCGCGTTCTCCACGTCCAGAACCACCCGCTGCGGGGAGTTGATGGTGAAATAGTGGTATTCGACCGGCGCACTCAAGTCCAGGACCAGCCGGGTGTTGTCCGGGGCGGCCCACATGCGGATGCCATAAACCTCGACCGCCTCGCCCGGAGGGGTGAGCAGAAGCAGGGTGCAGAGGGCTAGCGCCGATCGCATCTGAGGGACCTAGAAAGAGGTGATTTGCCAATCATTCTGGTCGCCTCCAGCACTTTTTTCAAGTACAAATTATAAAAATTATATAAGTTACTGTTTATTATAATTTTCATAAGAATGGCGCATGCGTTCCAGGAGCTTCGTTCCGAGCCGGCCACAGGCAGTGAAGCGTAGCTCACGGCGGCCGCCCTCGCGGGCCTGGATGTGCACCTCTACATCGGGATCGATGCGCCCCTGGGCGCCGCGCTCCGGCCATTCGATGAGTAACACGGATCGGCCGTCCAAATAGTCTCGTATCCCGAGGTCCTCCAGCTCACTCGCCGCGCTAAGCCGGTAGAGGTCGAAGTGAAAGACGGGCCGCGGTGCCAACGGATAGGGCTCAACGAGCGTATAGGTAGGACTCTTGACCGGCCCCGTATGCCCGAGACCTCTCAGGAACCCGCGCGCCAGGGTGGTCTTGCCGGCGCCCAACGCGCCGCGGAGGAATACGAGCACCGCATGGCCGCGAGTCGCCGCGGCGAGCCGCGCGCCGAGTGCCTCGGTGTCGCTCTCGTTGTCGGTCTGCACGAGGAGTGGGGACATGGATAGCTTCGTGTACTTTGGATGTCGAAAGGGTTGGTGCGAACTCATGGGGGGAATCGGGGGCCCCAAACATTACATTGTTCCGCTAGTGTCTTCGCGTCACTCGGTTTTCCCAGATTGTTACCGCGATCGCAGAACGAGTCGCGACTCCCCAATCGGACCGCTATCCTCTGCCCCGTAACGGGTGCAGCACGGCGGATAGAGGGGGTAATTCGGCCGCAGAAAACCGGCTATGCCATAATATCTTCAGAGTATCTATCCGGGCGCCACACCCCCTATGTATAACTCATTGACCAGCCCGCGCTATGGCTAACGTCAGACCTCCCGCCGTCGCCGGCCAGTTCTACCCTGCCGATGCGCAGCAACTACGCGCGGAGGTCCGCACTTATTTGGCGGAGGCGGTGGCGCCGGGCCCGCCGACCGCCGCCATCAAGGCGCTCATCGTCCCGCATGCCGGCTATATCTATTCAGGCCCGGTGGCGGCCTCGGCCTATGCCCTGCTAAAGCCGCGGCGGGAAAGCGTCGCGCGCGTGGTCTTGCTCGGTCCGGCGCATCGGGTATATCTGGAAGGGTTGGCGGTCCCCAGCGTCGACTACTTCCGCACGCCGTTGGGCGATCTAGACATCGATCAGGCCGGCGCTCAGCGTATCAAAGACCTGACGCAGGTCCAGGTCATGGATGAGGCGCACCGCTTGGAGCACAGCCTGGAGGTGCAATTGCCGTTCTTGCAGACGGTGCTCGCTCGGTTCGCCTTATTACCGTTGGTGGTCGGCGAAAGCACGTCCGGCGAGGTCGCCGAAGTGCTGGAGTCGCTATGGGGCGGGAGCGAGACCGTGGTAGTGGTCAGCTCGGACCTCAGTCATTATCACGATTACGCGAGCGCGCGCCGCCTGGACAGTGAGACCAGTCGCGCGATCGTGGAGCGGCGTTCTACGCTCACGCCGGAGCAGGCCTGCGGCTGCCGTCCCCTCAATGGCCTGCTGCAACTGGCGCGCCGACTGGACCTCCGGGTCACCGCCCTGGACCTCAGGAATTCGGGAGATACCGCCGGACCCGCCCACCAAGTGGTCGGCTACGGGGCCTATGCCCTGCATTGATCCGGTAGCCGGCATGGAGCCGGAGGCGCTAGGCCCGGAGCTGGGCCGGGTGTTGGTTACGCTGGCGAAGTCGTCGATCGAGCGCGGGCTGGAGTCGCACAGCAAACCGGCGGCGGACCTGGATGACTATCCCCCGCAACTGCGGTTGGCGCGGGCCTCCTTCGTCACCCTGACTTTGGGGCAGGAACTGCGCGGGTGTATCGGCAGCACCGAGGCCCATCGCCCTTTGGCCATCGATGTTTTCGAGAACGCGCTTGCGGCGGCCTTTCACGACCCGCGCTTCGCACCCCTGCGGCGCGAGGAGCTACCCGGCCTAGGCGTCTCGGTGTCGGTACTGTCTCCCTTATCGCCCCTGCGCTTTTCCGGGGAGCCGGCACTGCTCGCGCAGTTACGCCCTGGGATCGACGGCCTGCTCATCGAGCAGGGCCAGGAACGCGCCACCTATCTACCGGCGGTCTGGGCGCAGCTGCCGGAGCCCGCACTGTTCTTGCGGGAGCTGAAGCGCAAGGCCGGCATAGCGGTCGGTGGCACGCAAGCCCTGCGCGCCTGGCGCTATACGGTCGAATCGTTTTCCGCGTGAACCTCACGGTGTTCTTCGCGGTGACGTCGCGCGCCATTCCGGGCCTGGTCATCATGCGGACTTTTGCGCGTTCGCGGACTGCTCCAGCCACCCGCGGGTGGAGCGGATCCCAGGGGTTCCATGGGGCCTTGCCGAGGTGGGCCGGGCTCGCCTTAGTCCTGGCCATATTGTTGGAGACATCGGCGGGCCCGGCCTGGGCGGGCCCGGCGGAAGGCGAGGAGACGGCGCCGGCAATGCCACCGGGCGGTATTTCGGAATCCGCGCTGGACCTGGAAACGGTGCGCGCCAAGCGCAAGGAGATCGAAGCGAATCAGGGACTGGAGGCGGGCCTGAAGGAGAAGCTGCTCAGGCTTTTTCACCGTTCGGAAGGGCGTTTGGAGACGGCCAGTGCTTACGAACAGACCGCAGCGGGCTATCAGCAGGCCATATCGACCGCCCCGCAGGAGATAGCTGCGGCACGCAAGTCACTGGAAAACCCTCCTCTCTTACCGACCACGCTCGCCGATCTGAAATTGAGTAAGTTGAGTCAGTCGAGCCTCCAGGACATCGCTCAGCGCTTGCTGCTCAAGCAGGTGGATCTGACCAAGTGGAAAAGCGAGATCGACGCCCTGGACAAGCGGCTGGGTGAGCAGCAGGAGCGACCGGCACTGATCCGCGTGCAACTGGCGCAGGCCGCTCAGAAACTGGAAGCGGCGGAAAGAGACCTCCGGGAGACGCCCGAGCCCGACACCCCGCCCTTGCTCATCGAGGCGCGCAAGCGCTCGCGCCAGTCGCGCCAGCGCGAGCGCATCAAGGAGATCGCCATGCTCGAGCAGGAGTTGCTAAGCCATGACCTGCGCCTGGAGCTTCTCACCGCGCAGCGTGATCTCAAGGCCATGGCGCTCGCGGCCGCCGAGGCGCGCGTCCAGGTGCTGGAGGAGGCGCTCAACCGGTTGCGCCAGCTCGAGGCCGAGCGCGCCCAGGCGGCGGCCGCCAAGGTGCAGCAGGAGGTGGCCAAGAAGCACCCCTTGGTCAAGCAGACCGCGGAGAAGAATGCGCTATTGAGCCAAGAGCTGAGCAAGCTCATCGCCGCCACCCATCGAGCGGAGGAACAGCGCGCGCGTCTGGAGGGCGAGGCCAAGCGCATCAAGGAGGACTACCGGGGCGCACGGCAGAAGCTCGAGGTCGCGGGCTTGAGTACCGCCTTGGGCCAGGTGCTCCGCGAGCAGCGCCGGCGGTTGGAACGCTTGAGCCGCTACCGCAAGGACAGCGAACGGAGGCAAGTAGAGATCAGCGAGGCCGGCCTCCATCAATACCGCATCGATGAGCAGCGGCGCCTGTT
The DNA here is from genome assembly GCA_050740655.1 of Gammaproteobacteria bacterium. Lineage (GTDB taxonomy): Bacteria > Pseudomonadota > Gammaproteobacteria > JACCXJ01 > JACCXJ01 > JBOIDW01. Next base: position 7,092 of record JBOIDW010000201.1, on the reverse strand, counting down.
GGCGGACCTGGATAAAGCCGTGGCCAATCTGATGCAGAACGCGGTGCAACACGGGCAGGCCATCGCCGGGCATAAGGACCTGCGCCAAGACCTGCGGGCGCTTATCAAAGACCAGCAGGTGGTGCTGAAGAAGCTCGCCGCTGCTAATAGCGACTATCTGCGGGTGCTGGGTGACCTGGATTTTATCCAGCAACAGCTCGTGGATGTTGCCGGGCAGTATGCGACCTTCCTCGATGAGCGGCTGTTGTGGATCCCGAGTGCCTCGACCGCCACCCTGTTGTCCTGGCCGGACCTGGCCGCGGCCGTGGGCTGGATATTGGTACCGAAGCACTGGCGCGAGGTGGGGCAGTCCTTGCTCGCCGAGCTGCGCCGCTCGCCCGCTACCACCATCGGCATGGTCGTGGTCCTCGCGTCGCTGTTCCGTTTGCGCCGCCGGCTCAAGCAGGACCTGCTCACCCTGAATGAAAAGGTCGCCAAGCCCTATTCGGATCGCTTCGGCCTCACCGTGCGGGCCATCCTCATCACCCTGCTGCTGGAGATGCCCTGGTCCTTGCTGGTCGCCTTTCCCGGCTGGCGCTTGCTGGCCCACGCCGAAGGCTCGGAATTCAGCCGGGCGCTCGGAACCGCCTTAGTCGCCGTGGCCCTGCCGGTATTCCTGTTTCGTTCGTTCTCGCGGCTGTGCCGGCCGCGCGGGCTGGTCGAGGTGCACCTGCGCTGGAACACAAAGGCGGTCGAGGTCTTGCAGCGCAATCTGCGCTGGCTCATGGTGTTCGTGCTGTCAGCCGTATTGATCACCAGCCTGCTGGGGGCGCAGTCGCAATACATCTATCAAGAAACCCTGGGTTGCATCGCCTTCATCGTCAGCATGACCGCGCTCGCGGTGTTCGTCTATCGAGTCCTGCACACCGAGCGCGGCGCCCTCGCGACCTACTTGCAGCGCTACCCCAGGGGTTGGACGGCACGCCTGCGTTACGTCTGGTTTCCGGCCGCCATCGGTTTGCCGCTGGCCCTCGCGGGATTGGCGGTGCTCGGCTATTACGCTACCGCCTCCGAGTTGGCCGCCCAGTTGGTGGCGACGGTGTGGCTGGTAGCCGGCGCCGTGATCGGACATGACCTGGTGATCCGGTGGATGCTGCTGGAAAACCGCAAGCTGACCTTGCAGATGGTCCGCGACAAGCGTTTCACCGCGCGCCTGACGGAGGCGGGCAAAGACGCAAGCGGCGAGCTGCCGCCCACGCCCGCCGAGGACGTGGAGCTGGACATTTCGCGCATCAACGTGCAGACGCGCCAGGTGCTGCGGACCCTCATCGGCCTGTCGCTACTGGTCGGGCTATGGTTTATCTGGTCGCCGGTGCTGCCGGCGCTGGCGATCCTGGACCAGGTCGCGGTATGGGAGACCACCGAGGTGGTGGATGGCCAGGACCTGCGTCATCCCGTGACCCTGGCCAATCTGGCACTGGCGCTGGCCATTCTCATAGTCGCCTACGTCGCGACCCGCAATCTGGCCGGTGTCCTGGAGATCACGCTGTTCCGCCACCTGCTGATAACCCCAGGGGGACGCTACGCCGTCACCCACGTCGCCCGCTATGTCCTGGTCAGCGTCGCCGCCATCGGCGTATTCAATACCCTCGGCGGGCGCTGGTCGCAGGTGCAATGGCTGGTCGCGGCGCTCAGCGTCGGTCTCGGATTCGGCCTGCAGGAGATCTTCGCCAACTTCGTCTCCGGCCTGATCCTCTTGATGGAGCGCCCGATGCGGGTCGGCGACACCGTCACCGTAGGCGACGTCACCGGCCAGGTGACGCGCATCCGCATACGCGCGACCACCATCCTGGACGGCGACCGGCGCGAACTGGTCGTGCCCAACAAGACCTTCATCACCGACCGGCTCATCAACTGGACCTTATCCGATCCCATCACCCGCGTCGGGGCGCGCATCGGGATCGCTCACGGATCGGATATTCAGCTCGCCCACCGGGTCATCCTGGCGGCCGTGCAGTCGGTGCCCCTGGTGCTGAAGGACCCGGCACCCGCTCTGTTCTTCGTCGGCTCGGCCGACAGCTCGCTTGAGTTCCAGCTCAGCGTTTTCGTCAAGGATTTGAATGAGCGTATGCCCGTCACACACGCCTTGCACGAGGCCATCGAGCAGGCCCTGCGTGAGCACAACCTCCAGGTCCCCGGTCCCCAACGGGACCTACACGTGTGGCTGAAGGACCCGTCGGGCGGTATGCAAGCAATGACGGCGGCACTGCGGTCCGCCTAACTGTTGCGCATGAACCCGCAACTACAGTCAATCCGATCCGGTGCAGGGTGGGCGGGAGCTTGCGAGGGCCGATCGCGTTACCGACGGTTGGCACAGTCAGTGACTACGATAGGTCACTGCGAGTAGATCACAACAAAACCTATTTCCCGCGGCAATCAATAGGTTCCTAGGGATTGAGATTTTAATTCGCTATGGCTAGACTTTCCCGTAGACCCTGCTAGGCTGAACATCAGGCGGGTTACGGTATCACCGTGGTTTCGGGTACACGGCCCATTATCGGTGCCGCACCTATTCCGCGACGGTTCTCCAAGAACGAAAAAGGGGGCCAGCACGCATAATTTCTTAAGAAAAGCCAGCCGGCCCCGCACACGGGACGCCATCCTCGCGATCGTGGGCTTGACGTTCCTCTGCGTCGCCTCCGCGGTTGAGGCAGCACCGACGCGCTCGACCGACATCGCGCTCACCAACAACGGGAGCCGCTTGGTCAACGTCAACCACGAGGCTGACAGCGTGACGTTCTTCGACGTCCGAGGCGGAGGTCGCCGCCTCACGAAGGTCGCCGAGATCGCGGTGGGTAACGAACCCCATTGCGTAGCCGTGGACCCGCGCGGCGGGGACATCTTCGTCACCAACGGCGCCGACGGAACAGTGTCGGTGATCGCACCGGGGTCTCGCCGGGTGGTCAGGGTCATCCCAGTCGGCACCGAGCCCAGGGGCTGCGCCCTGACCCCGAACGGCAAACGGCTGTTCGTCGCCAACCATACGGCCGGCACGGTCTCGATCATCAACACCAGCAATCGGCGCGTCATCGACACCGTGAACGTAGGCGGGAACCCCTTCGCGATCGCAGTGACCGACGGCCCCGGAAACAACGAGCGCGTCTTCGTCACGGATTTCTACGCCCGCTTGAGACCGGGTCCGGCCGGACGGGAGGGCTTCGATGATGGCAAGCAAGGGATAGTGCGTTCGTTCAGGGTCGACGCGCCGAACAACATCGTCACCACCACACTTGCGCCGCTCGCCGACAGCGGCTTCACCGCTAACCGCGCGGCCTTCTGCAACGGCACGGCCAATCCGGACCCGGTCAACCAGACCTTCTGTCCCGATCTGACCGCGGTCAGCCCGGCTGATCCCGACGTAGCCCAGGACCCCCAGGGGGTGTTCCCGAACCAGTTCTTTTCCGCTGTGATCCGCGGCAACCGGCTGTACCTGCCCAACATCGGGGCTCAGCCCGAGCCACCCGTGCAGTTCACGGTCAACGTCCAGGCGTTGGTAAACGTGGTCAGCACCCAGAGTATTCAGGAAGTGGGCGCGGCCGTGAATCTGAACGACCAAATCGATACGGAGCCCGTTCCGGCGAATCCTACCCAAAGCCTCGCCAGGCTCTTCGGCAACGACATCGTGGCCATCGACGCCAGCCCGAGCGGCAATACCTTCTTTATCGTGAGCCGCGGGGGTAACTACGTCTTACGGGTACGCCGGGTCAATGGCCAACTCAGTATCGGCGCGCCCAACTCGGTCGTACGCTTCCAGACGGGCAACATCCCCACCGGAATCGCACTGAACGGGCGCTTCGCCTATGTGAACAACGAGGTCGGCCATTCTGTCTCGATCCTGGACTTGGGAGCTGGCGTCACGGTGCGGAGGGATGTCGCCTCGTCCGAGCCACCCAAGCCCGGCAGCCATGAGCACGCGGTCCTGCTCGGCAAGCTGGTATTCTTTACCGCCCTGGGGGTACCGGATAACGGCTTGGTGGGGCAGCAGATCCGCAACATCGTTCCGCTTGACTTCCGCGGCAAGCAGTCCAACAACGCCTGGAGCAGCTGCGGCTCCTGCCACCCGGCGGGCCTTTCCGACGGCGTGACCTGGATCTTCGGCGACGGGCCGCGCAACACCATCCCGCTCGACGGCCTCTACTCCAAGGTCAACGGTCCGCACGACATCCGCATCAACAATTACAGTGCCGCACGCGACAGCGTCACGGACTTCAACAACAACTCGCGTGGCGTGCAGGGCGGCGTAGGCTTCGCGAGCGACCCGCCCTTCAGCGCCGCGGCACCTAACCCGGCGGTTTTTGACCACGGGTTCTCGCAGGGGGCGAGCGAGGCGCTGGACTTCGAGACCCAATGGGCGGAGACCGTGCGGCCTTTCAATGTCCCGCAGGACCCGGCCGCAGCCGTCGGGGCCGATGTCTTCCGCATTAACTGTGCGTCCTGTCACGGGGGGGCCAAGTGGACCAAGAGCCAGGTGATCTACGCCAACAACCCGTCGCTTGACAGGGCATTCGCGGCGGGCGGCGTGGTGCGCGACTCCGGTCTCACGATCATCGCCAACCAGGCCGTGTCCTACTTCGCTCCCGTGCTCGATCCAAGCGCCCTACAGTTCATCGAGAACATCGGGACCTTCAGCGCGGTCCACCCGATCGAGATCCGCGGCGCGGGCGCGACCATAGGGCAGGCTCCCTTGGGTGGGAACCCCGGCGGCTTCAACGTCCCGTCCTTGCTGAGCGTGAGCTTCCACGCGCCCTACTTCCATAACGGGGCGGCCCAGACCCTGACCGATGTCTTTAACCTGCATGGGTTCGGCGGCGGCACCATCGCGACTACGCTAAGCCAGGCGGACCGGGACAATTTGCTGGGATTCCTGAACTCTCTGGACGCTCGCACGCCGTTCCAGAAATCGGACGCCGATATCTTCAGAGATCCCAACCAGGACCTCTAACGGCCATACCCTCGAGTGCCGGCCCCTGCTCCTGCGGGGGCCGGCACTCCTTACACCCCATCCGCGACGACACCGATTTTGCGCGTAATGTAGACTACGCGCGTTACAATCCGGTCAGGCATGGCTTGGTTCGGCGCACGGTGGGCGAGCAGCCTAGTATTGCCTAGTTGCGCCAATTCTGATGGGCTCGACACCGTTGGCATGGTGCGTTCAAGACGAGTGCAGTGTTCTCCATCCCGCGGCGTGCGAAGGGATGCAAGAGGTCCGTTCCAGCGCCGGTACGGCAAGCCGTCCGCCCGGTAACCCAGGGCGGCGGATGACTTGGCCAAGGGCGTGCCTAACCCGCCGTGCAGGGAATGCGTGTGGGGAGCGTTGACGCCGCTACGCTTGTCGCCAGCGAGCTCGGATGCCTGCGCGGCGATCGGGTCTTGTTCGCGGGCTTGAGCTTCCAGGTGCAAGCCGGTGAGATCCTCCTCATCAGCGGCGCGAACGGCGTAGGGAAATCCAGCCTGATGCGTATCCTCTGCGGTCTATTGCCGGCCGACACCGGCGAGGTGCACTGGCGCGGCCGCGCGATCGACGGCGGGCGGCCGGAATACCTGGCGGATCTCTGCTACGTCGGGCACCAGGACGGTGTCAAGCGCGAGCTCACCGCGCGAGAAAATCTCGAGGTGGCCCGCGCCCTTCAATCCGGTGACGGCGATCCCGAGACCGCGTTACTACGCATGGGTATTGCGACATTGGCCGAGGTCCCGGGTTACCGGCTCTCGGCCGGGCAGAGGCGCCGACTGGCCTTGGCGCGACTGTTGGTCGCCCAGCGGCGGCTATGGTTGCTGGATGAGCCCTTTACCGCCCTCGACCGGCCCGCGGCCCACAACCTCGTGGTGATGCTGCGCGAGCACGCACGGGACGGAGGGGTCGCCGTGCTCACCAGTCATCAGCCGATAGACCTCCCGGAGGCCAAACCGCTAGTGCTGGGCGCCGGTCCGTGACGGGGCGCTCCGCATCCGGGTTGCTACACGCGTTGCTCAAACGCGATCTGCTCTCGGTCTGGCGGCGTGCCGCGGAGGCCGGCAACCCCGTGGTGTTTTTCGTGATGGTCGGCAGCCTGTTTCCCCTGGCCCTGGGTAATGATGCGGTAACCCTGGCGCGGATCGGCCCCGGGGCGATTTGGATCGCCGTGCTGCTGGCAACGCTGTTATCCTTGGAGGGTATGTTTCGATCGGATCTGGAAGACGGCAGCCTCGATCAGCTCCTGCTGAGCCCGCATCCCCTGCCGCTGCTGGTAGGGGTCAAGGCTTGCGCCCATTGGCTCAGTACCGGCGTGCCACTATTGCTGCTCACGCCGCTGCTGGCCCTCATGTTCGATCTATCGCTCGCTGCGACCCGCGTGTTGCTTGCGACGCTGCTGCTCGGCACCCCGGTGCTTAGCTTGCTCGGCGCCGTCGGTGTGGCCTTGACGGTGGGCCTGCGCAGCGGCGGCTTGTTGCTGGCCTTGATGCTGCTGCCGCTCTATGTCCCGGTACTGGTCTTCGGCACGGGGGCCAGCTTGGCTGCGGCCCAAGGACTGCCCAGCGGCGGGCAGCTTTATCTACTGGGCGCGATCCTGGCGCTGGCCTTGACACTGGCACCGTTTGCCACGGCGGCCGCCTTGCGCGCCCGGGCGGCTTGAGTTGAAAGACCTTCAAACACTCGTTAATCCGCGGGCGTTCTATCTATGGGCCGGGCGCTGGTCGCCGCGCATCGGCTGGCTCACGGCCGGGTTATTCGCGATGGGCCTCTATTGGGGGCTCGTCGTCGCGCCACCCGATTATCAACAAGGCGACAGCTATCGCATTATCTTCATCCATGTGCCCAGCGCCTGGATGTCGCTGTTCGCCTATGCGGTGCTCGCGGGTTGCGGCGTCGTAGTACTGGTGTGGCGGGTCAAGGTCGCCGAGTCGCTGGCCGCGGCCAGTGCGCCGCTGGGGGCGGCGTTTACGGCGCTCGCGCTGGCCACCGGCTCACTATGGGGCAAGCCGATGTGGGGCACCTGGTGGGTGTGGGACGCGCGGCTCACCTCCGAGCTGGTCTTACTGTTTCTTTATCTCGGCTACATGGCCCTGGAGCGT
>JBOIDW010000200.1:0-3001 GCA_050740655.1 Gammaproteobacteria bacterium | reverse complement strand
TGCGATCACATCCTCCACTTGCGGCATTTGCCGTCGATGAGCGTCGCAAGATCCTTGACGGTTCTTATCCCGCGCAATTCGTCATTGCGCAACTCAACCTCGAAAATGTCTTCTATCGAGAACGCTATTTCAACCATGCCGACCGAATCTATGCCAAGATCTGCCGGCACATCGTCGGCGCTTGCGATTTTTATCCCGGCCACCTCCGCGACGATGGCTCTGACCCTGGAAAGCGTGTCCATCTATCCTCCCCAGGCTAACTCGTAAATCGACAGGCATGCATAAACAGAAGCAACGGCGCTTAGCCAACGTGGATACCACTGCGGCAAGTCGGGCGCAAGGGAGACCAATGCCAAGATCCCGAGAAATAAAATCTTAGAGGCCCATAGGCTGCGGCACCCGCCATGATCCAATAGCCACGCTCCGACAGGATTGAGCTCCGTCGCGCCGTGCGTTATTGCCGCGCACGTAGACATAACGTCAACTATGCTCCCGAGCATTATCACGAGCAAAAGGACCTTGATCCGGTGGCGGCGCAAGACTTCCATATCCCGCTATGAACCTCGATGATCCGGGAATGAGAGCTGGAAGTCGGACCCGGGGATAAACGTGAAGCCGCCGAAATTGAAGTTGTTGAACTTGGCTTTGCAGGTCGCGTAGGTCTTGTCGCAACCGGCGTGTACGCTATACGCATCTCCGAGCGCAATCTGAAATGGCATGGCCAGCATCAAGCGCATGATATTGCCCGTCGGGTTGTTCATCGCCACCTCCATCGAAAGACCGTTATTATCCCCCGATGTCCAGGTCAGCTTCCCGCCCCTAAACCACCGCGCTATTTCCGTACGCGCGGTATCAATAAATCGAGCATTGGACGGTGTCGTAGCGGTAACGGTTCCGGTACGCGTGAACAGGGCCAAGTTAACCCCGCACTTTGGGCTACCCAGCTCATACGGACAGCTCACCTCATGCGATCGCCCTATGCGTTGCTTGAGCCGCTGGGTCAGGCTCCGCAGCTCCGCCCGGCCCGCGTGTTTCCCAACCACGACCTCGCCGATCGTCCCGCGTAGCAGCTTGACGTCCCAATCGGTCGGGTTGAGGTAATCGGTCAGGAAGATCCTGATCTCCGCAAAGTCGTACCGCCCGGCCTCCATATCCTCCCGATCGATCGTCGCGGAGTCGAGCACGGTCTCGACGTCCGCATTGTCCACTCCGAGATCGGACGTGCCGGTCAACGCGGTAGCCCGGACCATGCCCGATTGCGCCATGTAGGTCAGGCCCGCAATCACTAGGTCCTCGTGGTAGTCGGTGAACCCTAGCACGATGCCGTCGGCGCGGGTAATCCGCCAGCACATGCACAGCGTTGTGACCTCGCCGGCCAGATGCGTCGTGGCGGTGCCGGTCAGCGCTTTCATTGACGCAGCTCGACAACTGGGAGCGTGAAAATCCAGTGCAATGCTTCTCCATCCACCGCCCGGTAGGCATCGAACCGCGTGCGCATTTCGTCCACGTCGAACCGGGCGGGCAGATCGAATTCGCCGGTCCACGTCAGCGTGTCCGTGATGGATGGGGCGCCCGCGAGGAAGGTCACCAGCCCCGTGTTCATGTCCGGCACGCCCGCGCCCGTCAAAACCCCGTTGACATACACAGAGATCGGCGCCACCAACTTAGAGATCTTTCGAGTTGTCGAAGTCGCGCCGCTCGAATAGAGCTTATTGGTTTGGTAGGGGCCGGCAGTCCCGTTCCCGAGACCGTTGCCGAGGATGCCTTGAGTGATTACCCCGTTATGGATCAGCGGCGTGCGGGTTGCGCGGTAGTCTGCCCAATCCTTAAACCTGAATCCCTCGGCCCGACCCTGGCGTGCCCTGAAAAATCCTATGATCGCCTGCAGCTCGGCGGTGTCCACTTGCCGTTCTCCAATCTCCCAGCGCCCGCGCGACTGCGACCAGTTCACGTTGCGCTGCTCGCGGCCCGAGCGTACTACGATCACGTCGGTCGAGTACTGAGGCCCTCCGACGCTCCCGTAGAGCACCAGATTATTCTCCAGGCGGACCTCGACAAACGCAGGCATCAGGGCAGATTCCTGCGGGCTCGCCCGATGCCTATGGACAGCTCAGCGGCGATCTGGCCCTGGGACCGCCGGAAACTCTGCGCATCCGGGGTGTTGATATTCATGACCACGGTCACCCCTCCAGCATTTGCCCGGTGGCGTGGATCGTCGCGGGTCAGGACCTCCTCGCCGCGCTCCAGGATGGCGGGGACCTCATTATCGCGTAACCCGACCAACCCGCCGGTCTGAAAACTCGGGGCGCCGGCGAAGACGAGCGGGGATATGGGCCGGCGCGGGCCGCCTGCGCCAACAACCCCGCCGCCGTGAAAGAGCGTGGCGCCGGCGAAGACCAGCGGGGATACAGGCCGGCGCGGGCCGCCGGCTCCGACGATGCCCCCAGAGTGGAAGAACGCGAATAGTACGTCGAGGAATCCACCACCGCCGCCTGCGCTGTCGGCTAAGCCCCCGAATAATTGCTTGGCAAACTCCTTGGCGATGATTTCGGCGATGGTCTCGAGGACGATATTCCCGAAAGCAGCGAAAGCTTCTCCGGCGGTCTTCGCGCCGGTGATAAACTCCTTGAACAGCGACGCGGCCCCTGACTGGAGTCCCTGGCGCAGATCCAGGATCGCTTCGTTCGAAGTCTGTCTCAGGCCCGCCAACTCAGCCTCCGCCGCATCGACCGAATCGGCGAGCCCCACGATCCCAGGATTGGCCGCCGCCAGTGCGCGCATCTGCGGCAATAGCGCCTCTATGGCTAGCGCGGTCTCGCGGTATATCTCGACTAGGCGGCCGCGTTGCTCGAATTCTCCGAACAGCCCGACGCTTGCTTCGGCGGTGATGCGCGACTCTGCAGCCGCTCGACGATCCGTCAGCTCTTGGAGCTGCCTCTGCAGGTCCTCGAACTGAGCCTTCGCCTCCAAGACCCCCTGCAGCTCGACTTTGATGCCGACC
>JBOIDW010000199.1:0-1686 GCA_050740655.1 Gammaproteobacteria bacterium | reverse complement strand
GGCAGCCGCTGCGGCACCTTCGGGCGCGGCAGGCAAAACTCCGCCTCGCGACGCTTCAGCGTTACCCGGTAGAAGAATGTAAGCGCGCTGCACACGATATTGCAGCTACTGTGCGCGAGCTTGCGTTCTTCGAGAAGGTGCAGCAGGTAGCGCTGGCATTCCGGTTCGCTGATCTGATCGGGTGACTTGCCGTAGAACTTCGCCACCTTCGCAACCGACTCGATGTAGGCCTGCCGCGTGCGGTACGCCAGCCCCCGCAGCGCCATGTCCGCTTCCATCTGCTTGCGTAGTGCGCCCATATGTGTCTCCTCGTCGTTGACGCGGGACCATCCCCGCGTAACCACGCTGACACACGAGCCCGCAGGCTGCACACCACCTCACGCGCGCCGCTCGCACCCCCACTTCGATTCGAATGACTTCACCGGACGGTAAAGCTCAGACCACCACCGCATAAGCGGTTTAGTTCAACTAGAAGTCGGCCCCCGAAAAGACGCTTTACAAAGCGTCAGAGGGCTGTATATATTAACAGTATATGGAAGTCGCATAGCGTCAGAACAATGGGTTAAGCGAAGTTTGGTGACCCCGAAGCGGGTTGTCAACCACGTCAAAAGGGGGTTTGCCGATGCCCACAGCCACGCCACGTCTGCTGGATCAGGTTCGCGATCGTATCCGGCTGAAGCATTACAGCATTCGTACGGAAGAGAGTTACGTCGACTGGATTCGACGTTTCGTGTTGTTTCAGGGCAAACGCCATCCGCGGGAGATGGGGGCTCAGGAAGTCGAGGCATTCCTGACGCATCTGGCGGTTAAGGGGCAGGTCTCTGCCTCGACCCAGAACCAAGCCAAGAGCGCCTTGCTGTTTCTTTATAAGGAAGTTCTCGCCGAAGAACTTCCCTGGCTTAATGGGATCGAGACCGCCAAGAGGCCGCAGCGACTGCCGGTCGTGCTCACGATGGGGGAGGTCAATGCGATCCTTTCCGGCGTGGAGGGTACAGGCGGGCTGATTCTGCACCTGCTGTATGGAACCGGCATGCGCATCCTCGAGTGCCTGCGCTTGCGGGTAAAGGACGTGGACTTCCCCCGCCGGGAGCTCGTGGTGCGTGAAGGAAAAGGCTTCAAGGATCGCGTCACGATGCTGCCAGCGTCGCTGGTAGCGCCGCTTCAATCTCATCTGGACCGCGTGCAGAGGCTGCATGTCAGGGACTTGGCTGAGGGATACGGCGAGGTATACCTGCCTTATGCACTTGAACGAAAATACCCGAAAGCCGGACGCGATTGGGCGTGGCAGTATGTGTTTCCCTCGGGGAAGCGATCCGTGGACCCGCGTTCGGGTGCCGTTCGGCGCCACCATTCCGATGAGCAAAACATTCAGCGGTTCATGCGCAGGGCCGTGCGCGAGGCCGGCATCCACAAGCCCGCAACGCCTCATACCCTGCGACATAGCTTCGCCACCCATCTGCTGGAGAATGGCTACGACATCAGGACCATCCAGGAACTCCTTGGTCACGCGGACGTAAGCACGACCATGATTTACACTCACGTCCTGAACCGTGGCGGCAGGGCCGTTGTGAGCCCTCTCGACGCGGTCTGAGGGACACCGAACTGCAGCTCGAACACTTTTTTTCCGAGTCCGGCCCGCTGGCCAATACCATCTCCAGCTACCGTCTCCGCCCGCAACAACTTGAG
>JBOIDW010000198.1:0-1775 GCA_050740655.1 Gammaproteobacteria bacterium | reverse complement strand
TCGGCCATGAATACCGGCACGCCGGCCGCGGAAAAGCCCTCGGCCAGCACCCGGACCGAGACCGTCTTCCCGGTACCCGTGGCCCCGGCGATCAGGCCGTGCCGGTTGGCACAGCGTAACAATAGATGCTGCGGGACTGCGGCCCCGCCGATGTAAATCTCCCCCGCTATGCTCATGCGATTGGCGCCTTGACCGGTGACCGTGCGCGCATGATAGCCGCTTGCAGGGGGTGTAGCACGGGCGCCGCCTCGATGGACGCGACCGACCGATGCAACGGCGCACACGCCTTAGCCCACCGTACGTTGATCTTTATTTGAGCGGCCGCAATTCGCCGCGCGGGTCAGCTCACGGCCGTCATCCGGCGATAGGTCGAAGTCATCGACCTACGCACAGTGCGGCGCACTCCATTGCTATACTGCAAACGGGCACAACTTACCGAATCTACATTAACCTCTCTAGCCGTCACCCCGGCGGAAGCCGGGGTCCAGTGCAGCCCATGAAGTCCCTCCTGGATGCCGGCTTTCGGCGGCATGACGTCGGAGTAATGATAATTGTTGACCGATGTACGTATATTAAAGATAAAGGCCGTAGCTTCAACGTCCTCCTGATGCATTGTTGATCGACGCGGAACCACCCGATGCCATGCGGGATACGCGACCGGCGCACCGGTGCGCCACGCCGCGCAGCGCACCCGCACAAACGATCGGCGTGTCACCGCTCGCAACTGATGTTTACCTCCCCGCGCCGGCAGCGATCACTGCCTGGGCCGCCGTTGAGGACATCGGTCCCGGCCCCGCCGTCCAGCCGGTCGTTGCCGGTACCGCCCTTGACCCGGTCTCTGCCGGTACCACCGCGCAAGGTGTCGTTGCCGTTCCCGCCGCAGATGCGGTCGTTACCGCCCCGGCCGTCTATGACGTCGGCGCCCCCGAGCCCGAGGATCACATCGGCGCCGGGGGAGCCGTTGAGGACGTTGTTGCCGTTGTCACCGACGAGGGTCGGGACGCGGCCGTAGCAGTTGGGTACGGCTACGGGCACCGCTACGGGCACGGCCACGCCCGACGGTTCATCGCCGAGGTCGCCCTGCCCGGCATTGCCGAAATCGCTGACCACCGTCCGCAACCCGCTCAGCCGGTCCACCCGGAACAGCGCGCCGGGACCCGCCGCCCCGCCATCGTCGATGACCAGGACCGTACCGGCCGCCTCCACGGCGATATCGTCGGGGTCCACGCCCAGCGGCCCCTGGGCGATGTTGCTGAAGTCCGAGACCACGCTGCGCTTGCCGCTCAGCCGGTCCACCCGGAGGAGCAACCCGAGATCACGCCCCCTCAGGCCCGGTTCGATGACCAGCACCGTGCCGCCCGCTTCCAGGGCGAGGTCGAAGGGATTGAGGCTCAGCGGCCCCTGGGCGGGATTCCCCAAGTCCGAGACCAGGGTGCGCTGGCCGCTCGCCACGTTCACCCGGAACAGCGCCCCGCCTCCCGTCCCCGCCCCCATAGTAGTCCCCGCTTCAGTGTCGATGACGAGCACCGTGCCGCCCACCTCCAGGACGACACCGGAGGGGTTGACGCCCAGCGGTCCCTGGGCGGTGTTGTTGAAGTCCGAGACCAGGGTGCGCTGGCCGCTCGCCGCGTTCACCCGGAACAGCACCCCGCGAGTCTGCCCGGCGTCAGCGTCGATGACCAGCACCGTGCCGCCCGCCTCCAGGGCGAGACCGATGGGGCTGCGGCCCAGCGGCCCCTGGGCGGGATTCCCCAAGTCCGAGACCAGGGTGCGCT
>JBOIDW010000197.1:0-2457 GCA_050740655.1 Gammaproteobacteria bacterium | reverse complement strand
GCGCCGATCACGCGCACGTCGGTCTCGATCTGCTTGTCGGCACCTACACGCATGAACGTGCCGGTCTCGAGGACTCGTAACAGCTTGACCTGGAGCTCGGACGGCATCTCCGTGACCTCATCGAGGAACAGGGTGCCGCCGTCGGCCTGCTCGAAGTAGCCCTTGTGCTCGCGTGTCGCCCCGGTAAAGCTGCCCTTTTCATGACCGAACAGCTCGCTTTCGATCAGTTGCGCCTGAATTGCGCCGCAATTGACGGGGAGGAACGCCTCTTTCCTGCGGCGGCTCAGGCCGTGGAGCGTGTGCGCGACGAGTTCCTTGCCGGTGCCGCTCTCCCCCGCGATGAGAACGGTCGCGGCCGTCGGCGCTACGCGGGCAATTTGGTCGTAGACCTTTTGCATCGCCCGCGACACGCCGATCAAACTGCCAAAGCGGCCGATGCTGCGGAGATCACCTCGCAGCTCGTCGAGCTCTGCTTTGAGATCGGCGGGGCGGGCGACCCGGGACAAGACGTTTTTCAGGTGCTTGAGGTTGACCGGCTTGGTCAGGTAATCGGCGGCCCCGAGCCGCAGCGCCTCGATCGACGTTTCCAGGCTCGCATTACCCGTAATCAGGACCACCTCAGTCGCGCTGCGGGATTCTATATCCTGAAAGAGATCCATCCCGTTGCCGTCCGGCAGCACGAGATCCAGCAGCACAACGTCGGGACGCCTCCCGGCCATCTTGTCGCGCGCTTCCCCCAAGCTGCTCGCCGTGTCAGTGGTAAACCCCTGCCGACCGACGAGCTCCGCTAGGCCTGCGAGCGAATTCAGGTCGTCATCGACTATCAATGCATGGGACATGATTCGCGTTGCGACCGTGCGCTAGTTCGCGGTGGGCATGGGTGGGTACTGACGACCATGGAAATTCTGGATTGTAAACCACGGGACGAGGAATCGGAAAATCCTGCTGATTGGCGATCTGCCCAGGTAATGATTACTGGGCGGCAGGTAATCCTTGCCGATGGACCGCCTCCGGCCCTCGAAGTAGCGCCCCAGAATTAAACCACTACATCAATGGCTTAAGTGGCAGATGCGGGTGTGGCACAAGCCTTGTTGCCTCCACTGGCAGAGACCCAAGAGGAGAACAAAGGTATGTCGGAACTACAAGCTTGCTATCGTCCACTGGCCAGTCCGTTGCTGGTTTTCGCCACTCTTGCATTTTTCAGTGTGGGATGGGCTGCTGCCAGAGGCATGGCTCACAAGGCTCCGGCCTTCGAGCAGGTGGGCACCGCTTCGTGGTACGGACCGGGATTCCACGGCAAAGAAACCGCGAACGGCGAGATCTTCAACCAAGACGAGCTGACCGCAGCGCATCGAACCCTGCCGTTAGGGACCAAGGTCGCAGTGACCAACGTCAGGAACGGCAAGTCGGTCAAAGTCGAGATCAACGATCGTGGGCCCTACATAAAAGGGCGGGTTATCGATCTCTCGCGTGCGGCCGCCATACGGCTCGGGATGAAGGATGCAGGGCTAGCCAAGGTTCAGATCGAAGCGATTCCCGGATGAGCTCTTGGCTATCAACCGCGAGGAGCAGCAGAGCGCGGCCGATGCGCGCAGTATAAATAGGGATCCACCTAGGCTATAATAACGAGAGAACAGCGGGAGGAAGCATTTTGGGCCGTTTGGTGATCGTTTCCAACCGCGTGGCTGTGCCCAGAACCGGGCGCAGGGCGCCGGGTGGCCTTGCGGTCGGTGTCATGGCGGCTTTGAGCGAATCAGGCGGACTGTGGTTTGGCTGGAGCGGCGAGGTCGTAGACGATGTCCCCATCAGAGTCCACACCGTGGAGCAGGATGGGATCTCGTTTGCGACTTTGCCGTTATCGAGCGACGATTATCGTGGGTACTACAGAGGTTATGCCAACGGCGTGCTTTGGCCTTTGTTTCACACCCAATTGCACCGGGTCGACTTCCAGCGCCAAGACCTAGGAGCCTATGAGCGCGTCAATAAGCAGTTCGCCAAGAGGCTGGTCTCACTCCTCGCCGCCGAAGACATCATGTGGGTGCATGACTATCATTTTATCCGCCTGGCCTCGGAGCTGCGGCGATTTGGAGTTTCCCAACCCATCGGGTTTTTTCTCCATATCCCATTCCCACCCTATGATGTCCTGCGGACACTGCCTGGGCACGAGGATTTGTTGCGCTGTCTCTGCGCCTACGATCTACTCGGGTTTCAAACGGAGCTAGACCGGAAGGCGTTCCTACACGCCGCCGAAGATGGGCTCGGGGCTAGGATTGACCCGGACGGCGCGGTGTCGCTGCGCGGGGCACGCACCTATACAGGTGTGTTTCCCATCGGTATCGATGTCGATGAGGTGATGACCCAAGCGGCGAAAGGGCGGAACGCTGTCTATGGCCAACGCCTCCTCGGGAGCTTGGTTAGCCGCACGTTGATCACAGGAGTCGACCGCCTCGATTATTC